>JAJZTG010000001.1 GCA_021849125.1 bacterium | reverse complement strand
GAGATAGAGCAGATTCTCGCAAAGGACAAGGAAGAGGCTGCAGCACCCATCTCGGTCGTTATGGAGCTCCGCGCCGGCGCGGGCGGCGACGAGGCGTCTATCTTTGCTAAGGAGCTCAAGGAGATGTACCAGAAGTACGCGGAGCGTCGCGGCTGGAAGATGCGCTCGGTCGACGATCTTACGCTTGAGATAAGCGGCAAGGATGCGTACGATGCGCTCCGTTACGAGACCGGCGTGCATCGCGTGCAGCGCGTGCCGGTCACCGAGAAGTCGGGCCGCATCCATACCTCGACCGCGTCGGTCGCGGTGCTACCTATCCGCGCGAAGTCGATGATCGAGATCAATCCGGCCGACATAGAGATGGAGTTCTCGCGCTCTGGGGGAGCCGGTGGTCAGAACGTGAACAAGGTCGAGACGGCGGTGCGGCTCATCCACAAGCCCACCAACATCGACGTCCGCTCCTCGAGCGAGAGGAGCCAGCTCGCTAACCGCGAGAAGGCCATGCAGATCCTCACCGCGAAACTCGAACAGCTCCACGAGGAGGAAGAGGCGAGGAAGCATGCTGCCGAGCGCAAGGAGCAGATCGGTACCGGAGACCGTTCGGAAAAGATCCGTACCTACAATATCCTTCAGGACCGTGTCACCGACCACCGTCTTAAGGAGTCCTGGCATAACCTGCCCAAGATCCTTGGCGGCGATCTGGACGACATCGTCGCGGCCCTTCAGGCTGCTGGCGGTGGTAGCGCACCCGAAAACGACGAGGATTGACGAATCTGAGAGTTTTCTGGTACTCTCCTAACTAGATAACACCCTTGATTCCGGTCCCGCGTGAACGCGGGGTTGGGCCGGAATCGCCGCAAGGCAGGGTGACTTCTGCGTGAGTGGAAGTCCGGCAGCTCCCGTAACCAAGAGCGAACCGTTATCGGACCGCATCACGCGGATTCCTGAGACGGTAAGACCAAAGTGAGGTGGCACCGCGGAAACCCGCCCTTACGACACAAAGCAAGCGCTCGTGTCTTAAGGGCGGGTTTTTCTTCAGGCAACCCCTCGCTCTTTAACCAAGATCTTTTACGTTCGCATAGGAGGAATGATCATGTCGGATATCCAAGCATTCAAAAATCGTTTTTGTTTCAATCCTGCGATGGCATACCATGTTGGCGTCGAACGAGAATGTTTCATTACGGACATTTTCGGTGCGATAGTGCCAAGCGCATTTGAGGCACTCGCCTATATGAAGAAGAATCCATGGCAGATGCCAAACGGTTCAGACGCTGATATGGCTCAAGCGGTCGGGTACGAACTTTCGGCATGCCAGATTGAAACGAGGACCTCGCCCGCATCAATCGACACATTTGAAGAAGAGCTTGCTTGGCAGCACACTCAACTTGAAAGGTCGCTCCATGTGCTCGGGTTACGTCCGCTTCATGAAGAATTAGCTTCGGAGTCGATGCCACTCGATGTGTATCCTGATCCTACTGGACGGTATGCGGAAATAACGAAATCGATGCCGAGGGAAGTGCTGTTGGCTGCTTGTCGAGTGACTGGGACACACGTGCATGTCGGTATGCCTGACCATGAAACGGCGCTCCGAATATACAACAAGGTCATCGCAAAAACAGACGCACTTTGTTTGGAAGGAGACCATTCAGCAGGAGAACGCCTCGCAACGTATCGCGTCGTCGCTCCGAATCCGGTGCCTCGTCCGTTTGATAGTTGGGAACACTTCCACCAGATCGCCTTGGAGAAAGGGTTCGCAGAAGATCCAAGGAAATGCTGGACACTTATCCGCATATCAGTCCATGGCACTATCGAATTTCGCATGTTCGGCGCAACCAAAGACGTTGGGGAGATTGCCTCTTGGGTAAGGCGTTGTCACGAGCTTTGTATCAGCTCATGAAGCTCAATTCAACAGGAGAAGCTCGCTTCTCCTGTTTTCTTTTACAAGAATAGCGCTCGCCGGTAATATACTCGTATGCAACGTATATTGTTTATCCAATTTCGAAAGCGGCCAGACATGGTCGATCTCGAGCAACAAGAATATCGTACGGCTCTAGGTACCAGAGTCACGGTCGTGCCAATCTCTATTTTTGACCAAGCTACACCTTTCAACGATCCGTCAGTGCTTCTTGCTGGTTACGACGCACTTATTCTTGGAGGATCTGGCGAGTTCGATCTTGACGGTGGCAGGTCACCCGATGACGAGGCGCGTCGTATTGGCGGTGAAGTTCGTGACCGTTTGCGAGCACTCGTCGCGTTTGTTATAGAATCGGATTTTCCTACTTTTGGCGTTTGCTTCGGCCATCAGATTATTGCCGATTTACGCGGCGGTAACGTTATGAATGATCAGGCGCAAAGTAAGATGGGAACGCACTCGGTACAGTTGACGGACATGGGGCACACAGACATTCTTTTTTCTAGAATGCCCGATTCATTTCTCGCTCAGTATGGGCACAAAGACAGCGTGACGGTGCTGCCGAAAGGAGCAACGCTTTTAGCGTACGGGCCCCAGTGTCGCTTTAGTGCGTTACGTTATGGCAAGCATGTTTATACTACGCAATTTCATCCTGAACTGACAGCGGACGATGTGAAAAAACGTATCGAGCGTATGCCGGGCTACCTGCCCGAGGATGTAAGCGCGGGGTCTGTCGTGCAAGCTTCACCGGAAGCATCGCGACTCCTGGGGTTTTTTACTGAGCAAGCACCGCACGAGGGATAGGTATAAAAATAAAAGAACGCCAGGGAGAAATCTCCGCTGGCGTTGTCCGTTCTTGGCGGACCAAGGATCAATAGATCACGATACCCATCTTGTCACGAACGATGGCAGTAGTCTCAGTGATGATCTGCCGAGCCTTCTTGCCTCCTTCATGCAGAACTTCACGAACGAGAGCGTCTTGCGACGCGAGCTCGCGACGACGCTCCTGGAAAGGCTCGATTAGGACCGCGATGCTTTCGACCAGTCGATTCTTGCACTCGACACAGCCGATCGTGGCATTCTGACAGGCGGTTGCTATCTCGCGACTATCGTGCTCTCCCAGGGTAATCATCTCATGGAGCGGATACACCGCACGACAACGATTGAATGGATCGCCAGGATCCGAAGCTCTGATGCGCTCCGGGTCGGTGATGCCGAGCCTGAGGTACCGTTTACGGATATCCTCTATCGGCGCATCCAGATTGATGGCGTTATCTGCTTCGGATTTTCCCATCTTCTCACCATCGAGACCGGGTACCTTGACCATCTCCAAGAGCATTTCAGGCAAGGTAAACAGCTTACCGAAGCGATTGTTGAAACGCTCTGCCAGATTGCGGGCTAGCTCGACATTCGGTCGCTGGTCTTCACCTACCGGTACGAGTGTGGCACGTGGCCCGAGGATGTCCGCAGCCATGAGAACAGGATAAGACAAGAGGCCAAGATTCACATCGTTCGGTTGCTTACGAACCTTATCCTTGAACGTCGGTATTGCTTGAAGTTGGCCGACTGGTTGGAGCATCGAGAGTAGCAGAGATAGTTCCATGATTTCCGGAACGCTCGACTGCGCGTAGATGACCGACTGATCGGGGTCAAGTCCTGCCGCCAAATAATCTTTGGTAATCTCAAGGACGTTGCTTCTCAACTCCTCAGGATCGCGGAGCGTGGTAAGGGTGTGAAGATCGGCGATGAAATACATCGACCGAATCCCGGGCTTCTGATACTCGACGAAGTGCCGTACTGCGCCCATGAAATTGCCGAAGTGCAGGCGCCCGGTTGCCCGGATACCTGAAAGCACTGTGGAGGGTACTGCATCCGTATCTATCTCATCGGACATGATGCTGCTCCTTTCATTCGTTGATTGTCCGGTACAACCATACCACGCATAGTTACTTGACACAATCACTGTACAATATGGCCAGTTTGCGGTACCGTTCCGTCGGGTAGTCCTGAACATTTTTCCTGAAAGGAGGAAAGGTAATGAAAACGCTTCTAGATCTTGGAGCACTTGGTTCCCGTATAGCGGTCGTAGACGGGATGATCATTCAATTAGTCGCACAGCGCTTGATGCTTGCGGAACAGGTCGGGGCCTACAAGCGAGCAAAGGGCGAAGACATTTTCCGTGCTGAGGTCGAAGATCGGCGCATCGCGGCGATACGACAGATCGCTGAGGAGCTCGGTCTCAACCCGCATTTCGCGGAGACGCTCCTGTATCTACTCATCGGCGAGTCTTGCAAACTGCAGATGGTTCGTCTCCAAGAGGCGGCACGGCTTCCTGCTGAACCGCAGACTGAGGATGAATGGTATGCGAAACTCAAGCACAACCTGTTATATCTGGCCGAGCGGTACTCCGCGTCCTATGACGCAGAGTATGGAAAAGGTTGTACCGCAACACATGCGTATCTAGCGTACGAGGAAGAATTGCTTGCACGGGAAATCGGGAAGCTTTCCGACTATTCGCTCTTGGTGGACTTGGGTTGCGCAACCGGCCGTGTGGCTCTCCGATGGCATGGGGGATTTGACCGGGTCATTGGTTATGACATCAGTCAGCACATGCAATCGCAAGCATCGCGGCTTGTTGAAGAACGGAATCTGCAAGAACGGGTCTCGTTCGAGCGTGTCGATCTTGAAGACGGCATACCGTTGCCTGACGAGTCAGCATCGTTTGTGGTCATGAGTCTCGGGACGGGTAGCGATCTGCGTGACATCCGTCGCGTTATCGCGGACACGTTCAGGGTGCTCAAGACGGGAGGGCGTTTCTTTTTCTCCTTCTACAACCGTGATGCGTTGGTGTACCGGTGGGAGTTCTTGCCGTGGCAAGCGGGACTGGCTGCGATAATAAACATTCACAATGATTCGCTTGATGTGCGTCTGAATGCCGATGGTCATGAGGAGCGCGTTTCCGTATTTGCCCGGGCATACACTAAAGGCGAAGCGGAAGCACTATTTGCTCCTTGTGCAGTGGATCTCGTCACCTATCCTGCCTTGAGCGCCGTATTGCCGAATGAGATTTTCTCGGCGCAAGGCGGTGCTCGAGCTGCTTTGGCAGATGCAGATAGGCGTCTTACCGACACGGACATGGGTGCATATATCATCGTCACGGGCCAGAAAGAATGAACTTTATTAAACGACACGGAACCCTGCGTTCCGTGTCCTTGTTTTATAGATGCTATACGGACTGAATCAGGCCTTTCCTAGGCTTGCAAACAGGCTGGTATTCGGGTAAAGTAGGGGCAAATGGCAATAGGACAGGACACGGCAGGATTGAAGCGCCTCTTCGACACGGGGGCGCATTTCGCGCAGGTGAAGGCGCGCCGCCACCCGTCTATGAAGCCGTACCTGGTCGGCACCAAGGGTCGCCAGGAGATCATCGACCTCGCAAAGACTTCCGAGCAGCTCGAAGCTGCTAAGAAGGCGATGGAAACGATCGCAAAGGAAGGCAAGACCATCCTCTTTGTCGGCGGCAAGGTCGAGATCGCGTCTTTCGTGAAGAAGGCGGCAGAGTCGATCGATATGCCGTATGTAGCGACCCGCTGGCTCGGCGGCACCATCTCCAACTGGACCGAGATCAAGAAGCGCGTTGATCGCCTCGCAGAACTCTCGGATACTTCCTCGACGGGCGCAATGGCGAAGCGCCACACCAAGCTCGAGCTCCTCAAGATGGGTCGTGAGAAGAAGCGTCTCGAGGAGCGCCTCGACGGCATCACCTCGATGACGAAGCGGCCGGATGTGCTTCTCGTCGTCGACACCAAGCACGAGAAGTACGCGGTGAAGGAGGCGAACGAAGCCGGCATACCGGTCGTCGCGCTCATGAGCTCGGACTGCAACCTCAAGGAGGTCGCGTATCCGATCGTCGCGAATGATGCGTCGCGTGAGACCGTCGACCTCGTACTCTCCGAGCTCGTCGAGGCCTTCAAGAAAGGCCAGGTCGCGTAAGTAATCTACAAGCATAGCCCGGATCACCACACGTAAGCGTGGTACCATCTTTTTATCGTAATACCCGTATGGAAATCTCTACCGCTGTTATCAAGGAACTTCGCGATAAGACCGGCGTTTCGGTCATGCAGTGCAAGAAGGCGCTCGAAGAGGCCGCTGGCGACGTCGCCCAGGCGGAAGTGATCCTCAAGAAGCGCTCGGCAGCTTCGGCGGAGAAGAAGGCTGACCGCGAGCTCGGTGCCGGCGCGATCGGCAGCTACATGCACGAGGGCGCGGTCGGCGCGATGGTACTCCTTTCTTGTGAGACCGACTTCGTCGCCAAGAATCCGGATTTCGTGACGCTCGCACGCGACATCGCGATGCAGGTCGCTGCTACGAATCCGCTTTACACCTCGACTGATGAGGTTCCAGCAGATGCGAAGGACGCGGCCACGGCCGTCTTTGAGAAAGAGGTCGCTGACAAGCCTGCCGATATGCAGGCAAAGATCCTCGAAGGGAAGCTCGCAAGCTATTTCCGTGATCAGGTGCTCCTCGAGCAGCCGTTCATCAAGGATGAATCGAAGACCATCCGCCAGCTCTTGAACGAAGCGACGCAGAAGTTCGGCGAACGCGTCGAGGTGAGCAGTTTCGCGCGCCTCTCGACGCGCTAATCACCGTGGCGTACCTTTTCCTGGTACTCGTCTCATTCGCGCTCCTTACCGGCTTTTTCGCCCTTACTCAGTACGAGGCGCGTACCGGTACTCGTTTCTTCGCCGACCGACGTGCGCGTCTCGATACGCAAGTCGAGCAGGTCGAATTCATCGTCGCACACGTGGATCTCGTCGCTTTCGCGCGTGAGGAGATAAACCGTGCCCTGAGCCATCTCGGGCACACGATCGCGCACCTGTCGCTCCAGGCGGTACGCGCTACCGAACGTCTTCTCACACGACTCGTCCGCCACTTGCGGACACGGACCGAAGAGGTGCCAGCACCGCGCGAGAACGCACGCGAGTTCGTGAAGACTCTTTCCGATTTCAAGGAGACCCTGAAGGAGAACGCGCCTGACGTACCTGAGGTACAATAGGCAAGCGCCGCCTTAGCTCAGTTCGCTTGTCTCGTTAGAGCCGGGGTAGCTCAGTTGGTTAGAGCAACGGTTTTGTAAACCGTAGGTCGTGAGTTCGAATCTCACCCCCGGCTCTAACGAGATAAGAGAGCAACTCTCTTGTAAGAATCCCGTCCCTTGGCGGGATTCTTCCTGCCGTCACTCGCCTCGGACAAATACGTGCGGACACGTTTTATCGCTCGGCTCGCTTGGCAGTAAAGTGAAGTTCCCCAGTTCGAGCCTGGGAGGCGGCTCCAAATAAAAAAACGCTGGGGGACACCCAGCGTTTTGCGTGCGATAAGGAACTACCCGAGTTCGGCGAGACATGCCGTGAGGAATGAATCGAGCACCCTCCGGAAGTATCGTTCTTCTTCCATCGGATCGAAGGCGGCGTCGCAGAGATTTGAGAATCGTAGGCGTGTCCACTCCACGAATCTCACTTTTGCATCGAGGAATTCCTCCCTGTTTGCGCAAGACTCTTTGCATGCAGGGAACTCTTCCGGAAGCAGCGTGACATCGTACGCAGCATCGAGCGCAGCGTATACGGGCAGCGCTTGTCTTCCAGAGATGCTGGGTTCCAAGACAAACTCGGTTGCCCAGTAGCTCATATATTTGAAAGCCTCCTCGAATATCCTTGGCGAATGAATGCCTTCATGCCGGATTTCGCTTAGAGCGTGCGCGTATGCCGCTCGCACGCTTTCGGCGATCGGGTTGCGGTATAGCGGCGACTCGGTGAGCATCGCTCTTCTCCTTTCTCTATCGGGTTGTGGTCTGACGCAGAGAATAGCACCAGCGATACAAGCTGTAAAACGCTACTTAGTGGCGGGAGTCGAGGTCGCGAGAGCACCCTTAGGGAAGCGTTTCTGGAGGTCTTCGAGCGTCGTAAAGCCGTAAGAGGTCTTGCCGTCGATTATGAAGGCAGGAAGGTCTCCCTCGAGCTTGGTGATCGCGATAAGGGTCTTAAGCGCACCCAAATCGAGGTTGTAATCAAACGAATAGACACGCAGCGACGGGTAGGTCGTATGGAGGTACGAAAGGGCGTAGCCGGCCTTATCGCAGTCGGCGCAGTCACCGGCGTTGCTGTAGAAGTAGAGGACCGTGACGGGTCTGGTAGAGCACTTTGCAGCAAACTGCTTGGTAAGGAGATAGTCACGTATCTCAAGGAGCGAGTACTGCTTCTTGAGGCGCATAACCTGCTCATTGTTGCTCCCGAGCTGATCTTCAGCATACGAGAGGCGGCTACCGAGGTCAGCGAGTTCGCTCGAAAGGGTCGTCGAGGAAGCGACGCTCTCACAGGGCGTTGCCGCGAGCAAGGAGAATTGAGTATCGAGGGAAAGCGTGTCGATACTGATCTGGTCTTCGATAGCCGAAATCTCCGCGAGGCGCATGCGGTTGAAGTGATCCACCGTGTAGAAGACGATACCGCCCAACGTGAGCGCCATAAGGAAAGCGAGAAGGGAATTACGGGCAAAAAGCGTCATGATGATGGAAGCTTACCGCCAGACGGTGCGCGTGCCAAGAGCCACGTGGGAGACGGAGGTGATGAGCCACAAAGGCGCGACAAAGACGTACAGGAAGAGATACGGGACGACGTTCAGCGTAAGCGAGCCCGGCGTCTTCGAGAGGTTCTTGCCAAGCGACATCCAGACGACATTGCTCGTTGCAAGGAGAAGGCCTGCGACCGTGAGGAACGTGATAGGCAGGTAGAACCACGTGAACGAATGGATCGTGAAAGCATAGGAAAGAGGCGCGGCCTGAGCGACTGATGCGACATGGAAGCCGTGCTCTACGAGACGCGAAAGCTCGAATACGAAGAGAAGGATGCCGCCGCCGATCGCAAGGATACCGAGCGGGAGTACGAGGATGCCGAGCACGGCGTTCTTCTTGCCACCGATAAGGTCACGGTAATCGAAGAAAAGATTGCGGATGAAGCCGGTCGTCCAGCGGGTGCGCTGCTTGATGAGCTTCGGGAGGGTCGCCGGGCCCTTGGTGTACACGCGCGCACGGAGCGCGTTACCGATCTTGAGACCGGCGCGCTGGATGCGCATCGCCATCTCCATGTCTTCGGCGAGGTAGGCATGCTTGAAAGGGCCTAGGTCCTTGAGTGCGGCGTATCGGTAGAAAGAAAACGGTCCCGGGGTCACGTAGAGGCCGTTTATCGAAGAGAAGACGTGACGGAGCATGATCGAGAACGTGTATTCGGCATACTGCATGCGCTGTAGGAGCGTACGCGGCTCATGGATCGACATTGAGGCGGTGACGGCAGCCGTGTCGCCGGTCGTGAAGCCTGCGACTATCTCGCGAAGCGCGTCTGGAGCGACAAAGGAGTCGGCATCGAGGAAGCCGACGAACTCGGCATCTCCGACGTGCTCGAGCGCGAGGTTCATCGCGGTAAACTTACCGCCGTTTTCTTTATGGATGGCAGTAACCTGCGGATGTGTCGCGAAACGGTCGATGGCAGCAGCAGTCCCGTCAGTAGAGCCGTCGTTTACCAAGACGAGCGAAAGCTTGTCGGCAGGGTAATCGAGCGCCAGGAGCGATTCGACCGTTCCGGCGACCGTCGATTCTTCGTTCCAGCACGGGACGATGATCGCGACTTTCGGGGTCGCTGTCGCTATCACCGTCGAATTTTTTCGTTGTTCTCGAGCTGGGGAAGAAAGGAAGGTAAGCAGCAAAAACGCCTCGAAGTAGAGGGCGATAAAGAGGAACGGGTAGGTGACCAGATCCATAAGGTAACGCAATTTTACCACATTTCTGCCGTATGTGCAGTCAGCAAAATCGGTACCACATGGCGCCCTGTCTTGGGCCGCTCAGTAATTTTTTAACGGATAGTGGCACCGAAAGCGGATGCAGTCGTCTCTTCGAGTTTCTTGTGGAGCTCGTCGACTTCCGCATTCGTGAGCGTCCGCTCGATGGAGCGGTAAGTTACGCGGTAGGCGTAGCTCATGTTTTCGGGTCCGAATTTCTCGTCGTTCTCATACTTATCGAGCAGAGCAACCTCTTCGACGAGATTGCCACCCACCTCGCGCACGAGATCGAAGTAGTCGTTCGGGATGAAACTCTTCTTCACGACAAACGAGATATCGCGCACGATAGGCGGGTACTTGCTCACCTCGTGATAGGGCGTTCCCAGTACGAGCTGCTTCGTCACGCGCGGATCGGTGCTCCAGAGGAGGCGGATGTCCGGTAGCGCCATCGAGGCGATAGCGAAACGTTCGATACCGAAACCGAAGGCCCAGCCATGATAGCCTTCGACACCCATTTTCTTCAAAACGCTCTTCTTCGGCATACCGCCGCCGAAAAGCTCAAGCCATTCGCCTTTGGCAGGACCCTCCGCAGCCGTACCCTTCACGTTCATCTCGACCTCGAGCGACGGATCGGTGTAGGGGAACGTGTCCGGGTTGAAGCGGATGACAGCCTTCTCGCCGAAAACGCTTTGTACGATCTGAGTAAGAGCGTCTTGGAACGATTCCATGGTTACTTCTTCAGAATCCGGAGCGATGTACCAGCCGCCGAGCTGGTGGAAGACGTTCATATGGCGGCTATCGATCTCGTCCTTGCGATAGACCTTGCCGTAGCAGAGCGCGCCCATGTGTTCGCCGCGCGCGATGCGTTCCTTTATTTCGGGATTATTCAAATAGTAGTACCAGAAGACCGTGTCGTGCGTACGGAGGATGTTCTCTTCATTCACGTAGTAGGTGTCAGATTTCGAACGTGCCGGGTGGTCGGCTGAGAAGTCGAAGAGGTCGAAGGAGATGTCGGCCGGCACGATCTCGGGGATCTCGATAATATCGAAGCCTGCGAGAGCCGGCGTCTTCTTCACGCGCTCGACGATCTCGTAGAGCGGGGAACCTGGCGTGCGGGAGAGGTCCGGCATCGCGAGGTAACGACGCTCACGCAAGGCTTCGAAGTCAGTGCGGCCCTCCAGCTCCTTACGGAGCCGCATCTCCTCATCTCTCGAAATTTTTATATCCATGATGCTCTGCACTATAGCAAAAAAACGGGTACAAAAAAGCCCGCACGATGTACGCGCGGGCTTTGTCAGTGAAGGTGAGCCGTCAGGATGCAGTGGCAGCTTGCGTTTCGAATTTCGGCGAGAAACCGTATTTTTTGAGTGCCGTATCGATGTGGCCTTTGATATCCCCGCCGGCACGATCGAATTGCCTGTCATGCGCAGCGGCCAACTCGCCCATGGTATGGATGGCCTTGCTATTCAGGTAGGTCACGACATGTTGGGGCATTCCGGAATCCTTCGTCGAGATGTTGACATTCGGATTCTGCGAAGAGGCCACGCTCGCTGTGCTCACACCCGGCGAAACGGCAGGTCGGCTGACGCTAATCTGCTGAGTCGCGTTTGTGATTTGTTGCATGACGTTGTCGAATTCCGCCTGGGCAGCATGGCAATTGTTGGTGGCTGCATCGAACTGTTGGCGTGCCTGCTGGCGAATCGCTCGGGCTTGCGCTAGGGCTTCCTCTTTTGCCCTACATTCGGCATCGGCGGCAGCCAATTCTTCTTCGGCGGCAGCAACAGCCCGCGTAGCTTCAGTCCTCTTTTTCTCTGTCGGTGCAAGCTTGGTTAGAACGAGGTTACCGATGGTGTTGCTGATGGGGGTTTCCCCAGTGTCGTTGGACATCTGACTCTCCTTCGGAGTGGTTGCGGGTAAGGTACTACATACTGCTAACGCCATAGTACATCTTCATTGCGGAAAGTCAATTGCCTCAATGAAAGGAGAAAATAAGCCCGCTTTGTGGTATACTAACAGTACCGAAATCACGGCTATTTTTTATGGCAAAAAACGAAAAAGAGGCGAAAGGAAAAGCGTACGACGCCTCCTCTATCCAGGTGCTTGAAGGCCTCGAACCGGTCCGCAAACGTCCGGGCATGTACATCGGGACCACGGGTCCCGAGGGTCTCCACCACCTCATCTGGGAAATCTTCGACAACAGCCGCGACGAAGCTATGGGCGGCTACGCCGATGACATCGAAGTAGCGCTTTTGCCAGGCGGCTATGTGCGCGTCGTCGATAACGGGCGCGGCATTCCGGTCGAGATCCACCCGAAGACGAAGGTATCCGCACTCGAGACCATCATGACTACGCTCCACGCCGGCGGCAAGTTCGGCGGGGAAGGCTCAGGCTACAAGGTCTCGGGCGGTCTCCACGGCGTCGGTGCCTCGGTGGTGAACGCACTCTCGACCAACGTGCAGGTCATCGTCCATAAGGACGGCGGCATCCATACGCAGGAGTACAAGATCGGTAAGCCGGTCGCGAAAGTGAAGCAGATCGGCAAGACGAAGCGTCACGGTACGATCGTCTTCTTCCGTCCGGACGAGACTATCTTCACGGGCGGCATCGAATGGGAGTGGAACAAGATCGTTTCGCATCTGCGACAGCAGGCGTACCTCGTGAAAGGCGTACGGATCACGGTCATCGATGCGCGTGAGGCGACCGAAGCGTCCTTTGCCGACGATGTCTTCTATCTGCGCGAGACCGGGCTTGAAGTACCCTCGATGGCGTTCTATTTCGAGGGCGGCCTGAAATCACTCGTCGCTTTCAATAACAAGTATCAGACGCCAGTTCATAAGAACGTGTTCTACGTCGAGAAGGAGCAGGATGGCGTGCAGGTGGAGATTGCGCTCCAGTATGTCGATGATATCTCGCCGCGCATCCTCGCGTTTGCCAACAATATCTACAATCCCGAGGGCGGTACGCACATCACCGGTTTCAAGACCGCGCTCACGCGTTCTTTGAATACCTATGGCCGCGCGGCAAACCTCATCAAAGAGAAGGATGAGAACTTCACAGGCGACGACGTGCTTGAAGGCATCACGGCGGTCGTCTCGGTGAAGCTTCCGGAAATCCAGTTCGAGGGCCAGACCAAGGCGAAGCTTGGATCGGTCGAGGCACAGGGCGCGACCGCGAGCGTCTTCGGCGAAGCATTCGGCTCTTTCCTCGAAGAGAACCCGGATGATGCCAAAGCGATCATCAATAAGGTGCTGCTCGCCTTGAAGGCGCGCAAGGCCGCAAAGGCCGCAAAGGATTCGGTCCTCCGTAAAGGTGCGCTTGAGGGCATGACCCTCCCCGGCAAGCTTGCTGACTGCCAGACCAAGAGCGCGGAGGAGTCAGAGCTCTTCATCGTGGAGGGAGACTCCGCAGGCGGTTCTAGCAAGCAAGGTCGCGATCGTCGTACGCAGGCGATCTTGCCACTGCGCGGTAAGATCCTGAACGTCGAACGCGCGCGTATCGACCGCATGCTCGCGTCGGCCGAGATCCGTGCGCTCGTAGTCGCTATGGGAACGGCGATCGGCGATGTGTTCGATCTCTCGAAGCTCCGTTACCACAAGATCATCATCGCAACGGATGCCGACGTCGACGGTGCGCACATCCGTACGCTCCTCCTCACGCTCCTCTATCGTCACTTCCGTCCGATCATCGATGGGGGATTCGTCTACATCGCGCAACCGCCGCTCTACAAGATCAGCCGCGGCAAGTCGATCGCGTACGCCTACTCGGACAAGGAGAAGGAGATGGTCCTGAAAGAGCTCGGCGTATCGCCGGCGGAGATATCGGAAAATCCGCTCGAAGGGGAAGAGGCACCCGAGGAAGAGACGGTCGCGAAGAAGACGACCAAGGTCAATATCCAGCGCTACAAGGGTTTGGGCGAAATGAACGCAAGCGAACTCTGGGAGACCACCATGGATCCGGCTCGTCGCGTCTTGAAGCAGGTGAAGGTCGAGGATGCCGAAGCCGCCGACCGCATCTTCGATGTCCTCATGGGTACGGATGTCGCGGCACGCAAGAGTTTCATCCAGTCGAACGCGAAGCTCGCGAATCTGGACGTGTAAAAAAAGAAAACGCGCCGCCCGAGGAGGGCGGCGCGTTTTCTTTTTGTTTACGATCCGAGGACCGTGACGGTCGAGGTCGCAACGTTATTGGAAGTCTTCGATTCAGTGAGCGCGTGATCCGGATCGATCGTGATTACGATCGCCTTATCCGCACCGGCAGCGATGTGGTCGAAGCGGGCGAGGTATTCGCTCGGTTGGCCGGGTACGAGCGAGTCCTGCGTGAAGACTTGGTCAGCCGAGGCGCCGGAAGAGGGGATCGAGATACGGATGGTCCAGGGGCCCGAGACGTTCGTACCGACGTTCGTCACGCGGAATTTCACGCCGATGACCGTACCGACGGGGATTTTCGAAGCAGCGATAAGGCCATCCGATACGGTCGACTCCGAAGAGGTTGCCATGTAGCCGACCTTCTCGATCGCTACGGCGAGATCAGGAAGTCCCGAATAACGGACCGGAGCGGTCGTGCCGGTCACCGCGACCGGCGAGCTCGGCGTCCAGGTCTGTTTCTTGGGTGCTGGTGCTGTGACTTCGGTCGACGTCGCAACGTCTGCCGTGGTCGTAGCTGCCGCTTCTTCCATGCCGAACGGGATCGTAGTCGAAGCGGTCGGGATTACCGCAAGATTCGGCGTATCGCTCGACGGCGTAAATACCGAGCTCAGATAGACGGCTGCGGATCCGACACGGCCGACAACCGACGGGACGTAGCGGGTCGAGTAGACTGCAAGCCATATGCCCGAGGCAAGGAGCACGACAAAACCAACCGCGGCGAGGCCCAAAATGGCCGTCTGGCGGGACGGGGAAGCGTTAGTAAGCATGGCGGACGTTTTCATAGGTAATGGCTCTATATAACACCGTAATTTTTTATTGTCAAGCATCAGCTTCTTGACATATGCAAAGCTATGGCGTACTAATAACCAAGACCATATGTACGGAATACGAAGCCTCGTCGCCCATAGCGCGCCGGCCTGGGAGCGCGTCACGGAGAGGAAATGGAGTTTCCTCGGCATTTTTGCTTTGATATTCGCAGGGAACGTCTACGTCCTCGGGATCCTTGACCTCTTGCCGGCGGTTGCAGCGCCGGAAACGGAGCTTTCAGAGAGTGCACCGGCCGCAGTGAACCTCGCGCCTCTTACGGTTGAAGAACCTGAGAAGATCGAGATCCCTGCGATCAAGCTTTCCGTAACGATCGCGAATCCGACGACGACGAGCGTGAAGATCCTTGATACCTTGCTTCTGAAAGGCGCCGTGCGCTACCCGACATCAGCGTATCTTGGCGAGACGGGCAACGTCGTCCTCTTCGGGCATTCGAGCTATCTGCCGGTCGTGAGCAACCCAGCCTTCAAGGCATTCAACGGCATCCAGAAGCTCGTTGCTGGAGACGCGGTTACCATCTATTCGGCCGACAAGGCGTATACGTATCGCGTGCGGACGGTCGCGAAGGAGAGCGCGACAAGCGACTCGGGTGTGAGTCTCGCAGTCGAGGGCCGTGTGCTCACGCTCGTCACCTGCAATTCGTTTGCTGCGAAGGACGATCGTTTCGTCGTTACCGCCGATTTTGTCGAGAGTCATCCGATCCCTACTTTGTAGGGGCCGGATGACTCCCTGCAAAGGGAGAAGATTCGCAGTTCTTTGATCAACAGTAGCCGCGCCTGCGGCAAGGAGGGCATCATGAGCAACATATTTAAGGACTCTTTTACGAAGCGTTTTGGCGCTTTCGTAATGGACCATTGGAAACCGTTGCTTGTCGTGGTTGTTCTCCTCGCTCTTGCGGGCGTGGCGGGCAATCACTGGTACAAACACCCGCATTCGCGGTGGTTCAGGCCTTGCTATTGGGTAAATCAGGTCTGCACGTCGTCGCAGCAGCAAAAAGCCGTGGTGGCGAAAGCACCACAGCTAGCACCAGCAGTGCCGATAGCAAAAGCAGCTCCGGTGCCAGCGGTGTCGCCGCAACCGACCGCTTCGAATGTGTCAACGGATTGCGTAGCTGTGCACCTCACGGTGCCGCCAGGCAAGGATCGTACCGTACGATACGTGATGGCCCGTGGAAAACCGATCAACAGTTTCGACTGTCGAGGAGTGATCGAGCGGGAGCGGCAGACGCCTTGGTCCGGTTATTGCGGCCCAGGCTGCCGGCACCCCTGGCACAAGGACATTCTCGAGTACATGAACGTACATTTTCCAGAAGGGAAACCGTTCGCGTACTTCGAGTCTTCCTTTTACCGGCTGCATGCCGATCGTGATGCACAGGGGGCGTACCTTGCCACCAAGGTGACGGTTGTCTTCCCGCGTGCGGCCACGAAAGGCGGTATCGCAGTGTGCGTAAAGGCGGACAAGAAAACGCCACCCACGTACCTGATCCGACCGGATTCTTGGGATAAGCTCGAAACGAAGTCGGGTTCCGGGTATCGGCAGGAATACACGATCCCGCAAGAGTTCTTCCGCGAGACGTGGAACCCTCCTTCCAAGTGAGAGCGGTCCGGCAGTCGTGCGAAATTTGTACGACTGCCGATTTCCGCTCCTTTTTGTACGCCGCATTGCGGCATCGTGCATTTTTCTTAAAACTATATGATTCGCAGCATGAATACTCTTGCAGCACGTCGACCTGTCTTCGTCGGCTTTTTGACCATGCTCGCGACGGCTGCGATCGGCGTTTCTTTGGCAATCGTAACCGGTCTCGTAACACCCTCGCAGGTATTCGCGCAGGTAGCATTTGCTCCGTGCTGCACGATCGTTCCGGCTCCTGCGCCTGTAATTGCTCCGGCGCCAGCCCTAGTAATCGCCCCAGCTCCGGCACCTGCACCGGTCTTGCCGCCGCCTCTGGCACCGCTTCCTATCCCGGTAATACCTCCGCCGGTAGTTGCAGTTCTGCCGCCACCGACGGTTGTAACGTCGCCAACCCCGACTCCGACCCCAACACCGACTCCGGAACCAACCCCAACCCCGACTCCGACCCCAACACCGACTCCGGAACCAACCCCAACCCCAACCCCAACCCCGACTCCGACCCCAACGCCTACGCCGGAGCCGACTCCTACACCAACCCCGACCCCGACTCCGACCCCTACGCCCACCCCAACGACACCACCTCCGACCGGGGGCGGTGCGGGCGGCCCTCCGCCGACTGGCGGCGGCGCAGGCGGTCCTCCTCCTACATACGGAGGTGGTGGCGCGAGCGGAACATCTATCACGCTTACACGGCTTCCGCATATCGCGGTACAGCCGCTTGCCTACCTCTACCTTTCGCAGATCCCGTACACCGGTCTTGACTTGGGTCCTGTCGGTACGACGCTCTACTGGATCATGCTTATCGGCTGGTCGGTCGCGCTCGCGTACCTCCTTCGTTTCAGTGCTACGCCGTTCTTCAAGCGCTCGGTGCGTGATTTCGGGGCACGCGTTGCGGCGCTCCTGAATACGCACCCGAAGGTCGAGATAAGATCCGAAGTCATCCTGCCGAAGCCCGCGTTTGCTGAGGTTCCTGTACCTGAGCCCGTGTACATCCCGGCACCGCAGCCGGCCTTGTCACATGATGAGATCGACCAGATGATCCCGCGCAGCTATTCGTCGTTTGACGGCTTCAAGTCGTTCGCGCATGGCGATGTCCTTTCTATCGATGACATCGTCAAGGGTCTCTCGCGCGAGCAGGCGGTATCCGCAGCTGCTACGGCACCGGTGGTACCGCAAGAACAAGGAGTCGAACCGGCAGCACGACCCCTCCTCGCTACTGTCGAAGAAGCGACCACCGCACCTGCTACGGCAGAGAACGAAAGCGCGCCCATGAACACGCATGACCTCACTGCGGCGCTTATCGCGGGGGATCGCCTGGCCGTCTTCGCAGGACTTCGCGATCATGTGAAGAATGGCGGAAAGCCGGAACACCTCGTGTCGTCGGTGGCGTGCCTCCTCGATGACACGTACCGCTCGCGTATTGAGGGCTCGATGTGCGATGAGAAGCTCTCGCGCCTTTCGGCCCGCTTTGATACGCCGACCTTGGAGAAACTCGTGACCTCGCTTGCGACCGCGATCGACGCGAGCTATACGGATACGCTTACGGGTGCGAAGCTCGCGCTTACCCGCGCGCTTGGCGTAATCGGCGCATAAGCTTCAGACGAAAGAAAACGCCGCGGCCTCAAGGCCGCGGCGTTTTCTTTCGTTTATGCCCGTTCGCGTATCTCCTTGGTGATGTGCTCGGTGAAGGCGACCGCGCTCATCGCCTCAAGCTTGCCATGATCGCGGCTTTCAGCAGCGACCGTCTGAGCTTGTGCTTCCGCGTCTCCGACGACGAGCAGGTACGGGATCTTCTCGCCCTTCGCGTTCCGGATCTTCTTACCAAGGGATTCATCGGTCATATCGACATCCGCTCGCACGCCTGCGGCGGTGAGCATCTCGCGGACTTGACCCGCATACGCGACGTGTTTCTCCGAGATCGGCAGGATGCGTGCTTGGACCGGCGCGAGCCAGACGGGGAGATTGCCGCCGGTGTGCTCAAGCATCACGGCAGAGAAGCGTTCGATCGAACCCATGACCGCGCAGTGGATCATGACGATGCGCTCCTTCTGGCCTTCCTCGTTTATGCACGAGAGATCGAAGCGTTCCGGCAGGTTCATGTCGAGCTGGATGGTCGCAACCTGATGCTCGCGACCGAGCGAGTCGGTCGCCATGAAGTCGAGTTTCGGACCGTACATCGCCGCCTCGCCCGGCGCCTCGAAGTGATCGGCGTTGCGCTCCTTCGCAATCTCGCGAAGCGCATCTTCGGCATTCTGCCAGATCTCCGGCGTGCCGAGATATTTCTCCGGCGTCTTCGGATCATGGAAGGAAAGACGGACGCGGAGTTTGAAGCCGAACGTGCCGTAGAAGGTATCGATGATGTCCCAGATCCTGAAGAATTCATCGCGGACCTGGTTATGGCGGCAGAAGACATGGCTGTCGTCCTGCGTGATAGAGAGCACGCGGGTGAGCCCGCCAAGCTCGCCGGACTGCTCGTCGCGGTAGACCATCGTGGTTTCGGCGTAGCGTTGCGGCATCTCCTTGTACGAGTGCGGCGTGCGCGCGAAAATCTGCGTGTGATGCGGGCAGTTCATAGGCTTGAGGGCGTACTCCTTGCCTTCGCGTGTCTCGATGCGGAAAAGCTCGTCAGCGAACTTTTGCCAGTGGCCGGAAGTCTCGTAAAGGTCGCGCTTCGTGATATGAGGGATCGTCACGCGCTGGTATCCGTGCTTGCTGCGAAGTTCCCACACGTACGCATCGAGCTCATGGCGCATGAGGGCCCCTTTAGGGGTCCAAAGAGGGAGGCCGGAACCGACGAGCTCTGAGAAGGTGAAGAGGTCGAGTTCCTTACCGATCTTCCGATGATCGCGTTTGCGCGCCTCTTCGCGCTGCGTGATGTAGGCACCGAGTTCCTCTTTAGTGTCGAAAGCGAGGCCGTAGATGCGGGCGAGCATCTTGTTCTTCTCGTCGCCTCGCCAGTACGCACCCGCGACACGGTCGAGCGTGAACGAATCCGGTGCGATCTCTTGAGCCGGATGCTCGGCATGGCCGCCGCGGCAGAGGTCGGTGAAGCCGCCGCAAGTGTACAGGGTGATCGGCTCGCCGCGTCCTGAAATCTCATCGATAAGCTCACTTTTGTACGGATTGTCGCCAAAGGCGCTACGCGCCTCATCTCCGGAGACCTCTTTATGTGCAAATGCCGTCCATTCGGGCAAGTGTTTTTTCATCGTCGCCTCAAGCTTCGAAAGGTCGGCATCGGAAACCTTGTCAGCGCCGAAGTCGACATCGTAGTAGAAGCCGTTGTCGACCGCAGGTCCGAGCGTGAGCTTGGCGTTCGGGTAGTGTTCAAGCACTGCCTGGGCGAGCAGGTGAGCGAGCGTGTGGCGTTTTGCTTCAAGAGGATTCATGGTGAGTACTGATTTTTAAAAAATAAAAACGCCCTGGCGAAAGCGGAACGATCCGTTCCGTTCTCACCAGGGCGATCTTAAACCGCGGTTCCACCCGGCTTCCCGCAGCTTCCCGCGGGCGCTTTGTATTCGATTTTCGGATTAGGCTTCCGCGCGATTCTCTCGCCTCCGGTTGGTGGCCGAAGCAATCTCCGTGATTTTCATGGTAGCACTCGCAGGAGGATGGTCAACTGCGGAAGGTCGTGCAAACGGTACGGAAATCAGAGTGCCTTTATCGCGTCAATCGCAAGCGAGGTCTCGCCATTTCTCACGGAAACATGTCCTTTGGTAAGGACGCAGGTGCCGGGCGTAAGGAGTGCCGCGTGTTCCTTGAAGAGCTTGGTGAAGATGACGGTCTCGATCGTATCGGTCGTATCTTCGACGGTGACGAAGGCCATCTTCTCACCGCTTTTCGTAAGGATAGGGCGGACGACAGAAATGAGGACCGGCAAGATGAACGGCAGCCCCGCTTGCGGCTCCGCTTTGATTTTTTCTATGGTGAGGTATGCCTTTTCGGTGGTCGCCTTATGCGCGTCAAGCGGGTGTCCGGAGACATAGATACCGAGGAGCTCTTTTTCCCAGGCGAGCTTGTCGAGAAGGGAGGTCGGCTCTCCTTGCGGGATGACCAGAGGCGGCGGAGCCATGAGCGCGCCGAAGAGTGAATCTTGAGGCGCGACGGCGGTCGCTTCGCGGTGGAAGGTGAGCAGGGCTTCGATGTTCGTGAAGAGCGTCCCGCGTCCGCCTTCGTCAGGCGAAAGCGAGTCGAGCGCGCCGCACTTCACCAAGGACTCGAGACTCTTCCTGTTCAGGTTCTTCGAGCCGACGCGCGAGAGGAAGTCGGCAATCGAGACGTACGGGCCATGTGTCTCGCGTTCCTCGATGATGGCGGCAGAGATGCCTTCGCCGAAGTTCTTGATGGATGAGAGACCGAAACGGATCGCGTTCGGGGCGGTAAGGTCCGCAGCGTCCTCGACGGAAGCGCGGTATTTTTCTGCTGAAAAATCCGCTACTCTCGGCCCGTCGGCCTGCGAGACATCCGGCTCGGACGCATGCGGACCTTGCGCGGGCAGGTCGTGACGCACGGTAGTGAAGTCTGTCCCGCTCTCGTTCACGTCCGGCGGGAGGACCGGGATGCCGAGCCGCTTCGCTTCCGCGACGAAGACCGCGATCTTTTCCGTGTCGCCCGCATCGGCGGTCAAAAGCGCAGCAAGGTATTCGACCGGATAGTTCGCTTTGAGGTACGCGGTCTGGTAGGCGACGCGGCCATAGGAAGCAGAGTGCGCCTTGTTGAAGCCGTACGCTGCAAACGGTTCGATCCATTCCCAGACTTTCTGCGCTTTCGAAAGCGGCCAGCCGGAGTGTTCGACGCAACCGTTGATGAACTTGTCCTTCTGCTTCTGCATCTCCTCGGGGATCTTCTTACCGACGGCCTTGCGGAACTTGTCGACCTCGCCCCAGCTGTAACCGGCAAACTGGTTGGCCATGATAAGGAGGTCATCCTGGTACACGAGGATGCCGTAAGTTTGCGCAAGGATCGGTTCCATCGCCGGGTCGAGGTAGGTGATGAGGCGCGGGTTCCGTTTGCGGGCGATGTAGTCGGGGATGAACTGCATCGGACCAGGACGATAGAGCGCGACCATGGCGTTGATGTCGTGGATGGTGGTGGGCTTCAGTTCCTTGAGCCAGCGGGTCATGCCCGAGCCGTTCAGCTGGAAGGTGCCTTCCGTATCGCCCTTCGCGAGCATCGCGAAGGTTTTCTCATCGTCGAGCGGGATGGTCTCGATATCGAGGTCGATGCCGCACGTCGCTTTCACGCGCGCGATCGCGTCCGCGAGGATCGCAAGGTTCTTGATGCCGAGGAAGTCGAACTTCGTAAGACCGACGCCATCTTCGCCGACCGAGTACATGTCGTACTGCGTGATGAGCTTGCCGCCTTTCGGGTCCGGCTGCAGAGGCGCCCATTCGATAAGCGGGGTGGGGGAGATCACGACGCCTGCAGCGTGCACGCCGACGTGCCGTACGCAGCCCTCGATACGGCGTGCGACGTCGATGATCTCGTGCACGTCCTCGTCTTCGTCGTAGAGCGCCTGGAGGTCCTCCTCGAGCTCGAGCGCCTTGTTGATATCGATCGGGAAGCCTTGCGAGCCCTGCGGGATGAGCTTCGCGATCCGGTCGCCGGTCGAGTAGGCGTGGCCCAAGGCGCGCGCGACGTCTCGCACCGCCGCACGCGCGAGCATGGTCCCGAAGGTACCGATCTGCGCGACGTGGTCGTCGCCATAGGTCCGGCGTGCATAATCGATCACCTCGTCGCGGCGATTATCGGCGAAGTCCATATCGATATCCGGTGCCGAGGGGCGCTCAGGGTTCAAGAAGCGTTCAAACGGGATCTTGTAGATGAGCGGATCGATCTTCGTGATCTGGAGAAGATACGTCGTCATACTGCCAGCGACCGAACCGCGGATGTTGAAGTAGATGCCTTCCTTGCGTGCGAAGCGGATGAGATCGTACACGACGAGGAAGTAGGCGGCGTAGCCCTTGAACTTGATGATGCCAAGCTCGTACTCGAGGCGGTCGAGTACGTCCTGTTTGCCCTCAAGTCCGCGTGCGGCGATGCCTTCGAGACAGAGGCGGCGGAGCTCCTCGTCAGCGGTCACGCCTTCCGGAAGCGTGAATTTCGGGAAGACGAATTCGCCGATCGTGAGCTCGACGTTGCAGCGGTCGGCAATCGTGCGTGTATTGTCGATCGCCTCGGGAAGGTCTTTGAAAAGCTCGAGCATCTGCGCTTCGGTCGTGAACGAGAAGTCTTCCTGCTCGTTCCTGCCGCGACCGCCTTGGCCTATGCGCCGCAGGATCTCAGTGGCTTCTCGGTCTCCCGGGTCGAGGTAGTAGACGTCCTGCTGCGCGACAAGCGGAGTATTAGTCTCCTTCGAAAAGGAGATGACCTTCTTCATGAGCGCTTCGTGACCCTCGACGTGCGGGTGATGCGTGATTTCGAGGAAGAGATTGCCGTCGCCGAAGATCGACTTGAACTCAGCGAGCGCCGCATGCGCCCCTTCGCGATTCCCAGCGCGTAGGAGAAGTGAGGTATCGCTCGAGAAAGAGGGGAGGATCGCGATGAGTCCCTTCGCGTGGACCTGCAAGAGTTCCTTATCGATGCGCGGGCGCTCGAAGAATCCTTCCGTCCACGATTTGGTGACAAGGGCGAGAAGATTCTGGTAGCCTTCGAAATTTTCTGCAAGGAGGACGATACGTGAACGTTTTGCGTCGAGAGCCGGGTCCTTTTCGAAGCGCGAACGCGGCGCAAGGTAGGCATCGACGCCAAGGATAGGCTTTACGCCCGCTTTCGTGGCGCTCTTATAGAAGTCGATCGCACCATGCATGTTGCCAGCGTCAGTAAGCGCGATCGTATCCAAGCCTGCCGCTTTTGCTTTCTCAACGAGCTCTTTCACTTTCGGAAGCGCCTGGAGGAAGCTGTAGTGAGAGTGGGTATGAAGGTGTACGAAACGGCTCGCCATGGGTCTCAGTATATACCCCCACACCAATCGCCGCATAAAACACGCCGTTCCCAAGAGAAAATGCTTTGTCAGGAACATGACGACGATTGGTGTGGGGGTATACTTTCCTCATGAGCTTCCTATTGGGGGTAGACGAAGCAGGGCGAGGACCCCTGGCAGGGCCGGTCGCAGTGGGTGCCATCTTGGTGCCGGAGGGGTTCGACGTGGAGCTCGAGTTTCCCGGCGTGCGCGACTCGAAGAAGCTTACCGAGAAGAAACGCGAGGAACTTTTTGTGCTTCTTGAAAGACGTGTGGAGCAGGGCGACATGCGCTTCGCGGTCGAATATGAAGATGCTTCCGTGATCGACGAAGCGGGGATCGTTACGGCCGTACAGCGTGCGCTTGATCGGGTAGTGGGGAAGCTCGCACCGGATCCGGCAAACGTACTCATCAAGCTCGACGGCTCGCTCCGTGCCCCTGCTGTATATGCGCAGGAAACCATCATTCACGGCGATGCACTCGTGCCGATCATCTCGCTTGCTTCAGTTGCTGCGAAAGTAACCCGCGATCGGCTCATGCTTGAGCTCGCCAAAGACTTTCCTGAGTATGGTTTTGACGCTCATAAAGGATATGGAACCAAAGCGCATTACGAAGCGCTCGCAGAACATGGCCTTTGCGCTGTCCACCGCCGGTCGTTCACACATATTGCCGCAGAGAATGAATAGTGGTATAAAGGCAGCTTGTGCCGCCCAGTGAAGAGGGGCTTTGCTGGGGAGGGTGCAAACGAACCATCTGGTAATTTAGGAGATCCAGAAAATGAAAAAAGGTGGATGTAGTCTTCCGGCTAATACGCCTGTAGTAACAGGAGTTGGTGCCATCGGACAGCGTGCTGTCGCTGAAATGACGATAGACGGCGGTTTGACTCCTACGGTCAAGGCGCTCGGCAACGCTGACTTCAGTTGCTGCATTAAGGATGAGCGCGCTTGTCCGAATGCGGGCAGGCTGAGTTTTTATAACGGGTATTACACCCTGAAGTGTCGCAGGTTTCTCGGTGAAATATTGACCGAGCAAGCCATGCATTGTCCAGGGCCAGAACTACACTGAATGAAACCATAGAGGCTTTATGATAAGCCTCGTCGAGAAGCGCCGCCGGGAGCGGCGCTTTACCTTTTATACTCCTCGTGATAGGGTAGTGGGCATGTCAGTACGAATGCGCCATACCCGAGGACACACCGGCAACCGCCGGTCGCACCACGCGCTCAAGGCGACGACGACCGTCGTCGACAAGGAGAGCGGCAATGTCCGTCTTCCGCACCGTCTCGATGAGGCGACCGGCATGTACCGCGGCAAGCAGATCGCTCCGGCACGCGAGGTTCGCGTCGCTCTACCGAAGGTGAAGGCCGCTCATATCCACGAGCATACCCACGAACACGCGCACGAGCATGCACACGAAACGCATGCGAACGCAGAAGTAAAAGCAGCTGCTGCGCTCGAGAAGCCGCAGCACAGCGAAGCGAAGAAGGAAGCGAAGGGCGAATAACCTTTTTACACACAGAAACAACACGGCCGCGCTTTGCGCGGCCGTGTTGTTTGCTATACTACGCAGGTACATAAAAGATCTTTCCATGGCTAATCGACATCTCGCACGTTCTATCACGCTACAGACCCTCTTCGAATGGGACTCTACGGGCGCACCCGTAGAGCAAGTGAAGGACATCCTCGCACGCAACGTTGCTGAGTTCGGCGGGGACGATGTCGATCGCACGTTCATGGAACAACTCCTCGATGGCGTACTTGCCAAAAAAGCCGATGTCGACCTCGTCATCGAGAAAGCTGCGCCTGAGTGGCCGCTCGATCGCATCGCGCCCGTCGATCGCAACATATTGCGCATCGGCTTGTACGAGCTTCTCTTCGCCGATCGTACGCAAGTGCCCGCCAAAGTCGCCATCAATGAAGCGATCGAGCTCGCGAAGACCTTCGGGGGCGACTCCTCCGGCCGGTTCGTAAACGGCGTCCTCGGTGCCGTCTACAAGGAGCTCGGCGAGCCAGGCAAGGATGAGCAGGGCAAGAAGAAGGTGAAGCGCGAAGAACTTCCGCTTGAGAAGATGGGCGGCGCGATCGTCTATGCCAAACACGACGGTCAGTACTATCTCGCGCTCGTGCACGATGTCTTCGGACGGTGGACTCTCTCAAAGGGGCATATCGAAGAGGATCCGACGCCGCAAGCGGGCGTTACGCGGGTCATCAAGGAAGAGCTCGGGCTTGATGCGAAGGTCGAGGATCAGGTCGGCGAGAACGAGTACGTCGCCTCACATCCTGAAAAAGGGAAGGTCAGGAAGCATGTCTGGTTCTTCCTTGCCTCGAGCTCCTTCGAACCGCTCACGCTCAAGAAGAGCGGCGGTCTCGACGATGCGAAATGGTTCCGTCTCCAGGACATCATTGACCTGAATTTCTATGATGATATGCTCCCCATCGTCACCGCGGCAGTCCAAAAGCTCCTCGACGACGCGAGCAAGCATGCCTGATTTCTCACCACTCGAACATACTCTCGGTCACGTCTTTTCCGATAAGAGCCTTATCACTGAGGCTCTGACGCATCGTTCGTACCTGAACGAGCACCGCGAATACGCAGGGCGTCACAACGAACGTCTCGAGTTCTTGGGCGATGCGGTCCTCGAGCTCGCGGTCACGGATTTCCTTTTCAATAAGTTTCCAGCAAAGCCCGAAGGCGAGCTTACGAGCTACCGGGCTGCGCTCGTGAATACCATCTCGCTTTCGGAAAGCTCGCAGGCGCTCGGTGTCGGAGACTTCCTCCTTCTTTCGAAGGGTGAGGCGAAAGATACGGGCCGCGCGCGTGAGGTGATCCTCGCAGACGCATTCGAAGCGATCATTGGCGCCATCTATCTTGATGCGGGTTACGCTGCCGCTGAAGCATTCATCGCCAAAAACATTTTCAACAAGATAGACGATGTCATAGCGCGACGCGCGTACCAGGATGCGAAGAGTCGTTTCCAGGAAGCTGCACAAGAGAAACGCGGCATTACCCCTTCGTACGAGACCTTGGGCGAAATCGGGCCGGATCACGACAAGCGCTTCACGGTCGGCGTCTTCCTCGGTGAGAAAGAAGTCGCGCGTGGAGAAGGGAAGAGCAAACAGGAAGCGGAGCAGGCAGCCGCTACGGCAGCGCTTGAAAAGTCCGGCTGGTGAGAGGATGAGGCCTCCAGATACGCAAAAGCCCGCATATGCGGGCTTTCATACGTTATACTGAAAGATAATGTTGAAGCGACTGGAGATCGTCGGGTTCAAATCGTTTGCCAAGAAGACCGCGCTCGAGTTCGGGAGCGCGACGACCGCTATCGTCGGCCCCAATGGCTCCGGTAAGTCGAATGTCGCCGAGGCGTTCCGTTTCGCGCTCGGCGAGCAGTCGATGAAGAGCATGCGCGGGAAGCGCGCGGAGGACCTCATCTGGGGCGGATCGCACATGGTACCGCGGGCAAACCGTGCAGCCGTGACGATCGTGTTCAGCAATACGCCCGTAGGCGGCAATCGCCCGTTCAAGATCGACTTCGACGAGGTTGCGATCGAACGCGCCGTCTTCCGCGATGGCACGAGCGAATACTCGATCAACGGTTCGCGTGTCCGCTTGCGCGACATCGAGGAGCTTCTTGCCGGGGCGAACATCGGCGAGACCGGGCACCATATCATCTCTCAAGGCGAGGCGGACCGCATTCTCCTCGCTTCGCCGCGGGACCGCAGAGCGATGCTTGAGGACGCGCTCGGACTCAAGCTCTTCGAGTTCAAGAAACAGGAAGCGATCCGGAAGCTTGAGAAGACGGATGAGAATATCACGGAGGTAAATGCGCTTCGTCGCGAGATCTCACCGCACCTGCGTTTCCTCGAGAAGCAGGTCGAGAAGCTTGAGCGTGCCGACGGTTTGCGCGTCGAGCTCACGAGTCTCGCACAGACGTACTTCGCGATCGAGGACTGCTACCTCGCACATACGAAAGAGACGAACGCCGCGGCGAAGCACGCGGCGACCGAACGTCTTGCAGTCGCTTCCGCCGAGCTCGCGAGCATCGAAGAGCGCGTTACGACCGATGCGGAAGGTATCAAACGTCTTGATCACGTGCGTAAGGCCGAGCGGGAAGTCGAACGGCTGAATGGCGAGCGTGAACAGCTTGCACGTGAGATCGGTCGCGTCGAAGGTGCGCTTGCTGCCGCAAAGGAACGTAGTCAGAAGGTTGCGCGTGAACCGTACGCCAAAGTGCCGCGCGAAGACCTCGCGACGCTTGCGAAAGAAGTCGAGAAGCAGATCGCGGAAGCGACGACACCCGAGGCGATCCGTGCGACGCTCTCCGCTGTAGGCGACCTTATCAAGCTTTTCGTCTCGCGCTTCGTCGCCCCGACGGATGACCTCCTTGCCGAAGAGGAACGAGAAGCGTATGCGCTCGGGAACCAGCACACGGAACTTCTCGCGAAAGAGAAGGCGCTCGCAGGTGAGCTTGAAGAGGCTCGTTCGGCGCTTTCGCGTGCGCGCGAGGCGCTCACTGCCCACGACGAGACCGGCCGTGAGATGCGCCGTCGTATTCTTGAGCTCGCACAGACGAAAGCGCATGAAGAAGGCGTGCTTGCCGCATGCTCGGCAAAGGAACGCGAGCTCGAGCTTCTCGCGGGCGAGCTTGATCGCGCGAAGGCTGAAGCGGCAACCTTGGCCGGCATGGCAGCGGTCACCTACGAGCCGCTCACGGCACTCCCCGAAGAAGATCGGCACGTGCAGGAGGAGCGCAAGCGCGCGCTCGATCGTATCGAGATCCGTCTCGAGGAAGCGGGCGGCACCGGCGAGGATGTGCGTCAGGAGTACGTCGAGACGAAACAGCGCGAAGCGTTCCTTGCAAACGAGCTCGAAGACCTCGCGAAATCTGCAGCGAGCCTCAGAACGCTCATCGACGACCTCGATGAGGAGCTGGCGAAGCATTTCTCCGATGGACTCGCGAAAGTGAACGCATCCTTCAGCGAGTACTTCGCGCTCATGTTCGGCGGCGGCGGCGCGCGACTCGCGCTTGAAGCGGAGGAAGAACCTGAAGAGGATGAAGAAGAGATGCTCGGTGAGCCGAAAGAAAAGGCACGTCCGGGTATCGAGATCGCCGTGAATCTTCCGAAGAAGAAGGTCCGCTCTCTCATGCAGCTTTCAGGCGGCGAGCGCGCGCTTACCTCGATCGCGCTTATCTTCGCGATGAGCCAGGTGAACCCGCCGCCGTTCCTCATCCTCGACGAGACCGATGCGGCACTCGACGAAGCGAACAGCCGCCGCTATGGCGACATGATCGACAACCTCGCGAAGCGCTCGCAGCTCATCGTCATCACGCACAACCGCGAGACCATGAGCCGCGCCTCCATCCTCTATGGCGTCACGATGGGTAATGACGGCGTCTCGAAACTCCTTTCCGTAAAGTTCGACGAAGCGGTGCAGGTAGCGAAATAAAAGGCTTGTGATATAGTCCCCACACTCCAACAACTGAAAAAGGAAGGAGAAGGAGATGAGCGGAAAGAGTTCTTTAGAAGGCAGTTTTTGTGTAGGCGTAACCGCTAGGAGTCCCGTGGGAGCTACAGTATCGACCTGTTTTATGACGGTAGAGAAAGTTTCCGGTGGCGAGGACGGCGGTCAAGAGGTCTATGAAGGAGTCGTTGTTACTATATTCGGCTCCAACATGGCTTCTGCCTCGCGGCAAGTCCCAGAGGACCAGACGAACGATGTGATGACATTCCTCAAGTCATTGAACACGCGCACTGAAAGGGATGCGCTCAAAGCTTACCGGCCACAGTAAACAACAAAACCGTATCAAACGTATGCGACAGCAAGGTCACGCCTTGCTGTTTTATTTTATGCCGGGACGAAATCGAGCTCCTTCTCGGCGACGCCCGCCACCACACCAACCTGGTTGGTGTGGTGGCGGGCGGCTTAAGCAGGCACAAAATCTAACTCTTTTTCTGCAACACGAGCTGCCATCAATTTGACTCGGATGGGGTCACCCAGGCGGTAGGCCTTCTTGGTGCGACGGCCGATGACCTGGTAGCGCTTCTCGTCGTATTCGAAATAATCGTCGCCTAGGTTCCTGATGAGAATCATGCCGTCAGCATGCGTCGTCTGTTCCTCGACATAGACGCCGCGATCGGTGACACCAGAGATGACCGCGTCGAACTCTTCGCCGATGCGATCAGCGAGGAACTCTACCTGCTTCATCTTGACTGAGGAGCGCTCGGCATCGGCTGCCGCGACTTCGCGCTCAGAGGCGTGCGCGGCGAGCCGGTCGAAGGCCTGCATCTCTGCGGGCGTGATCGGATCGCCGCCAGCATGTGCCTTCACGAGGCGGTGGATCACGAGGTCAGGATAGCGGCGGATCGGGGAAGTGAAGTGCGTATAGAAATCGAAGGCGAGCCCGTAGTGGCCGATATTGCGAGTCGCGTAGACGGCTTTGCTCATCGAGCGCAGGGTTGCGGTCTTCACCAGGTATTCCTCGGGCGTACCGGCCACCTCTGCAAGGAGACGATTGAGCTCGGTGCCGGAAACCTTACCGGTCGGCGAGGTCTTCAGGTGGTAGCCCAAGACGCGCAGGAGGTTTGCGAGGTTGCCGATGCGGTCCGTGTCCGGCTCGTCGTGGATGCGGTAGAGCGACGCGAAGTGCGCCCCACCGTTTTTCGTGAGCTCTGAGAGATGCTTCGCCACCGCTTCGTTTGCAAGGAGCATGAAGTCCTCGATCATGAGGTTCGTCGCTTTGCGTTCCTTCAAGCGGATCGCGACCGGCTTACCGCTCGCGTCGAGCTCGATCTTCACTTCAGGCGTATCGAAATCGACGGCACCCTTTGCCTTGCGGCGCGCGCGGATCTTCTGCGAGAGCGCGAGCAGGGTAGCAAGCTCTTGATGAAGCACGCCTTCACCCGCGTCGAGTACGCCCTGGGCCTCTTCGTAGGTGAAGCGCTTGTCGGAGTGGATCACCGTCTCGCCGAACCATTCATCAATGATGTTCGCCTCGCGATCGAGTGTGAAAACGGCCGAGACGGCAAGACGGTCCTGGTTCGGATTCAGGGAACAGAGGTCGGTCGAAAGGATCTCGGGAAGCATCGGGATCGTGCGGTCAACGAGGTAGACCGAGGTCGCGCGTTCGCGCGCCTCGGTATCAAGCGCGTTGCCGGGCTTCACGAAGAACGAGACGTCGGCGATATGGATGCCGACCTCGACGTTGCCATCGGGCAATTCGCGCACCGAAAGAGCGTCGTCGAAATCCTTCGCGTCGAATGGGTCGATGGTACAGGTAGTGACTTTTCGGAAATCACGCCGACCCTCTTTTTCTGCTTCTTCGGCGAGCATACGCCTGCCCTCGGTCTCGAGTCGTTTCACTTCGGCAAGGACGGCAGGAGGGAAGACCGGCGAGAATCCTTGGCCGAGCGCAAGCGCGCGCATCTCGACATCGTGCTCGCCGGAGCGGCCGATGATCTCATCGACCGTGCCCCACGGGTACGGCGAGGTCTCCTCCCAACCGCGCATCCGTACGACGACCTTGTCGCCCTGTGTCGCGCCCGCTGCATCCCGGACCTCGACGGGTACGTGCATTTTCTTGTAGTCAGGCGAGAGCATCACTTTGCCGCCCTCCTCGTAGATGGTGCCGACGAACGTCTCGCGAGCGCGTGAGACGATCCCGACGACCTTACCCGAGGCGCGCGGCGGCATGCGGCCCATAGGGTCGCGATACATGCCGGTCGAGGCGACTTTCACGATGTCGCCCGAGAGGGCGTGGTTCGTGTGGTCAACGGGGATGAGGAGGTCTTCCTCGGTGCCCTCGACTGAGAAGAAGCCCATGCCTTTGCGCGTTATGGTGATGGGCCCCTCGTGGAGCGTTTCTGGTGACATATCGCTACTGTAGCAGATTCTTCCCAGCGTGCTATGCCGTTTATTTGCGGTTTTAGGGCGAGTCTGGTAATCTTCGCCTACATGTTGATGATTCGATTCCAGCGCATTGGCCGCACGGGTGATCCGGCTTTTCGCATTTCCGTCCTCGAGAAGGCACGTGCCGCACAGGCAGGCAATGTCGTCGAGCGTCTCGGCACCTACAACCCGAAGACTAAGGCACTCATCTTGAACGAGGAGAGCGTAAAGGCATGGATAGAGAAGGGCGCACAGCCGACCGACTCGATCCGTAACCTCCTTATCTCGAAGGGCATCATTGCCGGCAAGAAGGTGAACGTCCTTCCGAAGAAGTCGCCGATCAAGAGCGAGGCAGCTATCGCCGCAGAAAAGGCGGCTGCTGAAGCCGCAGCGGCTGAGGCAGCTGCAGCAGCAGCTCCGGCTCCGGAAGAAACCCCGGTAGAAGCACCGACCGAAGCAGAGGTTGAAGCAGAAGCGGTTCCGGCAGAGGAACCTGCAGCGGAGGCTCCGGCCGAGAACGCTGAAGAAGCTCCTGCAGAAGAGGCATCGGCCGCAGCATAACCAACACCATAAACCCCGCCGAGCGCGGGGTTTATGCTACTCTTTTTCATATGGAACCAGATCAGATATTTCTTGAAGACGCCGTGAAGGCGCTCGTCGATCATCCGGAGGCAGTCGAGACGACCCGCACCATCGACCCGATGGGCGTTCTCCTCACGCTCACCGTCCATCCGGACGATATGGGCAAGATTATCGGCAAGAGCGGCAAGACCGCCGAGGCACTCCGCATCCTCCTGCGCGTCATCGGCATGAAGGGGAACGCCCGCGTGAACCTGAAGATCAATGAGCCGATGGGTGGCTTACGTGCGCCCGAGCCAGTCGCTGAGTAAACGTGACCTTCCACCTCGTCACCCTCTTCGAAGAAGCGTGCGACGCGTACCTTTCGGCGTCGATCATCGGTCGTGCCCGCAAGGAGAAGAAGATCAAGATCACGTATGAGACGCCACGCGATTTCGTCGACAACAAGTGGGGCAAGATAGACGAGCGTCCGTACGGCGGCGGCCCGGGGATGGTTATGACCGCACTCCCGGTAGTACGCGCGGTAGAGAAGTCTTTGAAGACCAGGAGCAAGAAACCGAGGAAGCCCATCATCATCTGGTTTTCACCCTCAGGCAAAGCATTTGATAACAAAGAAGCCGACAAGCTCGCGAAGTATGACGACATCGTGCTCGTGTGCGGCCGCTACGAAGGTATCGACGAGCGCGCGAAGAAGATGCTGAAGACGATCGCTCCAGTGAAAGAGTACGCGGTAGGGGAGGCGACCTACACGGGCGCTGAGGTGCCCGCGATGGCGATCGTCGATGCGGTCACGCGCCGCTTGCCTGGCGTTCTCGGGAAAGACGCATCGGTCGAGGAGCGCCGCATCGCAAGTAGTGCGGTGTACACCCGACCCGAAACCATCGAACACAAAAGCAAGAAGTACCGCGTGCCGAAAGTGCTCCAGACCGGGCATCACGCGAAGATCGACGCATGGCGTAGCTCTAAATAATTTCCTTATACAGGGAAGTGAGGGTCGTTTTATCTTGTCCCCAGCCCCGGTCCGGGCGCTTGCGCCCGGACCGGGGCTTCTGGTACACTAGGGCTACATCAGATACGAGTGAGTAACGGAGGGCGCGGGGCACTCACATAGGGAGCAAATACGAAAACGCACGTAGCGAAAGCGGACTGTGTCCGTTCGTCTGCATTTATATAACTTAAGAAGCGACACCACATGAGTAAGAAGAACCTCATCCAGAAAACGTTCGGCGCCTACAAGGCACCTTCGGTTTCTTTCCCCGACTTCGTCGGACACCAGCGCGGATCCTTCGACTGGCTCCTCAAGGACGGTCTCAAGGAGCTCTTCAAGGAGTTTTCGCCGATTACGGATTACTCCGGTAAGAAGTTCGAGATCCAGTTCGAGGATTTCGAGATCGGCGAGCCTAAGTACGACGAAGCCTTTGCCCGCGAGAACATGCGCACCTACGAGGCGCCGGTGAAAGCCACCGTGAAGCTCGTCAACAAGACGCTTGGCACCGAGAAGTCGCAGGAGATCTTCCTTACCGATATCCCGATGATGACGCCGCACGGCTCCTTCATCGTTTCCGGCGTCGAACGCGCCATCGTTCCGCAGCTCGCTCGCAGCTTCGGAGCTTTCTTCGTTTCTGAGCTCATCCGCGGCAAGCAGTTCTTCGGTTCGAAGATCATCCCGCTCCGCGGCGTCTGGATCGAGATCGATTCGGAAGCGGACGGCGCGATCTTCATGCGCATCGACCGTAAGCGCAAGTTCCCGATCACGCAGGCGCTCGCTATCTTCGGCGGGGGCTTGGGCGAAGCGGTCTTGAAGCATTTCGAGAAGGATGCGCTCGCATCGGCCGCTATCAAGGCGACCCTCGCGCACGACGAGGCGAAGTCGATCGAGGAAGCGTACGTCGAGATCCATCGCCGCATGCGCGACGGCGACCTCGCGACCCCTGAGAACGCGAAGAACTTCGTCCAGTCGCTCTTCTCGACCGAGCGCTACGACCTCGGCAAGGTCGGCCGCGCACGCTTGAACGCACGCTTCGGCCAGCCGACGACCGACAAGGCGCTCGAGAAGCGTACTCTCTCGCTCGTAGACTTCGTCCGCATCATCTCCGAGATCGCGAAGTTGAACGCGACCCCCGACGCGACGCCGGATGACATCGACCACCTCGGCTTCCGCCGCGTCCGCTTCGTCGGTGAGCTCCTCCAGTCGCGCATGCGCGTCGGCATGAGCCGCATGAAGCGCAACATCCAGGACCGCATGTCGACGATCGAGAGCGAGACTACGCTCCCTATGGCAGTGGTGAACCCGCGTCCGTTCCATGCCTCGGTGCATGAGTTCTTCACGGCCAACCAGCTCTCCCAGTTCATGGACCAGCAGAACATCCTCGCTGAGCTCGAGAATATGCGCACGCTCTCGGCGCTAGGGCCGGGCGGCCTCACGCGCGAGCGCGCAGGCTTCGAGGTGCGCGACGTGCACCCGTCTCACTACGGTCGCCTCTGTCCGATCCACACGCCGGAAGGTCAGAACATCGGTCTCATCCTCCGCATGGCAACCCACGCACGGGTGAACGACTTCGGCGTGCTTGAGACGCCGTATGTCCGCGTGAAGAACGGCAAGGTCACTGACGAGATCGTCTATCTGAACGGGCTCGACGAAGAGCTCGAGACGGTCGCGCATGGTGCCACGCAGCTCGACGAAAAGGGCTCGATCATCTCGGCGCACGTGGAAGGTCGTCACAAGGGCGAGCCGATCATCGTGAGTCGCGATGAAGTCACGCTTATGGACGCTTCGACGTACCAGATGTTCTCTGTCGCGCCAGCCATGATTCCGTTCGTCGATCACGACGATGCGAACCGCGCACTCATGGGTAGCAACATGCAGAAGCAGGCGACCCCGGTCCTCATCCCGGAGGCACCTTTGGTGGCAACCGGTATCGAAGGTCCGGCAGCGCGCTCGACCGGCCGTCTTATCCTTGCTGAAGAAGCAGGCGAGGTGACCTACGTCGACGCACGCAAGGTCACGGTTACGAACAAGGAGGGCAAGAAGAAGGAATACCATCTCCAAGGCATCACGCAGACCAACCAGAACTCGACCTTCATGCAGCGCCCGTCGGTCGTCACCGGCGACAAGGTGAAGAAGGGCGACGTGCTCGCCGACAACTCGTCGACCGACCAGGGCCAGCTCGCACTCGGTCAGAACGTCCGTGTCGCCTTCATGAGCTGGAACGGCGCGAACTACGAGGACGCTATCATCATCTCCGAGCGCCTCGTCGAGGAAGCGAAGTTCACCACGGTGCACATCGAAGATTTCGAGTGTGTCGTGCGCGACACGAAGCTCGGCACCGAGACGACGACTCACGACATCCCGAATGTCGGCGAACTCCGCCTCAAGAACCTCGACGAAGAAGGCGTCATCCGCATCGGTGCGGAAGTGCGCCCTGGCGACATCCTCGTCGGTAAGGTCACCCCGAAAGGCGAGACGCAGCTCACGCCTGAGGAGCGCCTCCTCCGCTCGATCTTCGGCGATAAGGCCAAGGACGTGAAGGACACGTCGCTCCGCATGGAAGGCGGCAAGCGCGGTCGCGTCATCGGCGTGAAGGTCTTCAGCCGCGAGAAGGGTGATCAGCTCGAGAGCGGCGTCATCAAGAAGATCGTCGTCACGGTCGCGCAGGTGCGTAACGTATCGGTCGGTGACAAGCTCGCCGGTCGTCACGGCAACAAGGGCGTCATCTCACGCGTCCTCCCGGTCGAGGACATGCCGTACGACAAGGACGGCAACCCGGTCGACATCATCCTCACCCCGCTCGGCGTCCCGAGCCGTATGAACCTCGGTCAGATCCTCGAGATGCACCTCGGTCTCGCCGCGAACTCGCTCGGCTATCAGGCGGTCGTCCCGCCGTTTGCTGGCGCCACGGCCGATGAGATCAAGGACGAGCTCGAGAAGGCCGGCTTCGACCGTTCGGGTAAGATGAAGCTCTTCGACGGCCGCACGGGCGAAGCGTTCGCACAGAACGTCGCCGTGGGCTACATGTACATCCTGAAGCTCCATCACATGGTGGAAGACAAGATCCACATGCGCTCCATCGGTCCGTACAGCCTCATCACGCAGCAGCCTTTGGGCGGTAAGGCACAGAACGGCGGTCAGCGCTTCGGCGAGATGGAAGTGTGGGCGCTCCTCGGTTATGGCGCAGCCTACATGCTCCGCGAGATGCTCACGATCAAGTCTGACGATATCCAGGGTCGCAGCGCCGCCTTCGACGCGATCGTGAAGGGCGAGCCGATCAGCCATGCAGGCACGCCGGCATCGTTCGCCGTGCTCACCAACCAGATCCGCGGTCTCGCGCTCGATGTCGAGCCGATGAACCTTCCGCCGGAAGAACCGGAAGCGTAACGCATTATTCATTTTCTAAAATCACTATGGCATTCACCCCCCGCAAACTTCCTTCGCGCGACACCTGGAACGCGCTACGCCTGACGCTCGCTTCGCCGGAGCGCATCCTCGCCTGGTCTTCAGGAGAGGTCACGAAGCCGGAGACGATCAACTACCGCACCCAGCGCTCGGAGAAGCACGGTCTTTTCGACGAGAAGATCTTCGGTCCGGAAAAGGACTACGAGTGTTACTGTGGCAAGTACAAGGGCATCCGCTACAAGGGCATCGTCTGTGACAAGTGTGGCGTCGAGATCACGCGCTCGATCGTCCGCCGCGAGCGCATGGGCCACATCGAGCTCTGCACTCCGGTCGCGCACATCTGGTTCCTCCGCTCGGTCCCGAGCCGCATGGCACTCCTCCTCGGCGTGTCCGCAGCCGAACTCGAGAAGGTCGTCTACTTCGCCGGCTACATCGTGACCAAGATCGCGGAAGACGAGAAGAAGCGTCTTCTTGCCGAGCTCGATAGCGAGTACAAGAGCAAGTACAAGTCGCTCAATTCCGACAAGGAACGCGACGCCTTGAAGGAGAAGATGACCACCACGAAGAACGAGATCGAAGGTCTCGTCATCGGCCGTATCCTCGACGAGCTCGAGTACCACCGCTTCTCGGTGAAGTACGGCGGTCTCTTCGAAGCGAAGATCGGCGCCGAGGCCATTTACGACCTCTTCCGTGCGCTCGACTTGAAGGCGCTCGAGAAGTCGCTTGAAGAGCGCTATCAGACGGCCGGTGCCGCTGAGCGCGAGAAGCTCGCGAAGCGCCTCTCGCTCATCGCAGCCATGATCGGCTCGGAGGTCCGTCCGGAATGGATGTTCCTCACGCGTATCCCGGTCATCCCGCCGGCACTCCGCCCGATGGTCGCGCTTGAAGGCGGTCGCCATGCGACCTCCGACGTGAACGACCTCTATCGTCGCGTCATCAACCGCAACAACCGCTTGAAGAAGCTCATCGACATCCACGCGCCAGAGGTCATCCTTCGTAACGAGAAGCGCATCCTTCAGGAAGCCGTCGATGCTTTGCTCGACAACTCAATCCGTAAGAGCGGCGCTTCGGCAGGTGCTATGACGGCCGCACAGCGTCGCCCCTTGAAGTCGCTCGCTGATTACCTCAAGGGTAAGCAGGGCTACTTCCGCCAGAACCTTCTCGGTAAGCGCGTCGACTACTCGGGACGTTCCGTAATCGTCGTCGGTCCGGACCTCGAGCTCGACGAGTGCGGTCTGCCGAAGCATATGGCCCTCGAGCTCTTCCGTCCGTTCGTCATCGCCGGACTCCTCGAGCGCGAGCTCGCGTTCAACATCCGCGGTGCCGGACGTCTCATCGAAGATGGCGTACCGGAGGTGTGGGAGATCCTCGAAGAAGCGATCCAGGGCAAGTACGTCCTCTTGAACCGCGCCCCGACGCTTCACCGCCAGGGTATCCAGGCATTCCGCCCGCAGCTCATCGAAGGCGACGCGATCCAGCTCCACCCGCTCGTCTGCCCGGCCTTCAACGCGGACTTCGACGGCGACCAGATGGCCGTGCACGTCCCGCTCTCGGAAGAGGCACAGTGGGAGGCGGCAAACATCATGAGCGCCAACAAGAACGTCCTTAAGCCGGGTTCCGGCGCGCCGGTCGTCGCGACCAGCCACGACATCGCGCTCGGTATCTACTGGCTCACGCGCGACATCCCGGGCGCTAAGGGTGAAGGCGAGTACTTCGCATCCCCGAACGCCGCGATCCTCGCGTTCGACTACGGCGCGATCGACATGCGCGCGAAGATCCACGTGCTTCCGGTTGCGGAGAAGGTCAAGTACGAGCAGTTCGAAGGCAAGACCTTCGAGACTACGGTCGGCCGCCTTCTCTTCAATACGGTGCTCCCGACGGATTATCCGTTCATGAACGAAGCGGTCACCAAGAAGGCGCTCGGCCGCATCGTGAACGACAGCATCAGCCGCTATGGTATCGACGCGGTCCCGGGCATCATCAACCGCGTGAAGCACTTCGGCTTTACGTATGCGACCCGCTCCGGCATCACTTGGTCGATCGGCGACATCGAGGTCTCTGAGGACAAGAAGCGCATCATTGCCGACGCACAGGAGAAAGTCGCGAAGATCGAAGGCGATTTCCGCGAAGGGCTCCTCTCTGCGGAAGAGAAGCGCCGCATGGCGATCGAGACCTGGCAGGGCGCTAAGCAGGATGTGGAAAAGGTGATCGAAGCGACCCTCGACTCGATGAGTCCGGTCTACGACATCATCAAGTCCGGCGCTCGCGGTTCGATGGGTAACCTCTCGCAGATGGTCGGCATGAAAGGTCTCATCCAGGACACGTCCGGTCAGACGATCGAGGTGCCGATCATCTCCTCGATGGCCGAGGGTTTGAATCCGATCGAGTACTTCATGTCCACCCACGGTTCGCGCAAAGGTCTCGCTGATACCGCGCTCGGTACCGCGAAGGCCGGCTACCTCACGCGCCGCCTCTTCGACGTCGCGCAGGACTCCATCATCACGGAGAAGGACTGCGGTACCTCCCGCGGCGTGAAGATCAACCGCATCTCGGCGTCCGGCGTCCAGGTAAACTACGCCGAAGCGCTCCGCGGCCGCGTGCTCGCGGAAGACGTGAAAGACAAGGACAGCGTGACGCTCTTCAAGAAGGGGCACTACCTCTCGATCGCAGACGCTGAAGCGCTCGATGCGACGGAGTCGGTCACCTCGGTGGTCGCACGTTCCCCGATGTCATGCGAGACGCGCTACGGTATCTGCCAGACCTGCTACGGTATGGACCTCACCTCGCGCGAGCTCGTGGACCTCGGCGAAGCAGTCGGTACGGTCGCCGCACAGGCTATCGGCGAGCCGGGTACCCAGCTCACCATGCGTACGTTCCATGCCGGCGGCGTGGCATCGGTCGGCGGCGATATCACGAGCGGTCTCCCGCGCGTGGAAGAAGTCTTCGAAAAGCGCTCGCCGAAGAACCCGGCGGTCATCTCCAAGTCAGACGGCGTCGTCGTCGAGATCAAGGATGAAGGCCGCGAGAAGGTGCTCGTCGTCGCTCCGGAAGCAGGGCAGGGTAAGAAGGACGGTTCGGCTTACGAATACCTCGCCCCGTACCCGCGCGTACCTTTGGTAAAGGCGGGCGACACGGTGGTGAAGGGCCAGATCCTCACGGATGGTTCGGCCGATCTCGACGATCTCTTCGAGTACGCCGGTCGCGCTGCGACGCAGGAGTACATCATTACCGAAGCATCGAAGATCTACGAGCTTCAGGGTGCGCCGGTCTCGCGCAAGCACCTCGAAGTGGTCGTGAAGCAGATGTTCTCGCGCGTGAAGATCACTGAGACGGGCGACACCGAATACTCGGTGGGCGACGTCGTCGAGGATTGGGAGTTCGCGAAGGCAGTGAAGGAAGCGGAAGACGCAGGCAAGATGCCGCCGCATGCCAAGGAGATCGTGCTCGGTATCAAGGAGAGCGCGCTCTCGCGCCGCTCGTTCCTCTCGGCCGCATCCTTCGAGCAGACCACGAAGATCCTCATCAACGCATCCTTGCGTGGATCGATGGATCGTCTCCGCGGTCTCAAGGAGAACGTCATCCTCGGCCGCCTCATCCCGGCAGGTACCGGTTTTGCTGGCAGCAAGAAGTTCTCGTCGATCGAGAAGCTGCAAGCGGAACGCCCGGTGCCGGAACCGACCGAGACGACCTCGTTTGCGCCGCGTACGCCGCGCGCGCTCTAAGGGGCACTCGCAGGTATCGAAATCGGACAGCAGAAAACGGCCCCAGCGGGCCGTTTTCTTATGCTCCAGCGTTCATCTTTTGGCATCGCAGCGTGTGCAAGTCTAGCGTGTGTAAGTCGGACTTACACACGCTGCGTCTCCGGCAATACCAAAAGACCATGCATGAACGCCTCCGCAACTGTCCGATTCTGATACCTGCTCGCTTGGGGGAGGGAATATAAAAAGAAAAGACGCGGATTCCTCCGCGCCGTATACTTCGATTACGTTCGATGACGAACTAAACCGTTTCCAAGGCCAAAGCTCATCTTAGTAATCAGAGTCGATTTCTCCGTAACAGTGTCCTTACGGAACATTCTCTTTAGGATAGTCCGTTCGACCAGTATCGTCGGGGTTTCAAGACGGACAAAAATCCTTGTCTCGCTGTAGTCGTCTACGAATGCTTTAACCCATACTGTGTCGGTAATCGCGACCTCAACAGGTTCGCCAATCTCGAAATCTTCTATCATTTTGCAATCTCCCGCAGTGGAATCTATGGCTATAGTAACATGGTAATTTATTTTGTCAAAATATTTTGCGGCAGGGTAGAATGGAAGCAAATGGCAGTCGACACGGTACAGGAGATAAAGAACAAACTCTCGATTACGGACATAGTGGGTCCGTACGTGAAGCTTACGCGCGCGGGGAAGTCGATGGTCGGTCTCTGCCCGTTCCACAAGGAGAAGACCTCGAGTTTCCATGTGTCGCCCGAGCGCGGGAGCTGGCACTGCTTCGGGTGCGGCGAGGGCGGAGACGGCTTCTCGTTCATCGAGAAGGTCGAAGGGGTCGATTTCAAAGGCGCGTTGAAGCTGCTCGCTGAGAAAGCAGGCGTGCCCATCGAGGAATATCATGGCAATAGGGAAGCGAACGAGAAGCGCGATCGTTTGCGTGACGCGATGGCGCGCGCAAGCGCGTGGTATGCGACCCAACTCCCGGGAAGTCCGGCCGAGGCGTATGCTCTTAAGCGTGGACTCTCGAAAGAGTCGATCAAGGAGTGGGGACTCGGGTACGCACCTGACTCCTGGCGAGCGCTTCTTGAAGCGCTTACGGCCGAAGGGTTTACCGTCCCCGAGCTTCTTGCGGCGGGTCTCGTGAAAGAAGCCGACGGGAAGCCCGGCACCTACTACGACCGTTTCCGGAACCGGCTCATGTTCCCGATACGCGATACGGCTGGCCGGGTCGTCGCCTTCACTGGCCGCACGCTCGCTGCCGACGAGCAGGCGAAGTATCTGAACTCGCCCGAGACGGAGCTTTTCTACAAATCAGAAGTCCTTTTCGGCATGGACCGCGCGAAGGACGCGATCCGTGTACGACGTTTCGCGATGCTGGTCGAAGGGCAGCTCGATGTGCTTCTCTCGCATCAGGCGGGATTCACGAACGCGATCGCGCTCTCGGGTACCGCACTTTCCGAAAAGCATCTTTCGCTCATGAAGCGCTACAGCGAGAACCTTATGCTTGTCCTCGACGCCGACCCGGCAGGACTCAAGGCGACCGCACGTTCTGCGGAGCTCGCGCTTCGACAAGGTCTCCGCGTGAAAGCGGCCGAACTCCCGAAAGGCAAGGACCCAGCCGATCTCGTGAACGAGGATGCGGCTGAATTCATCCGGCGCGTGAAGGATGCGCGACCTATCGTCGATTTTTTCCTCGCACAGCTCTCGGGAGAGCATGCCGATCCGCACCGGCTTCTTCGTGCGGCTGAAGCAATCGTTCTGCCGCTTTTGGCTTCCGTACCGAGCGCGATGGAACGAGACCATTTCATACAGGCGACTGCGCGCGCGCTCAATCTAAGCAGTGAGGCGGTCCGGGAATCGCTTAAGTCGGTAGCCAGGACTCAAGAGACCGCGCCGCGGAACGAGAAGATGCTCCCGCCAACAGCTGTTGAGCGGCGGAAACTGAGCGATGTGCGCGGCGAACAAGTCCTAGCCATTCTCCACGTCTATCCCGGAACCCCGCTTGCGGAGCGTGTCAAATCGGGGTACTGTAGGGTTACTGAAGCCGCCGAGCTGCCAAGCGAGGTGCCTCCGGAGCCGGTCTTGTTCCAGATGGAAAAGATGTTAGGCACGGAACCCGCGGAAAGCGCTGCAGACGAGCTTCTTCTCGCCTTTGAAGAAGCGGTTATCCGCGAGGCGTACCAAGAAGCAGTAACGAATTTACGGAGAGCTGAGATGACAGGGGACTCAGCCGCGATAGAACGGGAACAGACAGTCTGTGCGAAGCTTTCCTTGCGTCTTGCTGTGCTTGGAAAGTAGAGGCTACCAACTTCATACTTTTACTTATTTCCATGTATGGCAAAAACCGTTTCTAAAAAGAAGAAGAACGTTTCGCGTACGAGCGCGACCAAAAAAGCGAAGCCGGCAAAGAAGCCGGTGAAGAAGGCTGTACCCAAGAAGAAGCCGATAAAGAAGCCGGTGAAGAAACCGGTAAAGCGTACGACCGCGAAGAAAGCCGCACCGAAGAAGAAGGTCGTGAAGCGCGCCCCTGCGAAGAAGGGAGCAAAAGCGAAAGCGCTTTCGCAGAAAGCGATGTCAGCCGAACAGCTGATCGAGAAAGGTAAGGAGCGCGGTTATGTCACGTACAACGAGATCCTGAAGTCGTTCCCTCATATCGAGGAGGACGTGAGCTTCCTCGAGTCGCTCTATGAGCGTCTCGCGACCGCCGGTGTCGATGTTCTCGAGGGTGGCATGCTCGAAGACGGTGCCGATGAATACCTCGCGACCCGCAACATCAAGGATCGGCACTCGACGAACTACGACTCGATCCAGATCTACCTCCGCGAGATCGGTCAGTATCCGCTTCTGACCGCTGCGGAAGAGCGCGAGCTGGCGAAGCGTATCGAGAAGGGCGACGCCGAAGCGCGTAACATCCTCGCCAGGAGCAACCTCCGCCTCGTGGTCTCGATCGCGAAGAAGTACGTGGGCCGTTCACCTGATCTCACGCTTCTCGACCTCATCCAGGAAGGGAACCTGGGTCTTTTCCGCGCAGTCGATAAGTTCGACTGGAAGAAAGGCTACAAGTTCTCGACGTACGCGACCTGGTGGATCCGCCAGGCGATCACGCGTGCGCTTGCAGACCAGTCACGCACGATCCGCATCCCGGTCCACATGGTGGAGACCATCGCCAAGTACAAGCAGGTCTCGCGCCGTCTCGCTCAGGCCTTGGGCCGCGACCCGCAGCCGGAAGAGATCGCGGTAGAGATGGGTGTCGAACCCGAGAAGATCTATCAGATCGAGAAGATCAATCAGGACACGCTCTCGCTTGAGAACCCGATCGGTTCGGATGACGACGAAAAATCGACGCTCGGGGACTTCATCCCGGACGAGAAGATCCCATCCCCGGTACAGGAGTCGTCGGAGCGTATCCTTTCCGAGCAGGTACGCGAGATTCTGAACGACCTCTCGCCGAAGGAGCGCAAGATCCTCGAGATGCGTCATGGCCTCATGGACGGCGTCTATCATACGCTCGAGGAGGTAGGGAAGGAGTTCGGCGTCACGCGCGAGCGTATCCGCCAGATCGAAGCGAAAGCCTTGGAGAAGATCCGCACTCATGATAAGGCACGGCATTTGAAGAGCTATTAGCCTTATCATGTGAACTTCTTGTTTACTAATTCACTTCGTTCATAAGTAAACAATGTTGCGCACGACAAGGCACGCCACCTGAAGTCATACTAATCACTCGAAAAAAGAAAAAGGACGCATTTCGCGTCCTTTTTCTTTTTTCGGCGCTTTATGCCCGCGTGGCTTCCTCAGCGAGTTCGGTACGCAATCCGAGATAGACTTTCGGGGTGACGGCTTCACGATCGTAGAATTCGTCGAGGATGCGCTCTTCGACCTTGAGGACGGCGCGTCCGGCAAGATCTCTGGAGAGCTCGCTTGCGAGCTCGGCGTTTGTTTTTTCGACTGCGCGGAGGGTCTCAAGCGTATGTCCGCGGAAGGTTTCGTAGACCGCGATCGTCTCCTCGATAAGCGCTGCCGGGAAGACCGGATCGTGCATCTTCTTGAGCGTTTGGAGTTCCTTGATAGCCTTGCTCGCAAGGATCGAGAGAGCGCGGTAGTACATGTAGGACGTGCGCGGTTCAGACGGATTCATCTTTGTGCGGAGCACGCGGCGCGCCTGGAGGGCGAACCATTCGAAAATATCCCGATCGAATGCCAGATGGATCTCCGAAGACGAGTAGCCGGCCTCTGCGTGCTCCAGACGGATGGTGAGCTTATCGAGGATGCGCTTGTACACCGGCTCATCGATCTCGCCATAGCGGTAGAGCGTCGAGAGGGCCTGCTTCTCGACACCGATCGCCCAGATGCGAAGCGCAGCGTTACCGAGCCCGGTTTGAAGGCATGCTTCGTCGCACGCGGTCTTCGACTCGGCAAAACGTTCCGCGTAGCGATCATGGAGGTTCTTGGCGACTGCCTTAGGCAGATATCCTTTCGTGCCGAATGAGTCGATGTGCGCGGTGACGTTCGCATAGATGTGCGCTCTTGCGACATCGTGCTCTGCTTGCTCGAGCGGGTTGAGGCGGTCTACCTTGAGGTGGCGCATCATGGGGCCGATCGTGGTCGCTTTCACGAAAAGCGTGGCGAAGATACAGCCAGTCGTGAAGGCAAGAAGCACGTCGTGCACTGAGCCCGTGTACACCGGGGTCGAGATCATCCAATCGGTAGGGATGAGAAGGGCCATCGTGACCGCGAGCGCGCCTCGGAGGCTCCCCCAAGCAAGCAGGTGCTGCCAGGCAAGCGGGATAGCGCCGAAAGGCTCAGCGAGGCGGTTCCAAGCCCCGACGACCGGATAGATCGAAAGCGCTCGCGCCACGACCACGATGAGGATCACGAGAAGGATCGGCAAGATGAGGCCGTGAGAGTTGAGCGGCAAGGAAACCGCGAGAGTGCCGATCAGGATAAAGACCAACGAGTTCGCGAAGAAGGCGATCTGACCCCAGAAGTGCTCGATAAACGCTTCTGCATGCTGTGGGAGTTTCGCGCGGCCGTAATTGCCGACCACCATCGCGGCGATGGTGGTCGCGATGATCGAAGAGAGGTGGACCGGGAAACCGGCGATGACCACATGCTCCGAGACGAATTCCGAGAGAAGGAAGGTAGTGTGCGCAAGCACCAGCATGAGCGTGATCGCGACCGACTCGTTGCTTTTCGCATAGCCGATCGCCTTCGAAAAGAGTCCGCCAAGGATAAGTCCGAACAGGGCGCCGCCGACGATCATGAGGACGAATGAGAGCGTACCTTCGAGGAGCGTACCGGTGCTGAAGGTGCCTTTGACCGCGATCTCGATGGCGATAAGGAAGAGCGCGAAGGACGTGCCGTCGTTGAAAAGACTCTCGCCCTCGAAGATCATCGCGAGTCGGCGCGGCGCTCCATATTCCTTGAAGAGCGCGAGCACGGCCACCGGGTCGGTAGCGGAGATGAGCGCGCCGAAGACGAAGGCGATCGGGAAAGAGAGCGGTAGACCGACCAAGGGCAGGATGAGCCAGATAGCGCCCGCCACGACAAACGCGGAGACCAGCAAGCTTACGATCGAAAGGATCGCCACCGGTACGGCGTCGGCAGAAAGGCGCCGGATGTTCATGTTGAACGCTGATTCGAAGATCAGGGTCGGCAGGAATATGTAGAAGAGGAGTTCGGGAGTGAGACGGAACGTATCGAGGTAGCCGAATCCGGAGACATGGGAAAGCGGTATGAGGAAGACGCCGAGTACGACCAAGATGACCGTATGCGGGATGCCGGTCTTGTTGGCCGCGAAATAGGCTGCGCCAGAAAGGGCAAGCAGGATGAAAACGGTAAGTACGGGAACGAGTGAAAGCTCCATGGATACGTCTGAAATGAATAAAGGCCTCGAGCGCTCGCGTCAGCCGCTGGCGGCAGAGCCGCACGCAAATGACGGGAATGCTTGAGGACTGATGCATCGTACGCCTGTACGACGATCCGTGCAAGATGTCATAAGTGCATAACCCATAGGGGTACGTTACACTTGACGGTACTGTGGCAACTACCTCTGCATTCGACGAAGCATACGCGAAGCTCACCAAGGAGCAGAAGCAGGCAGTCGATACGGTCGAAGGGCCGGTGATGGTGCTTGCAGGTCCGGGCACCGGGAAGACGCATATCCTCACGCTCCGTATCGCGAACATCTTGCGCGCTACTCAGGCGCGTCCCGACGCGATCCTCGCACTCACCTTTACCGACTCGGCGGCTCGCACGATGCGTCGCCGGCTCAGCAGCCTGATTGGCGAAGAGACGGCACGCAAGGTCACCATTACCACCTTCCATGGTTTCGCGGAGCTCGTGCGCGCGGAGTATCCGGAGGCGTTCGTCGAAGATGCCGATCGTCGTCTCATGGGCGACGTGGAGAAAACGCTTCTTTTGCGCGAAGCGATCGATACGACGGATCTCGATCTGCTCCGACCAGCAAAGGCCCCATACACCTATCTGCGCGATCTCGGTGCCCTTTACGATACGCTTAAGCGCGAAGATGTCTCGATCGACGCGTACCGTGCGTGGGGCAAAGAAGCAGCTCAGACGCTTGCGGCTGACGAGTCGCTTCAGTACAAGAGCGGCGAGCACAAAGGCGAACTCACCAAAGCAGGGCAGGGAAAAGTCGCCAGGTTCGACCGGGTCGAAGAAGCGGCACGCGTTTTCGAACGGTATGAGGCGCTCAAAAGCGAACGAGGTCTTGCCGATTTCGCTGACATACTCGGCGGCGTGATCGCGCGTATTGCCGCTGACGAGGGGCTCCGGAGCGACCTGCAGGAGCGCTACCAGTATCTCCTGGCTGATGAGCACCAGGACGCAAACGCGCTTCAGCATCGCCTGCTCGAGCTCTTCGCGTACGACGATCATCCGAACCTCTTTGTCGTGGGCGATGAGAAGCAGGCGATCTACCGTTTCCAGGGCGCTGATCTCGGCGCATTCAAGACCTTTACCGAGCTTTTCCCGCGCGCGGTCACGATCAGCCTGACGTCCTCCTTCCGCTCGTATCAGCACATTCTCGACACGGCACACGAGGTGGTCGCCTCAACAGGAGAGCATGCGCCGCTTGCCGCTTCGCGCAGCGGGGAAGGCGAGAAAGTCTCGCTCGTCGTGGCTCTCGATCCGCTTGATGAACGCGCGAAAGTCGCGATTTTGATCGAGTCGCTTCTCAAGGAAGGCGCATTGCCGCATGAGATCGCCGTCATTACGCGCACTAATGACACAGGCGACCTCTTCGCCCAGGCGCTTTCCGCGCGCGGACTTCCGGTCCTGCGTGCCGGCGACCTCTCGCTTACCGACCGCCCGGTTATGCGCATGATCGTGGCGCTCATGCGCTATATCGCCGACCCGACCGCGCTCGGGAGTCTCCGCGAAGCGCTCCTTGCGCCGTGGTGGGGAATCCCGCTCCCTGACATCCTCATGCTGTTGCGCACCGCAAGTGACAGGGAACTTCTCGGGCGTCTCGCTGAGGCCTATCCGGCAACAGCTCAGACGCTTGCACGGCTTATCGAAGAGAGCCGCACGACAACGCCGATCGCCTGTTTTTCATACGCTTTTACCGAAAGCGGCGCACGCGACTATCTCCTCTCGCATGCCGAACATCTCGACGACATCACGCTCGTGCGCGCGCTCATGATGCATCTCGAGTCCGCGGCGCTCGCAAGCGAGGCAGTGACGTTCAGAGAGGCGTTCGCAGCGCTCGAGCGCGCTCGCGAGCATGGGCTCTCTCCCGTAAAAGTCTCGGTGACCGAGCGGGAAGGGTTCCTTACGGTCATCACCGTACACAAGGCGAAAGGCATGGAGTTCCGTCATGTCATCATCCCCGACTGTACTGAGAATGCGTGGGAGAAGGGCGGACGCACCGCACTCATCCCCTCGCCGTTTGCAGAGGCTCAGACGCTTGATGACGCACGACGCCTTTTCTATGTGGCACTTACCCGTGCAAAGGATCACGCGTATCTCTCGTACGCGCGCGCGAGCGCCGAAGGCCGCGACCGTCTCCTTACGAGCCTGCTACCGACGAACCTTTCCGAGACCGAGGTAGAAAGCGACACGCTTCCGATACCGCACACACGCGTGACAGCACCCGAAAAGATCCGCTCGCTCGTCGAGTACTACCTCAAGACCGAAGGCTTGTCGCCCTCGGCTATAAACGAATATCTCGAATCGCCCTCGACCTTCTTTGCGCGACGGGTGCTCCGGATCAAGGAACCGCCGGTGCCGCCTTTGGTCTACGGCAATGCGATCCATGCAGCGCTTGCCGCGGCACTCTCCGGCCTCTCGGAAGACGAGGCGTATGCTGCGCTTGAACGGGTCTTCACGCGGTCGCTTCTTCCGCGCGATGCGACTTTCGAGAAGCTTCGCAAGGAGGCGCGCGAGGCACTCAGTGCCGTCTTACCGCAGATCGCCGGGCTCGGAACGCCGCTCCATATCGAAAAGAGCTTCTCGCTCGTGCGGGAAGTGGATGGCACGCCGGTCATGCTTGCGGGGAAGATAGACGCTGTCTTTTCGGATGGCGGCAAGACGGTGGTCGCCGACTTCAAGACCGGGTCGAATATTTCAGCCAAAGACGAAGGTTACGCGCGTCAATTGGCGCTTTATGCAGGGATGCTTAAGGAGAACGGCGAGCCAGCAAGCGAGGCGGTCCTTCTCGGCATATCGACAAACGGCATGAAGCGCGTGCCGGTCATCACCGGGAAGGAAGAGCAAGAGATAGCGCTCGCGGATATGGACGCGGTCGTACGCGAACTTCTCTCGGGGCAGTGGCGCCGCGGAGCACCTTCTGAGTACGATGCGCTTCTCGCTCTTTTTGATGAGCAGTAGCATTACCGCGCTTCCTTGAGCGCGTCGCTGATCATCGACTGTATCGCTTCATACGGGTAGGTGCCGCTAATGATAGTCGGCGCTTTACCTGGTACGACGATAAGCGTGTACGGGGTGCCGATCGCGCCTGCATCGAGCGCGTTCTGCCGATCGGCCATCACTCGTGCATAGACGGTAGTCGAAGCGTTTGCGTAGCACGACGCGAACGCTTCTCCGGGTACCCCGGCCTTTTCCGCGTATACGCCGTACTTCGTAGGGTCGGCTGGCTGAGCGGCGAACAGCGCATCGCTAAACTTCCAGAACGCGTCATTGCCTCCCGCTTGTGCGGCGCATTCAGCGGCTTCTGCATGGCGGAGCGCGTTTTCATGGATCTCGATTAGAGGGAAATGGCGGAAGGCCCAGGCAATTTCACCATCCAATCCTTCATCTGCCACAATCTGGTGCAAGGTATCGGAAAAGCCCTTGCAGTAGGTGCAGTCGAAGTCGGCATACTCGATGATCACTACTTTCGCGGCCGGGTTGCCGAGAATGTGGTCATTGACGCCGATGGGGCGGACAGCGGCCGGATTTCCTTTTCCCGAAGGGGTAGAGGGCGGGCGGGAGACAGAGAAGTAAACTGCAAGCGCGACGATAACGCCGCCGAGCACGATTGCGATCGGAATGGTGTACGAAGATTTCATATCTCCTATTGTAGCAAAAACAAGAATGCGCAGGAGGGTGAGTCCTGCGCATGTCTCTCAATGAAGAGGAAATACTCAAAGCGGCAAGGCGTGGGTGAGGGAAGGGAGTTCGTGATGGCGATCGTGCCAGTCAGAGGTATCGATCTTCACGTCGCGGATGTCGCGGAGGTCCTTGTACTTGAGCTTGCCATGTGTGACGGCGTATTCGTAGAGTTCGCGAGTGATACGCACGTCGTCGACGCAGTATTTGCGAACAAGGTCGTGCTTACCTTCGCGCCACCACTCGCCGGCCTTGAGGCCATCACCGGATTTGCCTTTGCCTAAGGTCGCTTCAGCGAGCGCCTGGAGACGCAAGCGACGCCCGAGTGCTTTCTGTACTTCTACAAGCAGATCGAGCGATGGTATCTGGGTAAGGTCGCCCGGATAGTACCGGTTCAAGAGCGGAATATCGAACGAATCGGAATTGTAGCCGATGAGAAGATCGGCGTGTTCGAGGACGTGCCAGAGATGATGAAGCTCTTCTTTGGCATAAGAAGTGTACTCGCCGGTAAGGGAGTCATGGATCGCGACGACGATGAGCTCTTGTTCGTTCACGTCGATGTGCCCGCGTACGACGGAGTCCGAGATCGATTCGATGTCGAAAGTGATCGCACGCATGGCTAGCTTCCTGCTTTAAGATGCACGGGCAGTTCGGATACCGGCAACCCGACTTCTTCGCCGGTCGCCAATACTTTCATGCGGACGGTCTGGCTCGTCGCTTCGTTTGCGCCGTAGGCTATGAAAAGAGGGATGGAGCGCTTCACTGCGTCCTTGATCTGGTCACCAAGCGACTTTTCGGAGAGGTTTACGAAGACGCGGCCGCCTTGCTTTCGAAGTTCTGCAGCGAACGTTTGCGCGCCCGGGATGTCGCCTGGCGTAGGCGTGCCGAGATAAAGTTGAGGCCGGCCCGTATCGCTCTTCGGGGTGAGGTTATGGGTCTCGAGGAAGTCCGCAAGCGTCACATCGCCCATCCCGAAACCTATGGCTGGAATGGGATCGCCGCCGAAGAGCGCGACCAAGCGATCGAAGCGTCCGCCGCCGAAGAGGGAACGCGGGTTCGCCGGGTTCGTGTCATAGATCTCGAAGACGAGACCGGTGTAGTAGTCGAAGCCGCGCGTAAGCGTCGGATCGAAAACGGCGTTCGCGACGCCGCGTTTCGTAAGCGCTTCGAGGATATCCAGGACCGCCTTCTTCTCGCGCGCGACCTCCGGAGCCGAACCGGCGTCTTCGATGATCGTGAGCAGATCTTTTACGCAGATTGCCGTCTGTGCAGCAGCGAATTCCTCGGGTGGCATCTTCGCCTTCTTGTCGAGGAGGCGCAGGTAGGCACGTGTAGATTCTCCCGTAAGACCCGCTGCAGCGCATGCGGCGGTAAGGAGCGCGCGGGAATTTATGCGGATGCGGAAATCGCTCTCCTTCGCACCGAAGGCTTCGAGGAGCGCCGAGGCGAGCATGATAGCCTCGAGGTCGGCCTCGCCTGAGGCGACGCCGACCAGGTCGACGTTGAGCTGGTAGTGCTCGCGCAAGCGTCCGCGCTGCGGGCGCTCATAGCGGAACACGTTCGGGATCGAGAACCAGCGGAGCGGGAAGGGGAGCTCGCGGCGCTTCGCCGCGACCATGCGGGCAAGGGTCGGCGTCATCTCGGGGCGGAGCGTCACTCTCCGGTCGCCGCGGTCGGTGAAGGTGTAGGTCTGCTCGCCGACGATCTCTTCTGAGGTCTTCGCTTCGTAGAGCTCGGCGCGCTCAAGCGGCGAGGCGTTGTACTCTTCATAGCCCCAGGTGGCGAGCGTCTGCCGGAGCGTGTCGAATATCGCGGTCATCCTCGCCCAATCGGCGGGGAAGAAATCGCGCACGCCTTTGTACGGTTCGGTCGAGAGCGGTTCAGACATAGTGTGATGGTATCATGCGCGAACTGTTGTGCGCACGGGATTGACAAAAACACCGCCGGGGAGCACCATACATGGGCGAGTTCATTGTTTCTCCCTTTAGCGGGTCGCAGCCGCTCTTTCACGGAGTCCTTCGGGGCTCCTCTTTTTTATCTATACGCCGGTTCCCTTTGATTCGAGTTGAGCGTAACGGAGGATGACATTGCGCATCTGCTCAGGACGGGGGATGCCATGCATGACGAATTCGACGTCTTCGCTGGCCGTCTGCACCTGGATAGTGCCGATGTTCAGGAGGGAGGACACGACGCCAGTGACGTCGGTCGTCACGTCCTGGACGCGCGAGAGGAACAGGCTCGACACCTCACGGTTGAAATAGCCGCGCTGCTTGATATCGACGATGCGCTTGTTGGTGAGTATCCATGCGTTCAGGAAATAGCGAGTGAACGCGTTCCATGCGCCGGTCCACATGATGAGCAGCCAGACGCCGAGCAGGACCCGGCCGATCGTCGCGTGGTAGTCGATGAGGGTCGCGTAGGGGGCGATCGGCGGCGCGAGCGCGAGCAGCTTGGGGAGGGCGAAGGGGATGACGATGAGGATCGCGTAGGGGAGGAGCTCGGCCACGAAGAGGAGCCAGTGCTTCCGCGTCTGGAGGACGACTTCTTCGCCCGGCTCTAGTTCGAATTCTTTCATGGCAGATAGGCAGTGAGGAAGAACGCGTTGCCGGAGAGCGTGTAGGACATGAGCGCTATCGATATGAAAAGATGCAGGGCGATAGCGGGGAACGCGACCCACGAGGCGTGGGAATATTTGAGCCAATGGTAGATCGCGACGAGCGTATAGATCGCCCAGAAGGCAAAGACGGCGTAGAGCGCCCAAGTCGTCACGGCACCCGCCGAGATAGCACCCGGCAGGTGCAGCTGCGCGAAGACCTCGCTCGGCGGCGAGAAGGGGCGGAGCGGCTGGTCGGTCATTCTCTATAGGATACAGTAAATTTACGCGTGGTCGTATCGACGAATGACGAATAGTGTATAATTATTTAATATAAAATATAATTCGAACCATGAATAAAACACTCCTTTTTGCGTTTATCGCGATCGTGTTGATTGGAGCAGCAATGTATTGGCATACGGCTACGCCGCGGTCAAAATGGATTGGAACGACCTTTACGTTTACTGAAGAATTAAAAGGCGTGACGAATATTGGGAGTACACGCGCAAATGAAAATTATGATTTATTTATTGTTCGGGAAAATAACATACAAGAAGCTTGGTCCGTGCGCTCATCTGTGAGTAATGATGGAAATATCATAAGGACAATAATTGACACCGTCAGCGAACCTCCCGCTAATAGTGGCTTGACGCTCATTTGGTATAAATGCAGGTATAAAGAAAAGAATACCTACGACGGGCCCCCGGAGTCTTCTGTCGTGGCGCTTGTAAATACCGAAGAGTATTACAACACCACTTCTGTGAACATTGTGCCAACCAGAGTATGGAAGATAGATACGATAAGCGGAAAATTCCAGCCAATGGTCGCGACAGATTTCCTCTGTACTTACGACGAGCCGGAACCCTCCTGATTGCTAAGAAGTGATTAGCAATACACGGGGGCGACCGTATTGGTCAGTGTGTATCCCGACTGAGAGTCCGCGTGCCTTGAAAAGGTCGGCGGCTGCTTGCGCGTGCTCGCTGTCGACCTCGACCCAGGCCTCTCCGCCCGGAGCGAGGTGGTCGGCGAGCTTTGCGGCGAGCCGGCGGATGAGTGCGAGGCCGTCTTCTTCGGCAAAGAGGGCGAGGCCCGGCTCGTGCTCAGCGACGCTCGCATCGAGCGCGCGGCCGCTCGGGATATAGGGCGGGTTCGCCGCGATGACATCGAAGCGCAGGCCGGCAAAGGGTGCGAAGAGATCGCCGATGCGCACGGCGGCGCGGGATTCGTCGAGGCCGTTCTCGCGGATGTTTTTCAAAATAGTCGCTTCGTGGGACGGGTCGATCTCGCCGAAGGAGACATGCGCCTCGGACAGTCGCGCGAGGAGCGCGCAGCCGATGGCGCCCGAGCCGGCACAGAGGTCGAGAAAACCAAGAGGTTCGCGAGTGACACGATTTCGGAGCACGGAATTTCCTCCTGCTCGCGTCGTCGCACTGCGCAAAGTCTCCGAAATCGTGTCACTCGCTTTTTCGAGAAGTTGTTCCACCCACCACTCGGTTTCTACGCGTGGGATCAAGGGGTGCGAGTCGAGATGGATGGTGAGACCGAGGAACGGTTGTGAACCGATCACATAGGCCAGAGGCTCGCCTTTTGCGAGGCGTGCGCAGTCAGCGGCGAAGCCTGGTGCGGAAGCATCGCCTTCGTATTTCTCGTCGAGGAGCCAAGTCTCGTCTCGGGTCATGAGTAGAAGCTAGCATAAAAGAAAATCGCCCGCGCAAAAGCGCGGGCGATTTTCTCGTTCGGCTTAGTAGCCGCGGCTGAAGCCGCCGCGATCGCCGCCGCCGAAACCGCCTTCGCGGCGCGGAGGACGATCACCCTGCGGGCGTGCGAAGGAGACCGAGAGCGTGCGTCCATCGAGATCCTTGCCGTCCCAGCGGTCGATAGCTGCCTGAGCTTCCGCCTCGGTAGCCATCTCGACGAAGCCGAAGCCGCGCGAGCGGCCCGTCATACGGTCGCTGATGATGCTTGCAGAAACGACATTACCAGCCTCGCTAAAGGCCTTCTTGAGATCGTCTTCTGTCGAGCGATAGGGAATACCGCCTACGTAAAGCTTGTTTCCCTGAACTGATGCTTGCTGTGAATCCATGTGTAGATCTAACCGGTTAATCTCGCCGAAACTTAGCACGTGCCGTCTTTTGGAGCGGAGCGGAGCTCGGATACTGCGAGTAATTGCAGTATGCCAGAAAATATGAATTATCGCAAGAGGTCTGGGGATAACCGCGCGTACGACAGAATTATCAGATCGAGGTGATCATGTCGCGCTTGATGTCGTCGAAGGTGCCGCCGACTTTCTTGCCCGGATTGAGGATATTCTCGGGATCGAAGATCATCTTGGTCTTCGCAAAGAGTGCCATCATCTCGTCTCCGAAGAGCATCGGGAGGTACGGCGTCCGGATGATGCCGTCGTTATGTTCGCCGGTCGTCGTCCCGCCTTCTTGTATGACGAGTTCATACACCTTCGGTGCGAGATCAAGGATGACCTGACGACTTTCCGGTTTCGATAGGTCCATGAGCGGGATGATGTGGAAGTTGCCATTTCCGATATGGCCCGCGATCGTGTAGATGAAGTGCGAAGAGTACTCGGCAAGGAGCGCGTTTAATTTCGGCAGGAACTCGGGGTAACTCTCGGGCGGAACGACGAAGTCATCGATAAAAGGTGAGGCATACATGCCGTGGAGATTCTTACGGAGAAGCGCAAAGCTTTCACGGCGCACGATCCAGAATTTTTCCGATGCTTTCTCGTCACGTTCGATCTTAGAACGGACGTTCAGGTCAGCGAGCGCTTGTTTCGCTTCGCGCGCTCGTCGATCAGCCTCGTCGAGCGTGTCTGCCGAAAATTCTGCCATGAGGATCATCTTCGGGACGCCGCCAGTCGCAGCCATGAACACTTCAGGGATGAAGCTCAGGCCGAGCCGTACCGCGCGGAAGAATCCCATCTGGCCGAGCATCTCTGGCAAGAACTTGATCGCGAGCGAGAAGGTGTGGTCGTCATAACTTTCGAAAGATTCCGGTGTGTGCGGCAAGACACGTCGGACGATCTCAGGGAGGACGTCGAGATCGGAGAGGAAGATGACGAGCATCGCGCGGCGAGGCTTGGGCGCGACGAGCGCAAGCTTTGCTTTGGTCCAGAGCGCAAGCGTGCCTTGGCTGCCGCAGATGAGCTTCGCGAGATTGAAGACGCCGGTCGCCTTGTCGCGAACGCTCCAGAGCGCGTACCCGGCCGAATTCTTCGAGACTTGCGGGCGATGAGCCTCGATGAGCTCCGCGTTCTCGGCAAGGAGCGCGTCCATCTCGCGGTAGATGCGTCCTTCGGTAGTGTCGAGCTTCTTCTTCTCTTCGAGCTCGGATCGCGAGAGCGCGCCGAACGTCGCCCCCGAGCCGTCCGCAAGCACGACCTCGAGCTCTTCGACATAGCGCTCGGTCTTGCCGTACTCGAGCGTGCGTTCGCCGCCCGAGTTGTTCGCGACGATGCCGCCCATGGCCGCGAGCTCACGGCTTGCGGGATAGGAAGGGAGGATAAGTCCTTCCTTCAGGGTCGCTTTCTCGAAGTCGCGATAGTAGACGCCCGGTTCGGTCACTGCGTGTCCATCGCCCACCTCGCCCATGTGATTCATATATTTGGTGAACGAGATGACGACACCGGTCGTAAGCGGTCCGCCAGACATGTCGGTACCGGCTGCGCGTGCGGCAAGCGAGATGGGCATACCGTCCGCTTTTGCATGTGCGACCGTGGCGACGAGCGTGCGTACGTCGTCCTGGTCTTTAGGATAGGCGACGAGCTCTGGCATGCGCGTGAAGAGGGAGGTGTCGCGCGATGCTTTCGTGCGGTCTCCTGTATTGCTAGTCACGTCGCCCTTGATCGCGTTCGCGAGCGTTTTCTGCAGTTCGTCGATAGTCATGGCTTCCAGTATACCTGCTCCGGTCGCCGTGCACGCTAAGCGGCTGGTATACTTTGCCTATATGGCGAAAGGAAATCATCGGGACAAGAAGGAGGTCAAGAAACCGAAGAAGGACAAAAAGAAATAGGAGCCTGTTCATTAAGCGCTTTTTCGAGGCGCAGAAGCGTTACAATGAAGTGAGTAGCCTATGCGAAAAATTTCATACTACATCCTCGCGCTCGTGGTCGCCGGAGTCGCACTCACTGCGTTTTGGGTCTATGAACGCTACCTGAAAGCGCCACCGCAGCCGTTTCTCTATTTCGCGGTCGAACGCGGAGACATACAGGAGGCGATAAAGGTGCGAAGCGAAGTGGTCGCTCAAAAGGAATTCTCGCTCGAGTTCCCATTTTCGGGCACGGTACAGGCGGTCTACGCGCGCGACGGCGAACTGGTCGGGAGCGGGCAACGTCTCATGAAGCTCGAGACGCGCGATCTCGATATCGAAGCGAAGCAGCTTAAGGCTGTCGTCGCCCAGCGCGAAGGCGATCTCGCGAAACTGCGAGCAGGAGCAACGGCCGAAGACATCAGCATCTCGGAGTCGAAGCTCGCTTCGGCGCAGGTGAGCCTGAGCGAGGCGAAAGGGGGTCTCATCGATAAGATCAAGGATGCCTATACCAAGTCCGACGACGCGATACGCGCGAAGACGGATCAATATTTCGATAATCCCCGGACGAGCAGCCCGATGCTGAGTAGCGACATCGCTGCAGGGAGCAGCGTCCGGGCCGACCTCAATGCAGAGCGTCTCGCTCTCGAATCGGTACTCGTTACCTGGAGCGACTCGCTTCTCTCGCTCGTGCCGACGAGCGATCTTGCGCTTTACGTGCGGGCAGCCAAAGCGAACACCGCGCAGGTTTCGACGTTCCTGAATACGCTTTCGCCCGTCATCAATACGCTCACGGCAAACGCGAGCATCTCGCAGGCCACGATCGATGCGTACAAGACGGATCTCTCGACCGCGCGGACGAACATAAGCACGGCGACGGCGAACCTTCTTACGGCAGAGGAGAAATACAAGCTCGCCGTCGCGAACGTGACGCTCTATGAGAACGAGCTTGCGGCAGAGCGTGCCCCGGCGCGTCCTGAGGACATCGCGATCGCCGAAGCACGCGTGCAAGAAGCGCAAGGGCAGCTTGCTGCCGTGGAAGAGAAGATAGAGAAATCGACACTCTATGCGCCCTCGGCGGGGAAGATTTCCAAGATTTTATATGAAGTCGGCGAGATCTTCCGTCCGGGGAGCTCGGCGGTCTCGCTCATCACGACCGGCTTCAAGCTCCAGGCCGACGTATCGGAACTCGAGATCGGCAAGGTGCGCGAGACGGATGGCAATGTTGTACGGGTCACGCTTGACGCGTTTCCGGACCGCGAGTTCTCGGGGACAGTGGTATCGGTCGATACAGAGGAGATCCTTAAGACCGAGGATAAGTACTACCGCGTGAATATCTTCTTTGATCCTGCTGGCGCTCCCGTCCGTCCAGGCATGAGCGCTGATGCCACGATCCTCTCTACGAAGAAAAACGACGTGTTGCGCGTACCGAATCTCGCACTCTACACCGACGGTAAGATAACCTACGTAAAGGTGCTTTCTCCGGGTCTTACGAAAGCGGTTTCGGACGACTCGCTACAGAAGGTCGATATCACGACCGGCATTACCGATGGCGATTACACGGAAGTGACAAGCGGACTTTCGGAAGGGCAAACGGTCGTGGTTTCGGCGGAGTGATGCCTATGGTCGAGACACCTCAAGAGCGTCGCGACCCGGTATGTGGAATGGATCTCACGGACCTCCCGAAGGTCTTTGAAGAGCACGTCGCCAAGAAGAACTTCTTTTTCTGTAGCAAGACCTGCGCGGCACGTTTCAAGACCGACCCCGAGAAGTTCCAAGGGGAGCCGATGATCCACCTCCATGACGTCTGGAAAGTCTTCCATGACGGTGACGTGACGACCGAGGTCTTGCGCGGGATCAATATCCATATCTGGCCCGGGGATTTTACCGTGATCATCGGCGCGAGCGGCTCGGGTAAGAGCACGCTCCTTAACATGATCGGATTTCTCGACCGGCCGACGAAAGGCCTCATCCGGCTCGAGGGGAAGGACGTATCAGCGCTCTCGGAAGACGAGCGTGCGCTCCTGCGTTCGAAGAAGTTCGGCTTCGTCTTCCAACAGTACAACCTCATCCCGTGGCTCACGGCCTATGACAACGTGCTCCTGCCGCTCATCTTCTCGATGACGAAGAACGGGATGAAGCGCGAGCGTATCGTGAAGCACTTCGGCGATATCGGCCTCGGGAAGCGCATGGATCACCGGCCCACCGAGCTTTCGGGTGGTGAACAGCAGCGTGTCGCGCTCTTGCGTGCGCTCGCGAACAACCCGGAGATCCTCATCGGCGACGAGCCGACCGGCAACCTCGATTCGGTCACGGGTGACAAGATCCTCGACATGCTCATCAAGCTCAATCGGGAGGAGGGGAGGACGCTCATCATCGTGACGCATGATGCTGACATCGCGAAGCGCGCCGACCAGGTCATCACGCTCAAGGACGGGAAGACGATCCCTGGGTACCTCGAACACGTCGAGACCTATACCGAATGATATGAAAGACTTCCTCCTCCTCACGTTCAAAGGGATCCGCTATCGCCCGCTTCGAAGCTGGCTCACGATCGTCGGCATCGTCTTCGGCATCATGCTCGTGGTCGTGATCTTGGCACTTTCGGGTGGGATACAGAACGTCATCAATCGTCAGCTGCAGATGTTCGGGAGCGATCTGCTCGTCGTGATACCCGGCAAAGAAACGAGCATCGTGACCGACCTCTTCGGCGGGAAGAAGTTCGCCTATGCCGACATCATGGACCTTGAGCGCATACCAGGGGTCGCGATGTCGATGCCGGTCGATGCGGGGGCCTTGAACGCCGAGTTCAAAGGGGAGAAGAAGAGCGTCTTCGTCCATGCTTCCCGTATCGATCGGCTGCAGAAGATCTTCGAGGAGTCGCGTGGCGCGAAACTTGAGAACGGCAGCTGGCCGGTCGACGGGGATGCGAACGAAGTAGTGCTTGGCTACTTGGCGGCCCATGAGCTCTTTAAGAATCGGGTGCGGGTCGGCGATGAGGTCATCCTGCAGTCGAAACGGTTCCGTGTCGTGGGTATCCTCGAGCGCATGGGCGAGCAGACGGACGACAATTCATTCTATATGTCTTGGAACGTATTCCACCTCATCTCTGGCACGACGCCCGGCGTGCTCTCGGCTATCGTGAAGGTTGCTCCCGGAGAGAACGTCGAGCTCGTCGCGCGGCAGATCCGTTTCGAGCTTGAGAAACAGAAAGAGGTCACCGAGTTCACGATCCTTACGCCGAGCCGGACGACCGAGATCGTCGGCAATATCGTACAAGGCGTCGAGCTCGTGCTCGTCATCATCGCGCTCGTCTCGCTTCTGGTCGGCGCGGTCGGCATCATGAACACCATGTACACGTCGGTACTCGAGCGGACCAAGCAGATCGGCATCATGAAGGCCGTCGGCGCATCAGAGGACGCGATCCTCTCGCTCTTCCTGATCGAGTCAGGCATCATCGGGATCTTTGGAGGCCTGCTCGGCATCTTCTTCGGACTCGGGCTCAGTTTCCTTATCGGTCTCGGGGCGGCACGCTCTGGTTTCCCGGGTCTCTTCAGCTTTGCGACCGTCGACTACTTCCAGCTTTTCGTGATCCTTACCATCACCTTCGTCACGGGCATCGTGGCAGGCTTCCTACCGGCACGCGCGGCGAGCCGTAAGGAGCCGGCGGTCGCGTTGCGGTATGAATGATATGACCACACGTATACGCTCACTTCTTTTCTTACAGGTAGCTCTTCTTTTCGGAGGGATGGTGTTCGCGTGGACGAACCTCTTTTCGCAATTCGCGAATTTCAACGCGCTCTATGGAACCATCTTTCGTATCGAGGGTTGTACGGTACCGAACCCGTTTCTCACGCCGTGTTTCTTCGGCTCACTCGGCTTTGTTGCCGCGGTCTTCTGGTCGGTACGGCTTTGGCAGAGCGCAAGCACGCGCAGCGAGCGGTATCTGCGCAATTTCCTCGCTGGCTGTTCGGTATTCGCGCTTTCAGTCGTCACGCTTGAGACGATGCAGTACTACAAGCTCATCGGCGGTGCCTCGGTGAGCTGCACTCCCGGAGCAGCTCCATGGACCACCCCCTGCTTTACCGGCATGCTCGTCTTCCTCTTCGCGTTCATCGTTTCGGCCATTGCTGTCCGTCTGCTTTCGAGAGCTGCTACAATCGGGGGATGACTCAAGGAGAAGCTCTCACGGTCCTCAAGACCGGCGCGAACGTCTTTCTCACCGGAGAGCCGGGAAGCGGCAAGACGCATACGGTAAACGCCTTCGTCGATTGGTTGCGCGCTTCCGGTATCGAGCCGTCGATCACCGCGGCGACCGGCATCGCGGCGACGCATGTGGGCGGGATGACGCTTCACTCCTGGAGCGGTATCGGCGTGAGTTCGTCACTTTCTCCGGCCGACATCGACCGCATCGCCACCAAAGAGCACGTTGCACGTCGCATCAACAAGGCGAAAGTGCTCATCATCGAAGAGGTGTCGATGCTCTCGGCGGCGACCCTTGAGATGGCTGACGCGGTTTGTCGCGAAGTGCGCCGGAGCGAGCGGCCGTTCGGCGGTCTCACCGTCATCCTCGTGGGTGATTTCTTCCAGCTGCCGCCAATCTCGCGTGAAGGAGAGGCCGTGTTCGCGTACGCTTCGCTCGTCTGGCGCGAGTTGAACCCGCTCATCTGCTACCTGACCGAGCAGCATCGCCAGGACGACATGGATTTCCTCGAGGTCCTCTCAGCAATCCGCACGGGTACGGTCGGTGCCGTGCACGAGGAGCATCTCGCGTTCCGCCGGGTAAAAACCGAAGCGCCGCCCGAAGACGCGCCGAAGCTTTACTCGCACAATGCCGACGTCGATCGTATCAATGCTGACGCGCTCGAAAAGCTTCCCGGCAAGGCGATGCTTTTCCGCATGAATTCTAAAGGCAAGGATACGCTCGTCGAAGGATTGAAGCGTGGCTGTCTCTCGCCGGAGTCACTTGAGCTTAAAGAAGGTGCGCGTGTGATGTTCACGAAGAATTCGCCGCAAGCGAAGTTTGTGAACGGTACGCTCGGTACGGTGATCGCCTTTGATAGCGAAGGGCTGCCCATCGTCGAGACCAAGGAAGGATTCCGCGTCACGGCTGAGCCCATGGAGTGGCAGCTTGAGGAGCAGGGAAAGGTGAAGGCGAGCATCTCGCAGGTGCCGCTTCGGCTCGCCTATGCGATGACCGTACACAAGAGCCAGGGCATGAGCATGGACGCGGCGGTCATCGACCTCTCGCGTGCGTTCGAGTACGGGCAGGGGTACGTGGCGCTCAGTCGCGTGCGTCGGCTCTCGGGGCTGCACCTCCTCGGGCTAAACGAGCGAGCGCTCGAAGTGCACCCGGAGATCCTGAAGAAAGATCGCGACTTCCGTTCGGCAAGCGACGCCGTGCAGGAAACGTTTGCCGACATGCAGGATGAGGAGCGCGAAGCGCTCCAAAAGAAGTTCGTAAAAGCGATGGGCGGTGCCTGGGTGAAGGAGAGCGAGGTGGCGTCACCGGACAAGCGCGAGACCGGGATGCCGGGACGCCTCGCAGAAACGCTGCAGGCCGTGCGCGACGCAAAGACGCTCGAAGCGGCAGCGAAAGCGCGCGGCCTTACGCCCTCGACGATCGTGAAGCATCTTGAGGAGCTCGCCGAGATAGGGAAGCTCGCAAATGCCGACTACGCTCATCTCCTTCCGCGCGATGCAGCGGATGAGATCCGCGAAGCGCTCGCCGCTGACACGAATGATCGCCTCACGCCGGTCTTCCGCGCGCTCGGCGGAAAGTATTCATTCGAGCAGATCCGTCTCGCGCGGCTTCCGCGTTAGCGATTAAGGTGCTTCTTTTCGTAGAAATGGGCTGCAAGTGCGCCGACTAGCGCGCCACCGACGAATACGGAGACGAGGAAAGCGATGATCGTGATAAGAAAAACAGGGTCCATTTTTAGTACGATACCACGCCTACGCCTCGCTCCGCGGACGCAGTGCGCTCCTGAGCGCGTTCACGATGACGGTCACGTCGATGCCTTCCTGCAGGATCGCACCTTCGACCGGGGCAATGAAGCCGAACGCGGCAGCGAGCATGCCGACGACCGAGAGCGCGATACCGGTATAGACGCTCTCGCCAGCGATCTTCACCGAACGGTGCGAAAGCGCGAAAAGCTCACGGATGAGTTTGACGTCATGTCCCAAGATGGCGACATCGGCAGCTTCGATCGAGGCGCTGTTTTCCGTACCGGAGAAGACGATGCCGATGTCGGCTTTTGCCAAAGCCGGGGCGTCATTCAAGCCGTCGCCGACCATCGCGACGATCTCACCCTCTTTGCGCGCCCTGGCAACGATGTCGAATTTCTCCTCGGGTGTGCAGTCTGCATGAATAGTGATGTCGAGGCCAGTGAAAATTTCTTCGGCATGTGCCTGGCTGTCGCCGGTCAGTACCGCGACCTTGTAGCCCGCGTGTGCGAGATCAGTGAGCAGGGCCTTCGCGTGCTCTTTGAGGACATCTGAAAAATGGAAGAGAGCGATCGGTTCATCGCCACGCACAAGCAAGAGCGAGATACCGCTTTCTTTCCGATGCTGGTTGGGTGCCTGACCGATCGAGTAGCGTTCTCCGGCGATCGTGCCGGCGATGCCGGTACCGAGCGTTTCCTCTGATTCGTGCGCCGGAGCAGGCGTGAAATGGCGCTCGCGTGCGGTAGCGACGATCGCGCGCGCGAGCGGATGGATGGAGTGGAATTCAAGCGCAGCAGCGAGCGAGAGCGCTTGAGATTCGGTGAGGTTTGCAGTGAGCGGTACGATCTCGGTGAGTTGTGGCTCGCCGAGCGTCAGCGTGCCGGTTTTATCAAAAAAGATGGTCGTCGTGCCGGAAACGGTCTCAAGTGCGGCGGGCGTCTTTACGATGATGTTTTTCCCCGCAGCGCGCGAAAGGCCGCCGATGAAGGCGACGGGAGCAGCGATAAGAAGCGGGCAGGGTGTCGCGATGACAAGCACGGCGAGTACGCGCGTGATGTCGCCGGTCATGAGGTACACAGCGCCCGATATGAGAAGGGTGAGCAGGGTGAAGGGAAGGTTTGCTTTTGCGGCAAGGCGGACGAACGGCGACTGGTCGCGCGCGGCGTCCTTCACGAGGTCCACGATCTTCGCGTAGGTAGAGGTCGCAAGCGTGCCGGAAACGCGGAGCTCAAACGCTGGACCGGCGTTCACGCTACCGCTCTTCACCACGGCGCCCTCGGTGACCGTTTCAGGAAGCGGTTCACCCGTGAGGTTCGCGAGATTAAGAGTGGCCTCCGGAGAAGCGAGATAGCCGTCGAGCGGTACCAGCTCGCCGCCGCGTATCACGATGGTCGCTTTGTTTGGCACCTCGGCAAGCGGTACTTCCTCGGTCGTGTCACCATGCTTCACGAGCGCGGTTTTCGGGATGCGCGCAAGAAGCGCGGCGAGCGATGCTTCTGCGCGGTGCGAGGCGTAGGCTTCGAGCGCCTCGCCGCCCGTGTACATGAGCGCGATAACCGCCCCCGCGAGCCACTCATCGGAAAAGACCGCGACCACCATCGCAAGGAGCGCGATATAGTCGAGCGCCCAGCTGTGCTCACGAAGGTCGCGCAGCGCCGAGACGAGGACGCCGAGGATGCCGATACCGATCGCGACAAGGTAAGGGACGGATGAGGTCGAGAAGAGCCCGCCCGCAAGAAGAAGTGCGACTGTGGCGGGAGGGAAGAGCGTCGTGTATTCAAGGAAACGCATGGACGTCAGATGTGGAACAGGAAGGCTGCGAAGACGAGCGCGATGACGATACGGTAGACACCGAAACTCGTGAAGCTGTGATTACGCACATAAGCGAGGAGCCAGCGGATGACCGGTATCGCTACCGCGAAAGAGACGACGAAGCCGACCGAAAGGAGGAGCCACTCATGCGCGGTAAAGGCCATGCCGGTCTTGAGGAGGTCGAGACCGGTCGCAGCTGCCATGGTCGGTACGGCAAGGAGGAACGAGAACTCAACGATCGCGGGACGCGCGATGCCGAGGGCGAGGCCGCCCAGGATCGTGGCGCCGCTCCGAGAAACCCCCGGGATGACCGCGATCGATTGGAAAAGGCCGATCAAGAAAGCCTGACGGTAGGTTATCGGAGTATCAGGAAGGGCTGTGTTTTCTTTGGTACCGTACCAGCGTTCGAAGAAGATGAAGATGACGCCACCCACGAAAAGCGATGCGATGACCACGAGCACGTTCCCGAGGAGATAGGTCTTCACGAGGTGGTAGAGGGTGAGGCCGATAACGGCTGTCGGGAGAAAGGCGGCAATAAGTTTCTTAATAAGCTCGAAATCGAAGATGGTGCGCCAGTAGAGCACGACCACGGCGAGGATCGCCCCGAGCTGGATAGCGATCTCGAAGGTCTTGGTGAAGTCGGTTTGGGCTATCCCGAGGAGGGAAGAGGCGAGAATCAGGTGGCCGGTCGACGAAACAGGTAGGAATTCCGTGGCTCCTTCGACGATACCGAGCAAAATGCTGTCGAGAATGGTCACAAAGGAATGATAGCACGTGCCCATTGGACCTATTGACAGAATATTGTCAATATGTTAGGGTTGTAAACAACGAGGCAGTTATTGACTGTTTCGGTAATAAAACACCAATGTCTATGTTAGGAGCCCTTATGGGCCTTTTCCTTTTGTCCACGGGCGCATCGGCCTCGGTAGCAGAAGCTGCACCGGCTCTGGAGCGCCTCGGACACGCGGTGACCGTTACCGCCTATAGCGCTGTTCCGGAACAGACCGACGAAAATCCGTTTGAGACCGCCTCCGGTGCGTACTCGAACCCGGAAATCGTCGCTGCTCGGTCGCGCGACCTTGCCGATACGCTCCCGTTCGGTACGATCATCGAGCTTGATGGCTCCGGTGTATCGTCGGATGGCAGCTGCGGTTTCGGCGTAGTGGAGGAGCACATCGGTTATCGCGTCATCGCGGATACCATGCACTCCCGCTTTACCGACCGTGTCGACGTCCTTCTCGACGCTACGCCGACCTACCGTCGTTACGATGGTAAGAAAGTCGACGCAGCTACCGTACTCGGCGTCTGCAATGGGGTGACCTTCCGCGTCGTCGGTCATGTGGATATAAACCACATGCCGAAGACCCAAGCGGAACTCGCTGCGATCGTCGCGAAGCAGAGCGGTCGTCTTGCGCTCAGGTAATCCTACGGAATACCGAATCAGTTTAAACACCACGCGCCCGGCTTTAGCCGGGCGCGTGGTGTTTCGTGGGGTATGCTGATACGTATGGACCGTCTCACTCGCGCGAGGTCCGGCCTCTCCGAAGAGGAGTATGAGCTGCTCTCTCGGCTTTCGACACCGAGCGCGATACAGGATTTTCTCGATGCGCTCCCGATGAACTGGGAAAAGGAAGGACCGACCTATCGGAGTCCGCGCGGCGTTTTGCGTGAACAGAAGGCGCACTGCATCGAAGGAGCGCTCCTCGCTGCGACGGCGCTTTGGATACACGGCGAACCACCCTTGATCATGGACCTCTCCGCGAGGATGGGGAAGGGCGATACCGACCACGTGATCGCGCTCTACAAGCGTGGGGGTGCCTGGGGTGCGGTAAGCAAGACCAATCATGCGGTCCTACGTTTTCGCGACCCGATCTACCGCACGCCGCGTGAGCTTGCGCTTTCGTATTTCAACGAGTGGTTCTTGCCCTCGGGCGAGAAGACGCTTGAGTGTTACAGCCGGCCGATGCGCATGAGCCGTTTCGGTACCGAGTGGATCACCGCCGAACGGGATCTGTACGACATCGTCGATGCGATCAGCGTTGCGCCGCACTACGACCTCGTACCGAAAGGGAACTGGCGGCACGTACGCTCGGCTGACTCCATGGAGCGGAAGGCGGGCTCCTTTGCCGAGTGGCCACGATCGCATCCGGGTACGTGATATAGTTTCCGTATATGAAAGGCTATCTCACCAACATCGAGCAAGCGACGCTCGAAAACACGGATTATCGTCGCGTCCTTTACACGTCTAAACACAGCCAGCTCGTTCTCATGGCACTTAAGCCCGGCGAGGAGATCGGCGAGGAAGTGCACCACCTTGACCAGTTCATCCGCTTCGAAGCTGGTACGGCGACGGTCATCCTCGACGGTATCGAGCATGCGGTCAAAGCCGATGACGCGGTCGTTATCCCGGAAGGGACGCACCACAACGTCATCAATACCGGCGAGGAGGACCTGAAGCTCTACACGCTCTACTCGCCGCCTGAGCACAAGGACGGCACCGTGCAGCCGACCAAGGATGACGAGCGCGAAGAGCACTTCGACGGCATTACTACTGAAAGCTAAGCAAGATATATGGCAGATACGAAAAAGAAACCGGTGTGTCCGGAGGGGCTTCGCGTGGGGCGCTCAAGCGCAGGTTTGGGTCTTTTCGCGACGCGCGCATTCAAGAAAGGGGAGCGGATCATCGAGTACTTCGGCCGCGAGATTTCCAAGGAAGAGGAATACACGAGCAAGAGCAAGTACCTCTTCGAGGTAAACAGCCGGAAGACGATCGACGGCACCCAGCGCGACAACTTTGCTCGCTACATCAATCATTCTTGCAAGCCCAACTGCGAACCGAATATCGTAAAGGGCCGCGTCTGGATCGATGCGATCAAGGGCATCAAGCCGGGCGAAGAGCTTACCTACGATTACGGGGAAGAATATTTCGACGAGCACATCAAGCCTTTCGGTTGTCGTTGTGCGAAGCATCAGAAGGCCTGATTGCGCGGATTCTTTTCCGTGCTATAATAAAAAAGTAGAACCGATGCGGTCTCCGCACCGGTTTTGCATTTGAGAATGTTCTTTAACTGATTGAAGAAAGGTTTGCAATGTCTGTTGAGAAAAACGAAATCACACAAGCTTGCGAAGCATCTGCAGGAGGAGTTACCCAGGCCTCGGTCTGGGAGGAGCTTCAAAAACTTCCACCGGAAGTAGTTGAGCAATTCCCCGGGCTGTTCATGGTATCGGCATCGTATTTTCTAGACCTGCCGCTATCGAGCTAAAACAGCACCTCATCGCCAGCCGCCCATCCGGGCGGCTGTTTTCATACCGTTGCGGCATCCTGATTTTCGGTTAGAATGCGAATACCTGCCCTTCGGGGCAGAAGTATTGAAAACAAAATACATTCCGCGGTAAGCAGATTGCTTCGCAACTGCTTGCTCCCGTTCGGGGCCTCGGAAATATGCAAAGAATACTTTCATATTTCGCTCGGCCCCTTCGGTGGTAGCTCAGACCTGAGCTGCCGCGGAAGGAAAATACATTCCGCGGTAGCTCAGTGGTAGAGCGGCTCGCTGTGGTTCAAGTCCAAAACCCGAGTGGTATACTTAAATGAGTATGCCAAAAGAGAAAAGGACTTATGCCGACCGTGCCGAGTACTTGCGTAAAGCCGTTTCGGAGCGTCGAAAGAAGCTTCGAGAAATGGCGCGCGAATACAAGGGCGGGAAGTGCGTTATGTGCGGATACAGTCGTTATTCAGGAGCACTCGATTTTCATCACAAAGATCCGAGCCAGAAAGACTTCGGTCTCTCGACGAAAGGTCTCACGAGATCTTGGGAAAAGATCAAAGAAGAAATCGATAAATGCGTTCTTGTTTGTGCGAACTGTCACCGCGAATTGCACGCAGGCATTACGCAGCTTCCTAAAGAGATTTAGGTCGAACACGAGGTGAATTCGGGGAACCCCTAACAGAGGAAATGCTGTGGGCAATCCCGAGCCAAGCTCATCGGAAGATGAGAAGGTCTAGAGACTATCCCGCAAGGGAGTACCCAGCTCCAGTTTTGAATTCAAACGAGTTTTGAGTCCAAAACTGGGGCTGGGGAAGCGCCTCGCACCCTCGATCTGCATGACGCAGATACGGGTGATGATATAGTCCACGCTCTTGGTAACAAGAGAGAACGTGTAACGAGTTGGTCGTAGGTTCGAATCCTACCCGCGGAGCAGAACAGGATGAGATGGCGCGAAAGCGCCATTTCGTCTTTTAGTTTCCAAGCTATTTTCGAGTTCTAAAATCAAATTTAGCTTGGGTACCCAATTCACCACGAAATCGAACGCTGGCGTGTAGAAAAACTTAGGTTCTTCGCCGTTTAGCTCGATGTTCGAAAAAACATAGCTCAGGAGCATCCGACGATCCTCGTTCGTCGTCTTTTCGTCGCTGTAAATGGCCGCTGCCTGGAGAGCGAGCTCGTGAATGGCATACCCAGCCTCGTAGTAGCGCTTGTTACCCCGGTTCAGGCGCGAAATTTCGCCCGTAGCAGCCTCTTTCTCGCTGGAATAGCGCTTGGCCAAGCTTTCATACATTTCCGCCGAAATCTTGCCATCTAGCTTGTCCTCGTAGATCGTTTCGAGTCGTCGTTGAGATCGGTCGATCGTCAGGTTGAGACTTGTGAGCTGCGCATCGAATCGGTCGACTTCTTCCGCGTGGCTTTCCTTCAATGCCTCCTTCAGCACTTCGATCACATGTGCGCCTTTGGGTGTAGCTTTTTCGAACAACGGGAACATGAGTTCCTCGATCCTGTCCTGACGCAGGAAGATGTGGCGGCTTTCGCATTTTGCCTTCATGTCCTTGCGCTTGTAACCGTTGCAGTGGCCGTACCAGTAGCCCTTGTGCGTCTCCCACGTTACCGAGCCGCCGCACGCGCCACAGCGCATCTTCGCCTTGAACACCGGTAGGTGTTTCTGCATTTGGAGTTGATTGAACGGTCGCGCTAAGAGCGCCTGTACGCGGTCGAAGAGTTCTTTGGAAATGAGTGGCTCGTGCTTGGCTGCAAACACCTGACCCTTCCATTGCATCGCGCCGTAGTAGAACGGATCGCGCAGCATGTCGTACATGCGGCTCTTGCCAACCTTCTTGTTGGCGCGATTCCGAAGCCCGTCGCGATACATTGCATCCGCAAGAGAGATGACAGAGTAGTTACCGCTCGAATACATCTCGAACATACGTCGCACGAACGGAGCCTTGTCGTCATCGATCATGTGGATCTTCTTTCCTTTTTCGCCGACGGTCTTGTAACCGAGTGGTGGCTTGGTCGGCAACCATCCCTCGGCAATCTTCTGCTTCTGACCCTTCTTAACTTCCTCCGAGAGATTGTTTGTGTAGAAGCGCGCCACAGCGACCTTCATGTCCCACACGAAGTTATCGTGCGCACGCGTTTCCTTGCTGACGATGAAGTGTTCTTTGACGAAGTGCACCTGACGCCCGTCCTCGTCGTGCACCCAGTCATCGATGATTGCGGCGTCCTTGAGACTGCGGGTCAGTCGATCGATCTTCTCACCAAGGATAACTTTCACATCGTGCTCAACAGCGTATTCGAGCATGGCGTCGAGCGTCTTGCGCAGTTGCCATTTACTCGCGGACTCGGTGACCTTGTAGATTTTGGCAACCGGGAGCCCAAGCTTTTGAGCGTATTCCTTTAGGAACTGCTCCTGCGCATCGAGCGAGTAGCCGGTTTCTTCCTGCTCTTTCGACGAAACGCGTGTGTAGATGATGGCTTTTTCCATAGGTCCGTTTTTATGTCCCGTAATCCCCGGGGGTCGGGATAGTACCTTCGTGGGACGGGAATGCAAGTCTTAACGAACTCCAATCTCTCTCTTTAGTTTTTCGACGAATCTGCCGATTGCATACTCCAAGTCTTCTCGCAGTCGTTCACTTGCTGATAGCACCCGTCCTTTTTCGTTTTTTGTTTCCATAAAGTTAATTAAGATCTCTTGAACCTGTTAACGTTCTCTCCTCGATAGGTATTGATTCTGCTCTTTGAGATGGCTCTGGTGAGATGCAATATGTCGCCATCCTTTGTCGGCTGCGCGAACCAATCATCAATCATCTCAAACACCATTTCCTTTGAAAGCCCTCCGCGGTTGAGAGCATAAGAAGCCATGCGGAAGTCGTCTGCACCGATTACTGGGGCAATGCCCATATTTTTCTCGCACTGTCTCACGAACGTCTCAACGATTTCTTGCACGGCAGGATTTTTATATCTGGTCATCCTTACGTTCGTGGCATTGAATTTCCCCCGGGAGGAGGTGGTTGCGGTTTCTTGCTTTGAAGAAACCGCATTCTTTTTTCTTGGAGTAGTTTCTGAATATATAGAGGATTCCGACAGTTGGTAGAAATCCTTTAGGCATTTTCGCAGGACATCCCAGTGCACGCGGTAGTGGCATACAGGACCGCCTCCGACCTTCTCAAGCCAAATCTCAAGCAGTCCGAGCTCCTGAATTTTTTCTTCACGCGGCGCTGTACCCGATCGCTAAGCGTTGTCTCCTCCTCGATATCCTTAGACGTTTTGTATATAGCACCATCATCACGTTTACCTTTATCGCTCCAAAAACAAATCTGCTGAAAGAATATGGCCTCCTCAATTCCTCCCAAGATTTTTGCGTATATTGGGTGGAATGCGATAACTCTTTCGTTAAGATGTAGCCTCAATACTGCCTCAATTTGATTTCTTTGATCCATGATTTTGATCCGTTATTTGGTGCCGCAACTTCGCAAGCAGGTCAAAATAACCAACCAGATCTGAGAGCATCCGGCTAGCGTCGTCGAGAGAGACTTCTTTGTCGAAATCTTCTGCAATCGCATCTTTGAATTTCTGTGCTAGTTGCTGGCTTGCCATGAGTAAAGCCCGCTCCTTTCTTGACAGGGATGAACGCTCTAAGAGCACCTGCCAAGAAAGCAGAGGGTTTTACCAGGAGCGTTCATGACTCCTTCAAAAAGAAACGAGCTGGCGACAGCCTAAAGAATTCAGAGGTGAATCACCTGAGAGTTATCGGCCATAGTTTCGAATAATTGTCTTGTCTTTCCAGGTAAATAACTTATCGGGGGTATTCAATTTCCCAACGATTCGATTTACTGCATACATTGCATCTCTAACTTTTCTTTCTAACCGAAGACGTTCTGCCCGTCTTATGGGATCCTTGCCGAACATTTCGTTGGCCACGTCTGACCAGTCGACTGGCACTTTGGGCGGTTTAGTAAACATGACTCTGCAAAGATAGTGGCCATTTTTGAACGGCGGGAGTTGGCAACGACTCTCACCAACATAGATTGCACCCTCTTCATTCGAGAATCTGATTGTGAGATTCTGGAGCTCGACGGACTCTTCCACAACTGACGAATGGAACGCAGTTGTAGCCTCGCTCAGTAGAAGACGGTATGTTTTTGCAAACAGATCGTAAGACTGCCGAAGCTCACGCATTAAAGCCACGCCATTTCGACGACTTGGATGGACAGCATATAGCTTTTGGTGTGGTTCGTACGCAAAGTTTGAAATGAGCTCGTCGTCGAATCTCTCGAGGGCGCGTTGAAAATCTCTTAGCTTTGTGGCGAGTGTTTTTCTATTTACTCGAAAACCAATCTTACGAAATGCCTCCTTTAGGAGACTGAACGCTTCGGCATGGGCAGGATCGTACACCCTGTCCTGTAAAATGCGCTCCTTCAGAGAATCGACCAGTGGCTGCGGCAAAATGCGCTCAATCTCCGCAATGACATCACGGTCACTTGTAAAAACCGAGGTGCTAGCCTCGTGAGCGTTCATACCAAAATGCTATGCCTCCTTGGCTTTTCTGCAAGTCAGTGATAGGGGTTCCGATGATAGCCGCTCTGGGCTATCATGAACATGTGCTACACACGAATATGCGCCCCGTGAGGGGCGGGACCTAAACCGAAGGCTCCGGCCGCGGCATGGTCTTCAAGTCGGATCACGCGCAGAAACCCGTCACGGGGTTCGGCGTGATCCGCCCTTGGGGGAAACCTCATTGCCCGTGGCGGGTTTCTGCGTCCTGCACGGGAATTATTGGATCGCATAATTCCCATGACTCAGAACTCTGCAGAGACAAAATCGTGCCCACATTGCAGTAAGGATATTCCCTCCGCTGCAAAGAAGTGCCCTTATTGCCAATCTGATTTGCGAAGCTGGCCACATCGCCATCCTGTTTTCAGCCTCTTTGTCGGCCTCTTCTTGTTCGGAGCAGTACTCAGTTCCATCAACAGCGCCACCGAGAACGCTACAGCTACGACACAAAGAAACGCTGGACCAAGCGAAGCGCGGACGCTCGGGCAAGATGCGTATCTTCGACTTCCAGGCAATGATGACCCAACCCAAGCGCTTTGCCTCGCGCCTACGAAGGCCGTGTACGACGAATACACAAAGGCGCTTCTTGCCAAGGACTACCTGGGCATTCTAGACCTGACCAAAGAAGGGCTGTTCTGTGTCCATAACGGCTCGGAGGTAAGGGTCATCGACACAAGCATGACTCTGACGAAAGTGCGCGTCACCAAGGGGGCGGCCGAAGCCGACTCAGACAAGGTCGGGGAAGCTGGCTGGTCCGCGAGCGAATGGGTGGTAGTTAAGTAAGAAAAGTTACTTCTAATCGGAAAGTGCTTTTGAATTCGGCACTACAAGCCCACGCTTGCGCGCCTCGTTTTCCGAAAGAATCGTTTCTGCGAGTTGTGTAAGCTTTGCTGCAATCGCCTCTGGGGTTTCGTTTTCGTCCTGAAACGCGAGATTCGTAATCAAACTCGGGATCTGTCGACCGAGGACGTCGTCGAGCGTGAGCCGTGTTTTGAATTTAGGGTGCCGTCGCTCAAGAAGCCACCTGGCCATCTTGGGATCGTTAAGGTTGCGGTTCACCGTGTCCATAGCACGTACGAGCTGATATTGCTCGCACATCTCGATGACCGCCTCAAATTCTGGATGGATTTTATTGAAGTACTCCCATTGAGCACGGGAGATTTCAGCATACAGACACGCCGTGTTGACAGTATGGCCCTCTTTCATGGCCTCTATGATCAAGGCGACTTTTTGATCATTCATCCACCATGCGTTCGCACTACGTCTGATGGCGACCTCTCCGACATACACATCCTTGATCGTATACGCAATACCGAGTGCCTTGTTCTCTTCTGCCTTAATAAACGGACCGTCGATTCTCGCCTGATCCATGGCTCTGCCAACACCTCGAAGCATCCGATCCAGCTCTCGTTTATCTTTTGCGCTCATGTATAGACAATCGCACAGAAGCGAGCAAATGTATTCCACAATCTTGGCAAAAGTACGATACGTGTACGACGGAATTATGATTTTGCCCTAAAACTTTTGCGCAATGGCTTATTTGCTAGCTTTTCGACCGTGAGTTTTATGCATAGAGAGAGTTTACTGCACCTAGTGCAGTAAATTTCTTATGACTTGGGAAATCTCTTTACTGTGCCGCAAGAACCTTTGCCGCCGCCGCTTGCACCTCAGCCAGATTGTCATCTAGCACCTTAAAAACCAAGGGCACATATTCCCGATACGAAGCTTCGTCATTCCCGACAAAGACGATCTTTTCAAGATCCTCTAGTTTCAGGGCCTTGATAGTTGCCCCGTGGTTCTGCCAATAGCCAGCGAGACCAACCTTGTCGAGGACTTTCGTAAACTCGTTGATGCTCGGTATGTATTTTCGACCATCCTCGCGCGCTGATGCGATTGCATTAGCGAAATTCCTAAACAGATAGTCCACCAAATACTGTGCGTTCTCTGGTTTCGACGGGTCAAAGCATAGCCCAAAGAGATATTCATTCATGAGCTTCCTGATTCCGTGCCCATCCTTCGTTCCAGATGGATCGTAATACCCGCACCCAACCCCATGACTGATCTCGTTATTCCCAAGTTGGTAGAGAATGAAGCTCGTGATGCGAGTCTTCATTTCAACAACTTTCTTGTCTATGTCAGATTGTTGGACAATTCCGTCGGTGACTTTCTGTGCCAGATAAGTAGCGTACTTCCCGGCGAAATCAGAAATCTGCAGCGCTGCAACTTTATCAAAGATATTTATTTTAGGATCAATGTACTGTGTCTTAAATATCTGGAAGACTTTCTGAGACATCTCTCGCATTTCCTCACGAGCAATGTCGCGTGTATCGCCTTGAATGGGCGCGTTGGGGTTGGCGTGCTGAGCGACCGCCCGAGTAAGATCAAAGATATCGCCTCCACGATCCGCGCTGCACGAAAGTCGAAATACCATCAAATCGTATAGGCCTAATACACCACGCTCGGGCGCAGAGAGTCTGTCGAGAATGCTTTTGTCTGAATGCGCGCTCTCACCAAACACCCATTCGGCGATCTCTTTTATGTGTTTCTCCGTGTTATTGGAATGCTTACCGGCCGGATCAGTCCAGCCCGCGTCGTTCAGTAGACGGGTTAGAAAGTAATCCAAGCTATGGCGTAGACCCAGACCAATCTCCTTTATCTCAAGCAACGAGTAATCGGGCATACTTTCAATCAGATGCGAAATCACGGATGCGGCCGTCGCCTTTTTAAGGTCTCTAGCATTATTGACGAAGATTCTCCAAAGCTTCTCGCGCGGCGCTTCACTCTTATCATATGCAAATCTGGCGTCAGTAAATACCTCTTTAAGGGTTTTCGAGCCGGAAATGATCTCGTCCTTCCAGCGAGTGTAGAAGCGATGCTGCCCACTCTCTTCGGGTTTCGCGAGCTTAACAATCAGGTCAAGATAAGTCTCTAGATTCCTGCCATTCGTCCAGCCCCCATTGAAACAGGCCAGAGATGTCCGCACGTCCTCGGGTACATTGTCGATCTGAGCGTACCTGTCTCGGGTAGCGAAATGATTATCGCCAGTGCCTTTCAATCTAACGTCTACATTGAACACTTGGTCCAATAGGAAGCGTTGCCTACCGCCTTCAGGGAGCTCTTTGAGATACTCGTGATAGTATTTTGAATTTTTATACTCCGAATCGCTAAGGGAGTTTCTTCGAGGGGCACCCGGCTCTTCGTCTGGATATCCATCCTCGTGTGGAATTACCAGAGAGAAGAATCCGCGTCCTCCATCGGTTTCGGTGTCGTATATTTTTCGAAAGACATTGGGATAATGGATATAGATAAGCAACAGGTTGATCAAGTCACGTTTGTCGAAATCCGTGTTCTTGAAATCAGTTGTTTGGAGCTCGAACAACGTCACTGTATTGATGAGACGCTTGAGCTTCCTGACGTCACCGATGAATGGAAGGTACTTGTGATAGATCGACGAGTTATATATATCCTTCAATCCTCCGATTGCTTGTCCTACCAAGATAGGATCCACTGTGCTCGCAGAAAGAGCCTCACTGATATTTTCTGAGATGTACTTAACCAAGTCCTTCCGATCAAGATAGAGGCTGATTTTTATATTGACGAATTTCTCTAGGAACTCGCTTATTTTTTCCGTGTCCTGGGTCTCTGCTTCGAGAGCGCTGATGTTGTCGGTGTCATAACAGATGACATATGAGATGTTCGGAAACATGAAGCTTTTCCTGATCACGAAGAGAATACTCTTCATTTCATCGAAACTGATTCGATCTAAATCGTCGACGACGATTATTATTTTCTTATGGAAATTTCGAAGGACAACAGTCAGATCATCGCATGCATCCTTGGCGGTGTAGTTGGTAGAGAAACTGGGCAAAGCAAGGCCGAATATTGAAAATCGACTGACCTCTTTCAGTAGGCGAGAGTAGCTTGAGATGAGCGGTTTAATCTCGGGTACAAAAGAATCCTTTTGGATTGCCTGAATGAGCCCATCAATAAACACGTCGAGCAGGTCGTTTGTTCCGGAGTGCTGGAGCGGGCTGAATTTGTAGACTACAATCTCGTGTCCATGTTTCTCCCTCCAGTACTGTTGGCAAAAGTTTATGAAGGTCGACTTACCGATCCCCCATGGAGCATCGACACCGAATACGAAGCTGTCTGGCGAACCGCCGTTGAAGACACGCTCTGCGAAATTGCTCGCCTTATCGCCAAAACCAAGCAAGTCTTTCTCTTTGTCGTTTAGCTCGAGATCAACTATAAAGGATGAGTCAACCTTCTTCTCCCTCCGAACGACAGATCTCGCCACAATAAGAACGGCCAGAATGAACGGCCCGGAGATTATCGTCAGTAGCTGGGGAATGCTCGACGACGCCACAAAAGCCGTATACCAATCTGAAAAGAAGCCGCTCCACGCGACGCTCAGCCACGCACCAAGACTTATCGCAATAAATACGTCTATACGGCCGCTCGCGACAATCTTCTTGAAATCTGCAGGAACGTCTCTTGCTATAAGATACGAGACTAGTATCGCGATTCCCGCTATGCAAATGCCAATAGCCCAGGACTCATAGTTGTTTGAAAATATCCATCCATTAGCCTTTCCTGCGGCAACGAGCGAGAGACGCCAAATCTCAGCGACCAGAATGCCAAGAAAAACCGCTTTGATTAGCACCGAAAGATTCGCAGTAATCACTCTCAAATCAGTAAACACTTCCTTGAGGCGGGCATGATACTTCTGGATGTGCAGTGGTGATTCCACAACTGTATTTTAGACCTTTGTTCACTTGAATGACAGCCCGTGGGGGAGTCGCTTTAGAATGAGGTAAAATATCACCCATGGACTGGGTCACATTCTCAATATCTGTGCTCGGGTCTGGCGCAGCTGCCGCTCTAATAAATGGCTTGATGAACTATCGTACGCAAGTTCGATCAATCAAAGAATCTGGATTGTACGCAAAACGTGCTGAAGTACTCGACGAAATGATGAAAAGAATGGAGCGTTTGGATCGGATCGTGGGTGAACTTGTTTCGCCGATCCAGGATGATGCCTCAAAAGAGGCGGAAATGCGACGGCGTGTAAAAGCAAGTGAGGCCTTCAACTATTTTATTGGCCACTATCTACGGAACCGGCATTATCTCTCCAAAAGTTTGTCTGATGATATGGCCAAGCTCGCCGAGGAATATAAAACTATGTTCCACGAGTTTGCGTACGAGGCACGATTGGACGGCGAGCGTCCCGATACAAAGAAATGGAGTGAATTGGTGACGAGATACAAAAACGATTTTCCTCCAAAACGAGAACACGTGGCAAACGAATTTAGGAAAGTGATTGGGGTGCGATAGATATGGAAGATCTCGTCCAAAAATATAGCGTCCCGCAATTTCTAGAGTTTTACGCTGGATACAAATTCCCAGACCAAAAATCAAAACATACGGCCGATGTGGCACTTTCGTACTACCTCTACGCGTATCACCAGATGATGTCGCTTAGCGACAGCTACACCGAGTTTTTTAAAAAAGAAAACCCGACTAACAGCGAGGTGATGTATTACATGCGCAAATCATGGTCATACGCATTCGCTATGTATGCATTGTTGCGTACTATGCTTGAGGCGTTAAGTATCTTACGCAAGATGCTGAGCGACGCCAAAGCAGTGGACGCTTATTACGCTGAAAACATTAAGCGGGTCGTTGACATTGCAAACGACATTGTAAAACATCCAACCTTCAAACACGACAGGCCCTCAAATGCATGTGAACCTCAGGCACTAAGTCTCAACGGTGAAATTGATATTGTGATCTGGTCGGATGCAGGCGATGCGACAAAACTTGAACTTAACCCAATGCAGGATTTCTATCTTGTTCGCAATTACCTTGAATACATTGCTGAGCGGTTTTTGAAACCAACCAAGATCACCCAATAGGATGTCTAGTGGTCCAATCTGTGGATGCTTTGGACGAGAGTTGCTACCACCTGACGCGAAGTCGTCAAGAGCCGTATGCTCAGAAGGAGGGGTGCAGAACAATCCCAGCTTCACTTTGATCGCGCAGCTTCGCCTGCGATGTGACTTGCTAGTGTGGCGACGAAAGTGTCTATGCTCGTTAGGTCGCTCAGATTTGAATACTCTCCTGTCCGTTTGGCAGATTTCGGCGAGAGCATAATTGAAGCTGACGTGTAAAGTCCTTCTTGCACAAGCTTTTTACACAGCACGTTATATCGATCGGCATAAGAGGAATTTTCAAAGTCATTAGCCAGAGGGAAGTGCGGCGAATTATCGTTAACTGGGCGCCGAGAACCGGCGGCATCCTCAAGAAGCATTAGCCATCCGACAAACGGCTTTGGATGTTCTCCGAATGCGCCTTCACGGTACGCCGTCCATAAATCATGGGCCGTACCAATAGCTTCTTCAGTGCGATTATTGAAATTGTTGCCGAAAGACCCTACTTGCGACTTGAACTCAATCGCCGCAACGAGCCGTCCCTCATTGATTACGAGGAAATCCCATTGCTTAGTAGGACGGAAATAGCCAGGCAGAGTAACGAGACGTCCACCGTGAATTATGGTCGCATGCTCAAGTCCGTTGGCTCTTACCACCTGGGCCATTAGTTCGGCAAAGCCGTCCATGTTTTTGCCTGCCGTGACTGCTCCGCGTGTACCTTGATCGACAACCCCGTTTGCTTTCTGCTGGCGCGCAGCGGCCGCACGATTGCCCCAAAAGAGCTTAACTGCACGCTTTGCACGCTCTTCGTATTTCGCTAAATTCAGGGCCATTACGACCTGATGATATCACGCTCTTTGGTGCTTAGGGAGTAGAGCCGAGAGACAGCGTCTTCGCGCGAGGCCGTATCATTCTTTTCAGCCGCGTCACGCAATTGGTGTCGAAGGTCCTTCGGCACGTCAGTCCATCGGGGGATGCGGATGCGTCGCAGATACTGTGCCTGGAAACGAAGACAGTTGCCGTGCATACGTGTTGAGTACGCTTCGATGAAAAGACGTGCGATACCTGAGGAAAGCACAGATTTGAGTGCACGGAGGTCCCAACTCTCCGAGGTAATGTGATAAAGATTGTGGTGTGGGTAGAACCGACCCTCTTCATACACTATATGAGCATCACCTTTGATGTCCGGAATAAGGAGCTTTGGTCTTGCAACGAGCTCTGGATAAATGCGGTCGATGGTCCTGTACCAACCATTCGGATTCTTCTTTGATACATGACGTTTTCTGATTGTATCGCTGTGAAGCTCGAGATAATCGCGCAACTTCGGATAGTCTGAGAGCGACACGAGCTTGCCGCTTTCATCGAAAGGATTTATCACGCCGAGACCCCTCCACTCTATCTCTCCACTTTGGATATCTTTGGTCATGGCGAGTGGAAGTTTTCGGTCCGACTCGACGTTGAGTGTGTCGAACGGTGCAATAAAGACACTGTCCGCACCAGTAGCGACACCAATACCCACCCGGCAGCCCGCATCTTCGAGTGCGGGGAGTTCCGATTCGAGACGGCGTATCAGCGTAAGCGCATCCGACTCGTCGAGCGTCCATGGCCCGCCAGCAGATACAGTCGTCTCGAGAATTTTGTCATGCAGTTCGTCCTGCGTGAGCGCTCGTGACAATTGTGCGAGAGTCTTTACGTCTATTTTCGGCTGTTTGGCGATGCGCGTCGGACCGGATGGTTCGCGAGCAATCACCGTAATGGCCGGGTACGCGATCACCTCCGAGTGGAAGGCGTCCGTATTGATCATATCGACGTAGGTACGTAGGTGGTACTCTCTCGCCACGAGATCGCGGAGCGGACCTCCATAGCGGTTTTTCATCCAGCGATCGGCGCAGATGAAACCGAGCGCTCCTCCTTCGTCGAGCAGCTTGAGTGAGTACTCGATAAACGGCACATAGATGTCTGCGCGGTCATAGATCGTCTCAAATCGACGGCGGTATTCCGCCATGAGCGCATTCGGCACCATCTCCTGTCGAATGTAAGGCGGATTACCGACGATGTGTGTAAAGGTATGGCTGTCGAAAAGCGTGAGAAGAAAGTCGCCACGAATGAGCCACACGTCAAGCAAGTCATCGGCGTCGTTTTCGCACACTCCGTTCTGAACGAGAATCTCACGTATTTCGCCTGCTGTCTTACCAAAAGAAGCGACATGTAGCTCCACGCCGCGAATGCTATCCCTGAGAAGGCGTGCGGTCGGTCGAAGTTTCTGTCGCGTGATTGACACCATGAGGCGCTCAATCGAAGGGATGAGAAAGTCTCCATGACCGAATGACGGTTCCAGTAATCGGTAGTTTTGCAGCGGTTTGTCTGCCGTATAGCCGACGAGGTCGAGTATAAAATCAACTACTTCCCGCCGAGTGAAAATAGCTCCTCGCCCATCGGTGCTCGCTTCTGCCATTTGATCAATGGCAGAACTAACCGGAGAAAGCCCCGGAAGAAATGTCTGATCAATGGATTCCTTAGCCACCACTCTCATAACTGAATGATACCAGGTCGAAGTCCTCCATTTTCGTGAATCCTTAGACGAGCGCCAATAAACCTTGTATCTGTCGCGTGGCGACCTCTGGATCTGGGAAGGCCTTAGCCCAGTCATACGTTCGGAACGCAGCCTCCCACGCGAGCAAAGTTGGACGAAAGCGACGTTTTCGCCGCTTTCGTCTTTACTTGTAGGGACAAGAAGTTTTATTTGCCAGATATAGTATTCGTGTGGTTTACTCTCTCCAGAATTGTAGGACAGAAACCTTTTTAAGGAGCAAAACCGTGCCGCTAGTGACCTTTGTAGCAATCTCTCCAGTTGCGCTTGAGAAAGCATCGCCAGGACTCATCAAGTACATCCAAACGTACGCCGTCTTACGGCATTGGTGGCTCGATGAAGCAAAATATGTCTTTCAAGAGGTAGCAGGTCTTCCTGGATCCTGTATGAAAAAAGGCGCTCTCCCGCGCCTCTCTAGTGGAGATCCACTTTATGCTGAACTTCAGAAACTCAAAAAAGAAGCGTTTACTTTTGAAGCGAGTATCTGCATAGAGCATCATCGGCGTTTTTTCAAGAGTGATGCAGGAGAGGGGAACGATTAGCGAAAAATTCAAAAGCCGCCAAGATGGTGGCTTTTATTTTTTCGATACGAGCGTGGAGTATACTTCCGAGTATGAAGAAATTCCTGCAGGGCCTTGGTTATGCGTTTGCCGGGCTTGGTATTGCTTGGAAAGAGGAGGCGAATTTCAGGATCCAGGTCGTCATGACGCTTCTCGTCGTGGCGTTCGGGTGGTACGTGCGTCTGACGTCCGTCGAGTGGATGTTCGTTGCGCTCTCCATCGCGTTCGTGCTTTCGGCCGAGGCGTTTAATACCGCAATCGAGGAACTCGGTGACCTGCATGAGACCAATCACAATCCGCGCGTCGCACGACTCAAGGACCTCTCGGCCGCAGCCGTCCTTCTTGCATCGCTTGGTGCGCTCGCGGTGGGTCTTATCGTATTCTTGCCGCATCTATGAGCCGTCTCTCTCGCGAGATTTTAGGAGCACTTGTCATATTTTTCGCAGTGCTCGCAGTGCTTGTCATGTCTTCTTCCGGGCTGCGTGCGCATGATGATTGGGCGGAGACTTTCTTCGCGGGCATCCGCTCGCCGCTCGGGCTTCAGCTTTCTGAAAACATTACGCTGCTTGGAAGTCCCGCCTTTGGCGCGATTCTGGTGGGCGGTATCGCGCTTGCGCTCGTCCTTTCTCGTTACCGTGCATACCTCACGAGCTTCCTGCTTACTTTTTTCGGAGCTGTCGCATCCGTCTTCATCATGAAGGACTTGGTTGAACGTGTACGGCCGAGCGGCCTCGAGCCGGCTTTCATCGAACCCGGCTTTTCGTTTCCGAGCGGACATGCAGCCATATCAGTTGCCTTGTATGGCTTCCTCGCGTTTCTCCTCTGTCGGCTGTATCCGCACCATAAGCGCTGGTTCGTAGCTCTCGCGGTGATTCTCGCGCTTGCTATCGGTTTGAGCCGGCTGTATCTCGGCGTGCACTACCCGAGCGACGTGATTGCCGGCTACGTGCTTGGCGGACTCTGGCTTCTTATCGGGATGGTCGTCGGCAAACGCGCTTAGCGCTCGATCGTATCGGCTGTCTCGCGATCTTCCGGCTTTACATAAGGAAGACCGAGCGCTTGGTATATGTCCTCTTCTTTTTCGCTCGCGATATTCTTTTCACCCTTGAAGAGACCGTATTCGTTCAGCTTCAGGCCTTGCTCGAGAGCGATATTTCGGAGCGCGATGCTGTGCGCTTTCGAGCCGGTGAAGTAGCAGAGTGCCGCGCCCCATGACTCTTCCGGAACGACGCGCAGATCGGCATCGATGCCGTACGAGAGACGCACGTTGGTCTTGGTCGGGCCCGTATCGTAGACGTGGGCTACTTCGGGCAGCGCGATGAAACGATCCATGACCCTCTCGGGATTATCGGAGACGGCGAGGATGTCGATATCGCCGATGGTCGTCTTGTGGCGGCGGATGGAGCCCGCAACAGCAACACGTTTTACTTCAGGGAAAGCACGGATAGCCTTTTCGAGACGCTCGGCCTTAGGAAGGATAGTTTCAAGCGGGAAGCGGGTGTGTGCCGCGCGGTAAAGTGCGATGTTCTTCAAGATCCGCGCCTCAGAGCGCTTGCCGAAGCGTGGGAGCGCGGCGAGCCGCCCAGCTTTCGCTGCCTCTTCGAGCTCGGCGAGGTTCTTAATCTGGAGCTTTTGCCACAACGTCTGTACCATTTTGGGGCCGACGCCTTCGATCGCGGTGAGACCGAGGATATCGACCGGTACTGCAGCGCGCATAGAATCATATTCTTCAAAGCTGCCTTTCGTGAAGAGTTCGCGCAGATGCGCGGCAATGGCCTCGCCGACTCCTTTTATCCCATCAAGCGCGGGTTCGCCGCCTTTCCGGTAGAGGTCCTCGACCTCTTCGTCGAGCGACTCGATTGAGTGTGCGGCACGGTCGTAGGCACGCGGCTTGTACGGGACATCTTGCATCTCGTAGAGCGCTGACATCTCGAAGAGAATGTTTGCGAGTTCTTTATTTGAAAAGTGATGGTGCATATCTATACGCCGAAGTAGCGGTCACCGAAGTCGCCCAAACCCGGCACGATGTATTTGCGCGCATCAAGTTCCCGGTCGACCGCTGCGACCACGATATGATCTTCGGGGATGCGTCTTGCCAGCCGATCGCGACCTTCCGTAGCCGCGATGACGCCGAAGAAGTATATGTTCTCCGGGGCAGCGCCTTTTTCTTCGAGCATCCCGACTGCAGCTTCGGCCGTGCCGCCGGTCGCAAGCATCGGGTCGAGGATGACGACCGTGTCATCCTTCGTAAACGAGGGAAGGTTTTCATAATACGCATGCGCGATAAACGTCTCTTCATCGCGCTTTATGCCGAGTACGCCGACGCGTGCCTCAGGAAAGCGTGCGAGCGTTGGCTCAAGAAGCGCGATGCCCGAGCGTAGGATGATGACGAGCGAAACGGAAGCGTCCTTGACGCCCTTGCGCGCGAGGAGTTCATGAAGGGTTTTAAGAAGAGTCTCGGAAAGTTCTCGGGCTGCAACACGGAAAACAGGCGTGGGCGCGTTTCGGTCGCGCAAGGTCGTGAGCGGGTCGGAAGGCGCTGCTGGCGCGGATGCATCTTGCAAGAGACGGATCACCTCAGCGTCTTCGACCTGGGGGAAGTCTTCGTAGTGTGCACCGATCGCGTCCATGAACGTTTCTGGCGGTTCGAGGACGATGATCTCGTTCGCACCATCCTCCTTGAGCTCGGCAATCGCTTCGGCGGGCGCGATAGGTGTCGCGACGACGATCTTCGCCGGGTTCTGATTTTTTACCGCGCGAACGGCGAGGCGCATAGTGAGCCCGGTCGCCACACCATCATCGACCAGGATCGCAATCTTCCCCGAAAGAGAAAAGGAGGCGCGACCCGCCCGATACGTCTCGCTCCGCCGCTTCGCCTCAGCCTCCTCTTTTTTCGCCTCGTCGTCGAGCGCAGTCTTCGGCAAGGTTCTCGTCTCTTCCTCATTCCACAGGACCATGCCGTGTTCGTCGATAGCGCCGATCGCGTATTCTGGGTCAGACGGATAGCCGATCTTGCGCACCGCGAGAATGTCGAGCGGGAGCTTCAAGGCACGCGCAATCTCAGCGCCCGTGACGATCCCGCCGCGCGGAAGCGCAAGCACGACCGCGTCCTTTCCAGCATAGACCGCGAGCTTTTCCGCGAGCCTATGTCCTGCCTCATGCCGGTCCTTGAACATTACTCTGATTGTACGCGCTCCGGGGCATTCCTCGAAGCGGGTATGATGCGCTTGGGGAGAGTGCGCTACCATGGAGCGTATGTATATAAGGGTTTTCGTCACGCCAGATGCCAAGCGCGAGAAGGTCGAGGCGCTGCCGCCCAAAAGCGGCGGAGCGGAGGGTGGGTACGCGATCTCTGTGCGCGAGCCGGCGCAAGGAAACCGGGCCAATGATCGAGTACGGGAACTTGTCGCCCGCGAGCTTCAGTGCACGGTTGCACAGGTGCGCATCCTGACAGGGCACCATGCAAGAGTTAAAATGATAAGCGTTAGCAGCTAGCCTTTTCACCATGAACATCACTATCAAGACCACGCCGCAAGACCTTATCTTCTCGGCGCGCGATCTTATTGAAGGCAAACTGTCGTCGCTGGACAAACTCCTCGAGCGTACGACGGGTCCGGTCTCGCTTTCCTGCGAGGTCGAGGAATCCATCGCGGTCGAGCGCTCAGGGGCGAGATATCGTGCAGAGGGCAACCTTTCGGTAAATGGACAGCTTTTCCGTGCCGAAGCGACGAGCAATACGCTCGAGGGCGCGGTCGATCAGGTTCGCGACGAGCTTACGCGTGAGGTGCAGAGCGCACATGGGAAGCGTCGCAGCCTCTTGAAGCGTGGCGGCGCTGCGTTGAAGCGCATGCTGCGCGGCGGCTAGTGCTTCAGAAAATCCTCAAAACGCATCTCGCGCTTACCCTCCGGAATGACGGAGAGAACGCGGAACCCGCCCTTGGCGGGTTCCGCGTTCGTTATCTTCACGCGCTTGCCGTCCGCGAAGAAGTACGTACCGATCGTGTCGGCATAGGCGCGATACTTGTGCCAGTTTTCTTTCGGGTCGCCCGAAAGGTCGAGAAGGCCATCTTCTTTCTTGAGCTTGTAGGCGCGCGTCGCGAGTGCCGCGTCTTGCGGCGTTGGCGTGATTTCTTCCGCAAGGTAGCCAGGTAAGGTCTTGATGAGAAGGTTGGCGCCCATCGAGATAAGGCGCGGCCGGAGCTCACGCGCGGTCTCGGCGTCTTCGATCAATGTCGCTTCCTGCGCGATCACATCACCCGCGTCCATCTCTTTCACCATCTTCTGTACGGTGACGCCAGTCTCCTGTTCGCCTGCAAGGAGGGCAGACTCAAGCGGTGTCGCACCGCGGTATTTCGGTAAGAGGGAATAGTGCACGTTGAGTACGCCTTTCCGAAAGGCGTTGATAAGCTCTTCAGGAAAGATCTTTCCGTAGGCGACGACGAGCGCGTAGTCAGCGCCGTATGCGCGGATCGCGTCGATCGCGGGGGCATCGAGCTTTTCAGGAGTGAGCACGGGGATACCGCGTTCTTCAGCGAGGACTTTCGTCGGAGAAGGAGTGAGCACGAGGCCGCGTCCTTTCGGTGCGTCGGGCGAAGTGACCACGAGCGTCGGTACGAATCCGGCGGTAAGGAGCGCCGCGAGCGTCTCGCTTGCCACAGAAGGCGTGCCGAAAAAGACGAAACTATTCATCATGCTCATGGACGACCTTTACGAGATTCTTCGCGTGGTCGATGAAAAGGATGCCGTTAAGGTGATCGATCTCATGCTGGTAGATCTGGGCCATGAGGCCGCCGCCACCGCGCTCGAAGGTGGAACCGTCTTCGCGCCGAGCACGTACCGTCGCACGGTCGTGGCGGTGTGTCGTCCCGTAGACATGGCGCACTGAGAGGCAGCCCTCGTCCATGTCGGCTCTTCGACGCGAGGACTTGGTAATCTCGGGGTTGATGAACACCTCGTACTTCGGAGCCTCTGGCTCTGCCTCGGCACCTTCTTCGTAAGGCGGTGGGGGAATAGTTCGGTCCATACGGACCACGAAGATGCGGTAAGGGATTGCAATCTGCGGGGCAGCCAAAGCGACACCCTCGAGCTCCGGGTCGAGCGCTTCTTTCATATCTTTCACGATCTGGGCGAGCTCGGGCGTCCCGAACATCTCTTCGGGAACAGGCTTGGCAGTCTCGCGGAGCACAGGCGTACCCTCTTGCACGATTTCTTTCATGTGTCGGAGTATAACAGAAAATCGGCGCTCATGCGCCGATCTGGTCAAATTAAATATCGTAGGTTTCCCACAATTTTTCCTGGGAAGGCCGCAAGGCTTCTTCTTCCGCCTTGAATGCCGCCTTTTCTTCTTGAAGACGTTTGCGCGCTTCGGCTTGAAATGCAGGATCTTTAAATCCCTCGCAGCATTCTTGGATTGCTGCAGCGACTTCGTTTGGCATCATCACCTGTCTCCGATAGTTAATCTATCCGCAAGATACCATGGAATCGCTATCGAGCTAGTGTTTGGTCGGGTCCAGTTCCCACCAGAACTTTTTTGAGAAATTCTGTGCCTGGGAGCAGACGCTCTTGAGGTAATAGAGATCAGCGGTGGGGATCTTCTCGAGCACGGTGCCGAGGTGACCCATCGTCATGGGCGGGAGCCCGTCAGCTTTTCGTGCGTGGTTCAAGTGGCGGAGGAAGAAGCGCATCATCTCGCCGCGCTCAGTGAGACGCTTGCGGCCCTTCGGTGCGGCCGCCTGGCGCCGCTCGAACTCAGGCATCATGTCGCCGATGGATTTCATACATGCATTGTACCGCTTACGGAAAGATAAAAAATATCCCGACGCCATTGGCGCCGGGATTCGTCCAGCAAGATGCTGTTCATGGTTACGTGACAAGCCCGCACTCGGTAAGTTCCTTGGCGACGAGCCGGAACATCGTTTCCGGAGATGAGCCCTGTAGAGGGGCAGACACGCCGGGTACCAACCTCACTCTCAAGTTCGGATGGCTTTTGATCTCGGCCAAGAAACGCGATTCGCTCGCAGGGGTGGTTAGATCATTTTCCAGAGGAACGAATACGATCAGCTCCTCTTGCTCGGGGGCAAGCAAGCGTGCTCCTTGCTCAGAACGTACGAGCTCGTGAAGCGCCTCGTAGGAACCAATGACTGTCCACGCCGGAGAACCTTCTGCCAAATGCAGTTCTTTATTGCCGGTTGCCAATTGGAGTTGCAAGATAAGCGCTCCTGGCGTCAATAAATGACAGGAAAATCGAGACATCACACTCTCCTTGAACGCGCCGAAACGCGGATATTGATAGGACAAATCTGCTTTGAGAGTACAAGAATTTCTAAAAATATCAACCTTGGTGCGATTCGATCTTTGCGCCGAGGGCTTTGAGACGATTCACGATGTCTTCGTAGCCGCGGTTGATACTGTAGACGTTACGGAGGGTGGAGCGGCCTTTCGCGCCGAGCATGCCGACCAGGATGATGGTCGCAGGGCGAAGTGCCGGAGGACAGATGACTTCTGCTGCCTTAAGGTGAGCCGGACCTTCGATCGAGATGCGGTGCGGATCATGGAGCGAGGTGTGCGCACCGAGGCGATCGAGCTCGGTGTAGTAGATGGCACGTTTCTCGTAGACCCAGTCGTGGATGAGGGTTGTGCCTTTCGCTCGCGTCGCGATGACTGCGAAGAAAGGGAGGTTGTCGATGTTGAGGCCCGGGTACGGCCGCGCATGGATCTTTTCCGGGAAAGCCGTAAGTTCCGAGGGCTTGAGTACTATGTCGACGAGTTTCGTGATGCCGTTTTCCGAAAGGCGTGGGTTTTGAAGCATATAGCGGAGCCCCATCTTTTCGAGCACGAGAAGCTCGACCTCGAGGAATTCGATTGGTGCGGCGCTTATCGTAATTTCTGAACCGGTCACGATCGCGGCAGCGATGAAGAACATCGCGTCGGTCGGATCTTCAGCAACCGAGTAAGCGACCTCGCGATCAATGTCTTTAACGCCGTGGACGGTGAGCGTGGTCGTGCCGATGCCGTCCACTTCGACGCCGAGCATCTTCAGAAAGCCGCAGACTTCCTGTACCTGGTAGTTTGCGGAGGCATATTTGATGGTCGAAGCCCCTGGAATGCGGGCAGCGGCAAGCAGGGCATTGATCGTCGCGGTATCGCTCGACTCGTAGAAGATCACTTCGGCCGGGGCAAGAGCGGTGTGCGTGATGTGATAGCTGTCGGTGTGCGCTTCGATCGAGACACCGAATTTCTCAAGCGCCATCGTATGCGGGCGCGCGCTTCTGAGTCCGAGCGTGCAGCCGCCCGACTGCGGTAGGTCGAACGCGTCGAAGAGGTGGATCAAGGAACCGATGAACATGAGTATGCTGCGCGTCTTGGTCGCTGCCGCGCGATCGATGGTCTCAAGGTTGATGCGTTCAGGCGGCGTAATGACAACATCTGCGTCCTTCCACTCGACTGAGACGCCGAGCGAACGGAGCACTTCGATGAGGCGGTTTACCTCCTCGATCTTTGGGACGTTCTGGAGCGTCGTGGTGCCGCGGTTCAGAAGGGAAGCAGCCAAGAGGGCGACGGCGCCGTTTTTGGAGCGGCTGGTCTCGACCACGCCGGAAAGCTGCTCGCCGCCCTCGATAATGAAGTTCATTTCACCTTGCATGGGAGGTAGTGTACCATTACGGCACATGTCACTGTTTTCCCCAAAGCTCGGCATCGACCTCGGCACGACCAACGTGCTCGTCTTCGTACCTGGCAAAGGGGTCGTGATCAACGAACCATCGGTCGTCGCGGTGAGCCGGGAGCAAACCAAGTTCAGCAGGCACAAGAACCGCATCCTTGCGATCGGCGCAGAAGCGAAGAAGATGATTGGTCGCACGCCCGACGACATCATCGCGTATCGGCCGATGAAGGACGGCGTCATCGCGGACTACCGCGTGACCGAAGCGATGCTCCGTTACTTCATGCGCAAGGCTCTCGGGTGGAATCCGTTTAAGCCGACGGTGCTCGTTTCCGTGCCGGCGGGCGTGACCTCGACCGAGAAGCGCGCCGTGATCGAAGCGGCGATGAAAGCCGGTGCAAAGAACGCGTACGTCGTGAAGGAGCCGATTCTCGCGGCGATCGGCGCAGGCATTCCGATCCATGAACCGATGGGGCGCATGGTTGCTGATATCGGCGGCGGGACGATCGACGTCGCGGTGATCTCCTTGGGCGGTATCGTCGCCTCGACTTCCGTGAAGTGCGCGGGTAACCGTCTCGACCGTGCGATCGTCGATCATGTGAAGAAGCATCACAATCTTGCGATCGGCGACAAGATGGCTGAAGAGGTGAAGATCAAGGTCGGTGCTGCGGTCCCGCTCCAAGAGGAGCTCTCGATGCAGATAAAGGGAAGCGACCTGATCTCCGGCCTTCCGCGAACGATCGCGATCTCATCGAACGACATCGTCCAGGCGATGAGCCGCGAGCTCAGGGAGATGACCCAGGCGGTGCGCAAGGTGCTTCAGGAGACGCCGCCGGAACTTGCCGCTGACATCATCGATAACGGCATCATCCTTACCGGTGGCTCGTCGCAGCTCCGTCAGATGCCGGAGCTTTTGTACCGCCGCACCGGCGTAGTGGCCAAGCTCGCGAACGACCCGTACTATTGCGTCGCACGTGGCACTGGCGTCGCATTGAAGCACCTCGATACGTATCAGAAGAGCATCCTCGCGAAGCAATAAGTAATTCATATCTCCTGAATAAAAAACGCGACCGGGGTCGCGTTTTCATTTCTTTTCTGTCTTCGGTTTGCGTGGGTGGGTTACCATTTTCGGGTATTGCCCGTTTTTTGTCTTTATCCGGGAACTTGAAGCGTACCGTTGATCGACTATGTCGCACACGGTCCCGCAGGCTCTGCATTTCCAACGGACCGTGCTGGTCATTACGTAGATGTCCTGTCCGTGTTCACGGGAGGCCCCACAGGTTATGCAGCCATACGCTTTGAATTCCTTGAGGGAGACCGCTAGGGTTCCCTCGGGTACAGAATGAGGTTTAACCATGGCAGTGATCCTTCAGAACTAGGCTGGTTGCTATTAAACCACTGTTTTATCTTTTTGCAAACTTTCGGTGTGAAGCACGAGCTGGACGCTAACAAGCTATAATCATCGTATGCATCACGCGTTTGTCATCGAGTCTGAAGCCGAAGGAGGTATCGCGACGGCCCTCAGGTGGGTAGCGGAAGAGCTTGGTCTACAGGCGACGGGGAATCCCGACGTGGTTGTACTCCGGTACGGACTCTTTTCGGTCGAGGATGCGCGTAAGATTTCCGAGCTTGCGGCAAGCGCACCGTTTATAGGAGACAAGAAGGCGCTCGTCATCGCGGCGGGCCGCGTTTATCACGAGGCACAGAACGCGCTTCTCAAAGTTTTTGAAGAACCATCCCCTGGTACGCATCTTTTCCTTGTCGTACCTACCTTAGGAGGACTTCTGCCGACCCTTCGCTCGCGTGTCGTCGAGCTTGCGGGAATGGAGAAGTCGTCTGACGGGGAGAGCATTCCGGAGATCGCACAGACGTTCATAAAAAGCACGAAGGAGAAACGTGCGGCGCTCGTGAAGAAGCTCTCCACTGGTCGTGATGAAGACGAGCGCCGCACGCATCGCGACGAAGCCATTGCTATCGTAAATGGCATCGAAGCTACTACATATGCCAGGTGTGAAAGTCGGACTTTCACACCTGAGTACGCGGCGTTGCTCGAAGACATAGCGGTCTTGCGCGGGCACCTCTACGACCGCAGTGCGCCGGTGAAGATGATCCTCGAACACTTGGCGCTCGTCACGCCGAAAGATTTGGTATGATGCAGGCATATGGCATACGACTTTTCAAAACTTAAAAATCAGATTAAGGAAACGGAAGAATGGCTTAGTCGCGAGCTCTCGGGCGTTCGTACGGGTCGCGCGACCCCAACGCTTCTCGACGGCGTGAAGCCGGAAGCCTACGGCACACGCACGCCGATGGCGCAGCTCGCAAACATCTCGGTGGAGGACGCTCGCACGCTGCGTGTCATCCCGTGGGACAAGGACCTCTTGAAGACTATCGAGAAAGGTATCACCGAGGCAGACCTCGGCATCAGCGTCGCGACCGACGATCAAGGTTTGCGCATCTCGTTCCCGGAACTCACCGGCGAGCGCCGTACGCAGCTCTCGAAGATCGCTGGCGAGAAGACCGAGCAGGCGCGCGTAACGCTTCGCGGGCATCGTACCGAAGCGATCAAGGAGCTTGAAGCGGCAGAGAAGGAAGGCGGCATGGGCAAGGACGAAGTCGCACGCTACAAGGAGGAGATCCAGAAGCTCATCGACGCGGGCAACGACGTGCTCGGCGCGAGCCTCAAGAAGAAGGAAGAGGAGATAGCGCAATAAGAAAGGCACGATGAATGCGCTCATATTCATCGCTGTCATCGTCGTACTCATCATCGTGCATGAGTTCGGCCACTTCGTCGCCGCGAAGCTTTCCGGCATGCGGGTCGACGAGTTCGGGCTCGGGTATCCGCCGAGAGCGCTCACGCTCGGCAAACGGGGTGAGACCGAGTACACGCTCAATTGGCTGCCATTTGGCGGCTTCGTGAAGATCTATGGCGAAGACGATGGGGGAGGGCCGCGCGCATTTTCTAATCGGCCGCGAATACTGCAAGCGCTCGTGCTTCTTGCGGGTGTCGGGATGAATATGCTTCTTGCCTATGTGCTCATCACGGCAGCGCTTGTCATCGGCACGCCGCGCGCGCTTGATGCGGCCGAGGTCGCGGGTGCCAAGCATGCGGCGCTTGCAGTAGCAAACGTGCTTCCTGGCTCACCCGCAGAGCAGGCGGGCCTCATGCCCGGAGACACTATCGTAAGTGCTACGGATACGGCTGGCAGCTGGCAGGCGAGCGATCCGAAGAGTTTCTCCGCGTTCATCGCCGCGAGCGCCGGAGAGACGGTCTCGCTCGTCGTGCGGCATGACGCGGAAGAGTATACGGTCGAAGCGACTCCAGCAACGCATCTCGTGCCAGGCGACCCTTCCCGCTATGCGCTCGGTATCGAGGTCGCGACTATCGGCACGGTTCCGCTTTCTTTCGGCGCAGCGCTCAGGGAGGGTGCGATGCTTACCTGGGAGACGACCGTGCTTACCGCGAAAGGCCTCTGGCATTTCTTCTATGGCGTCTTCACCTTCTCTGCTGACCTGTCGCAGGTCGCGGGACCGGTCGGCATAGCCGGCGTGGTGGGGAACGCTTCGGCACAAGGCTTTGGCAACCTGCTTTCCATCGTCGCGCTCATTTCCATAAATCTCGCCCTTATCAATCTCATCCCTATTCCGGCGCTTGATGGGGGCCGCCTGCTTTTCGTCTTCATCGAAAGCGTCATACGTCGCCCGATACGTCCTGAATTCGTACGGACCGTGAATGCGCTCGGTTTCGTCCTCCTCATCCTTCTCATGGTCGCGGTGACGGCCCACGATATCTTCAAGATCGTCGGATAAAGACCGTTTTGCCGAGAGTGCGAGGGGAGCGTATACTGGAGCCACTATGCGCCAATCAGAACTCTTCACGAAAACCCGCCGCGAGGCGCCTGCTGACGAAGTCGCGAAGAACGCGCAGCTCCTCATCCGCGCGGGTTACGTGCACAAGGAGATGGCCGGCGTTTACTCGTACCTGCCGCTCGGCCTCCGCACGCTTAACAAGATCGTCGAAATCATCCGACAGGAGATGAATGCGATCGGCGGGCAAGAACTCTTCATGTCGGCCCTGCAGGACAAGGAGCTCTGGAGCCGTACCGATCGTTGGGATGATGCGAAAGTCGACAACTGGTTCAAGACCACCATGAAGAGCGGTGGCGAGACAGGTCTCGGCATCACGCATGAGGAGCCGCTCACGCGCATCATGACGAGTCACATCGCCTCGTATCGTGATCTTCCGGCGCGCGCGTACCAGTTCCAGAACAAGTTCCGGAACGAGCTTCGTGCGAAGTCCGGCATCATGCGCGGCAAGGAGTTCCTCATGAAGGATCTGTATTCCTTCGATGCGAGTGAGGAAGCGCACGAGACGTTCTATGCAGCGGCACGCGATGCGTACGTGCGCGTGTTTGATCGCGTCGGTCTCGGCGACCGTACGTACGTCACGTTCGCTTCTGGCGGTATCTTTAGCGAGTTCTCCGAGGAGTTCCAGACGGTTTCGGACGCCGGTGAGGATCTCATCTATGTCGATGAGGAGAAGCGTCTCTCATTCAATAAGGAAGTGCTTACGGACGACGTGCTCGCGAAATTCGGCGTGGATCGTGCGAACCTCGTCGAAAAGAAAGCGATCGAAGTAGGGAACATCTTCCATCTCGGAACGCGCTTCTCGGAAGCACTCGGGCTTACGTTCAAGGACGAACAGGGTGCGGATAAGCCGGTCGTGATGGGCAGCTACGGTATCGGCCCCACCCGCCTTATGGGTACGATCGTCGAAGCGCTTTCTGACGAGAAAGGCCTCGTATGGCCGGAAGAGGTCGCGCCGTTTGCGTACCATATCGTTTCGCTTGGGAACGATGATGCTGTATCAGCGACGGCTGACGCGCTTTATGAGAAGCTCTCGGGAGCAGGCGTCGAGGTCCTTTATGACGATCGCGACCTTCGTGCGGGCGAGAAGTTCGCGGACAGTGACCTTATCGGCATCCCGAAGCGTATCGTAGTCGGCAAGGACGCCGCAGCAACAGGCATGTTCGAGGTCGTTAACCGTGCAACCGGTGCGGTCCTGAAGAAAACCGCTGATGAGATCCTTGCGTAAGTATGGCCCTTTTCTCGAAGAATCTTCTTTTCAGTAGCGACATCGCGATCGATCTCGGTACCGCAAATACGCTCGTGTACGTACGCGGCCGTGGCATCGTGATCAACGAGCCGTCGGTGGTAGCGGTAAACGACAAGACGCGTCAGATGGTCGCGGTCGGTCGGGAGGCTAAGACCATGTTCGGGAAGACCCCCGCGCACATCCGCACGGTCCGTCCGCTCTCGCACGGCGTCATCTCGGATTTCGAGGTGACCGAGGAGCTTTTGACGTACCTCATCCACAAAGCGCAGAACGGACGTACGCGTCTCTTCGGCCCGCGCGTCGTTATCGGCGTGCCGACGGGCGTGACCAACGTGCAAAGCCGCGCCGTGCGCGATGCGGCGAAGAATGCGGGCGCCCGGGAAGCATTCATCCTCGAGGAGCCGGTCGCAGGCGCGATCGGGGCAAAGCTGCCAGTTTCTAGCGCGACGGGCACGATGGTGCTCGATATCGGTGGCGGTACGACCGATATCGCCGTCATATCGTTGAATGGCGTTGTCGCTTCGAAGAGCTCACAGGTCGCAGGCGACCGTTTCAACGAGAACATCATCGATTACGTGCGGAGCGAGTTCAAGCTCGGTATCGGCGAGCAGACGGCCGAACAAGTGAAGATCGCTATCGGTTCCGTGATGCCGCTTAACGAGATTCTCTCGAAGAGCGTCCGTGGTCGTGATTTCGCGACCGGTCTCCCGCGCGAGATCGTGCTTACCGACAGTCACGTACGCGAAGCGCTTACGCCGTCCTTGGACGCGCTTATGGATGCGATGAAGGAAGTCATCGAAGCGACGCCGCCGGAGCTTCTTTCGGACGTTCTTGAGAACGGCGTGACCGTCTTCGGCGGCGGTGCGCTCCTGCGCGGCCTCCCACAGGTTTTGGCGAAGATGCTCGGCGTGCCGGTACGGGTCGCACCGGAACCGCTCACAGCGGTCGTCCGTGGCGCGGGGGTCGTGACGGAGAACCCAGAACCCTTTAAGGATTTCTTTATCGATGAGGAGGACATTCTTAGCGAAGCGTAACGCGCTCCTCACGACCAAGGGCGTTTCGTGGGGTATTTTTCTTATCCTCCTCGTCTGCTCGCTGCTTTTTCTCCGCGTACTTGCCCCCAACGCCTTTTGGAAACTCTTTACGCCTGTTTTCGGCGTATCGCATATCTTTTCAACCAAGACAGACGCTTTTTTCGACGGTTTTCGTGACACTGCGGCGCTTGCGCAAGAAAACGCGCAGCTTGAGGATGAGAACCATGCGCTTGCGAGCCAGAACCAGATGCTCACGCAGAAGCTTAAGAATGTTACGGCGCTCCTTTCGGTCCATGAGACGAAGGAAACGATACCTGGTCTGCTGGCGGGCGTAATCGCGCGTCCTCCTGAAAGTCCATACGATGTGCTGGTCATCGCAGCCGGAGAGGAGGATGGCGTGATCGTCGGGATGGAAGCGTTCGGCGAAAGGAACACACCGATAGGCATCGTGACATCGGTATTGAAGAACGTGTCCTATGTGACCCTTTTTTCCACCTCGGGCGTGGCTACCGAGGGTTGGGTAGGGAATACGAATACACCGATCACGATCACGGGCGTTGGTGGAGGTGTCATGGAAGCTTCGACCGTGCGTGATGCAAACGTATCCGTCGGAGACGCAGTGTTCGTACCGGGGCCGGGTATGCTTCCGGTCGGAAGCGTGGTGCGTCTCGACAGTGACCCTCTTTCGCCTCAAGTGAAGTTGCGCATCAGGCCCGCAGCGAATTTTTACGGACTTTCCTGGATCGTCGTGCGCGCTACGGGAGCGGTCCCTACGGTCTTCGCGACCTCGACGCTCCCGCTATGATCCCGAAAGCCCTTACGCTCCTGGCTCTCGTCTCGATCATCGCTTTCCCCTGGCCGCTTACCGTCCTTATCGTCCTCATTGCCGCTCCTTTCGAACCCTTCGTGCCCCTTGTCGTTGGGGTCGCGGCAGACGTGTTCTATTACCCGCAGCATGCGGGCATGCCGTTCTTTACGGGACTTGGCGCGCTTGTGACGGTGAGCATCCTGCTCGTGCGCAGTCAGCTTAAGACGGGTATCATCGGAGAATGAAGTGGTGGGGTAGAAAGCGACGTAATCCGGAGATCGCACCTGATGAGATATTTCTTGATTCGTCGAATACGCTTGAAGTCAACCGGATGCGATTTGAGGGTCGCATCGAAAAGCCTCTTCCAGACTCCTCTTTTGTCCTTATGGGATCTGTGCTCGCTCTCCTTTTCTTCATCCTTCTTTGTCGAGCTTGGTACATACAGATATCACACGGAGAGGAGTATGCGGTCCAAAGCGCACACAACAGTCTCGATGCAGTGACACTCTTTGCGCCGCGCGGGACTATCGTCGATATCCATGGCGTAGTGCTTGCCGAGAATATCCGCAATGATGATGGCACCCTCGAGCGACATTATCCGCTCCCTTCCTTGAGTCACGTTCTCGGATATGTCTCTTACCCGAGGAAAGATGCGAACGGCGTCTACTATGAGACGGTCGAGCGTGGCGTAGCGGGGCTTGAGGCACGGTACAACGACCTCCTCACCGGAAAGAACGGAAAGATGCTCACGGAGACCGACGTGCGTGGGCAAGTGCGTTCCTCTGGTACGATCGTACCGGCAGTGGAGGGGAAGACGCTCGCACTCTCGATCGATGCCGACTTGCAGCGACATTTTGCTGAAGCTATTGAGAATATCGTACAAGCGAAACAGTTCATCGCGGGCAGCGGAATAATCATGGATGCTCAAACGGGCGCTATCCACGCGATTGTTTCGTATCCAAGTTACGATTCGAATGTGATGTCGAGTGGGGGCCCGTCGGCAACCATTGCTTCGTACAACCGAGATCCCGGGCATCCGTTTCTCGACCATGCGATTCAGGGTGTGTATGCACCTGGCTCTATCGTGAAGCCTCTCGTCGCCTCGGGGGCTCTCACCGACGGGATTATCACGCCCAATACCGTAATCAACGATCCGGGCTTCGTCTCGCTCCCTGATCCGTACCATCCCGGGAAAAATTTCGTCTATAAGGGATGGAAGGCTCTTGGGCCGGTAGACGTACGGAAGGCAATCGCTTGGTCGTCTGATGTGTTCTTCTATTCGGTAGGCGGTGGGTATCGGGCGCAAAAGGGGCTCGGTATCGACCGTCTCGAGTACTGGTATCGCCAATTCGGTCTCGGAACGACTACGGGTATCGGGCTTCCTGGTGAGGCGAGTGGTAATATCCCGAACCCAGAATGGAAAAAAGCGGTGTTCAACGAACCCTGGTACCTAGGTGATACATACTTCAGTTCGATCGGTCAGTATTCGGTGCAGGTAACGCCGATTCAGATGGTGCGCGCGACGGCAGCAGTCGCGAATGGCGGAAAACTGCTTACGCCCACCGTCGTCGCGGACGCAACGCCAGAGTTCACCCGCGTGCCGGTCGATTCGGCTGCTCTCACTGTCGTGAGAGAGGGGATGCGAGAGACGGTTACCGAGGCGCTTGCGCAAGCGATCAATTTGCCCTATGTGCAGGCGGCCGCGAAAACCGGTACCGCACAGACGGGCGTCCGGAACGAATACGATAACTCATGGGTGGTTGGCTTCTTCCCGTACGAACATCCGCGCTATGCGTTTGTGGTAGTGCTGGAACGCGGTCCTGGCGGCACCGGATCGCAAGCGGTGAATGTGATGCGGAATCTTTTTGAAGCGCTCCATGCCGAGGATTCCTCGTACGTCGGCATCCCCTAGATTCGCTATTGCGCTCCAGCCTGGGTCACGTACAATAGCAACCACATAGCACATTCGACCATGACGGACATCCCTGAAATCATCGTTTCGCAGGAGAAATTCGACGAGATGATCAAAGAGCTCGAGCATTTGAAGACGGTCCGCCGCACGGAGATCGCTAAGAGCCTTGAGTATGCCCGTTCGCTCGGCGACCTTTCAGAAAACGCAGAATATCAGGAGGCTCGCGACCTGCAGGCCGCAACCGAGGAACGTATCAAGAAATTGGAAGATCTCGTGAAGCACACGAAGATCATGCAGGACGGCAAAAAGAAAGATGAGATCAGTTTCGGATCGAAGGTATCGATCAAGAAAGAAGGCAGTAGCGACATCCACGAGTATACGATCGTCGGCAGCGAAGAGGCGGACATGCGTGTAAAGAAGATCTCGCATGTCTCACCGCTCGGCGCTGCCCTCATGGGGAAGAAGAAGGGTGATGTCTTCACTTTCGAAACGCCCTCTGGCAAGCAGGTGTATTCAATCGAAAAGGTTGCCTAATAACCGTATGTCTTTTGAAAGGATGCCCCCCATATGGACGAGAAGCTCGTTCAGGCAGCTATAGACGAAACAGCCGCATCCATATATGAGGGTATGAGCAAGGAAGAGATGCGTGAAGTGGAACGTAATCTCAGGATTCTGCATGGGTACATGGCCGCCATCAAGCAAGACAAGAAGGGAGGAGAGTAAGGGTCTTGTTTTCATAGTGTATAGTTGTAGCCATGGCTTTGCTTGAAACTGTGCGAACCGAACGGCTCGCGAAGATTGAGCGTCTTAAGGCTTCCGGCATGGAAGCGTATCCGGCCCGGACGCACCGTACGCACGCCATCGAGGCATTCCTTGCCAATCATGCGGCATTTGTCGCGAGCGGTGAGGAAGTCGTCCTTGCCGGCCGTGTCATAAGCATGCGTGAGCACGGCGGCTCGCTTTTCGTCGATCTTTTTGATGGTATGAAAGGACAGTGCTATCTCCAGAAGGACAAGCTCGGCGAGGAATCGTACGATCTTTTCGTGTCGACCGTTGATGCTGGTGACATCATCGAGATGAAAGGTATCGCATTCACGACCAAACGCGGCATGCCGTCGCTTGAAGGTCATAGCTGGCGCATGCTCGCGAAATCGCTCCGGCCGCTCCCTGACGAGTGGTTCGGTATCAAAGACGAGGACGAGCGCTATCGGAAGCGTTATCTCGATATCATCCTCACCAAAGAACTCGCCGAACGCCTTATGCGGCGCTCGAAGTTCTGGAACACGATCCGCACCTACCTGCTCAATCGTCATTTCGTTGAAGTAGAGACGCCGGTGCTCGAGACGACCACAGGCGGTGCAGAAGCGCGCCCGTTCGTGACGCATCACAATGCGCTCGACATGGACGTGTACCTACGCATCAGCGCTGGCGAGCTCTGGCAGAAGCGCCTCCTCGTCGCTGGGCTCCCGAAAGTATTCGAGATCGGCCGTATCTTCCGTAACGAAGGCATGTCCGCCGAGCACGCGCAGGACTACACGCAGGTGGAATTCTACGAGGCGTTCAAGGATTACGAAGAAGGGATGACGATGATCACCGACCTCTATCGCACGATTGCTGACGAAGTCTACGGTACGCGGGTCTTTTCCATTAAGGGGTTCGAGATCGATCTCGATCAGGACTGGCAGCGCTACGATTTCTGCGAGCTCATGAAGCAGGAGTACGGACTCGATCCGCTTGATGACAACGCGGATTGGGAGTCGGTGCTTACGGAGCGCGGCATCTCGTTTGATGCTGGTGCAGGACTCGAGCGTCTGGTCGACATCGCCTGGAAGCAGGTTCGCAAGACGCTCTCCGGCCCAGGATTCCTGGTGAACGTGCCAGTCTACATGGAGCCGCTCGCTAAGAAGAGTGATAAGGACCCGCGTGTCGTCGAGCGCTTCCAGGTAATGCTTGCCGGGAGCGAGATCGGCAAAGGCTTCAGCGAACTCAACGATCCGCTTGATCAAGCTGAGCGTTTCAAGCGCCAGGGCGAGCTTCGTGCGGCAGGGGATGAGGAGGCTCAGATGCCGGACGCCGAGTTCGTCGAGGCTCTTGAGTACGGTATGCCGCCCGCCTTCGGCTTTGGCGTTTCCGAGCGACTTTTCAGCTTCCTAGAGGGGGTTTCCGTGCGCGAGGCACAGGCGTTCCCGCTCATGCGGCCGCGATAGGCGAAACACAAAGGAAAACGGCGCGAGCCAGAAGCTCGCGCCGTTTTCCTTTGTGTGGATAACCGAAATAGGGAGGTGGGGCGGGGTGGGATATAATCATCATTATGGTGAACAGAGTGGGATACGGGAGTGGTGGCCCGTCCCGCGTTGTCCGCCGCCCCGCCATGTTTCTCGGAGAATACCTACACACCTTTGACGCGAAGAATCGCATATCGGTACCGGCAAAATTCCGGAAAGAGCTCGGCCGTGTCGTCGTCGTGACGCGCGGCCTCGATCATTGTCTCTATCTGTATTCGAAGAAGGCATGGGAGAAAGAAGCGCAGAGTTATGCGGCTGATATCAATGGGATCGCGACACGTCGCGGTCTCGCGCGTCTCTTCTTGGCGGGTTCGTTCGAGGCCGAAGTCGATAAGGCCGGTCGGGTGTTGGTTCCCGAAAACCTGAAAGCGTTCGCCTCGCTCTCCGACAAGGCGGTCGTCGCTGGTGTGGCGGACCGGGTCGAGATCTGGGAGGAGAATGCCTGGAAGTCTTATACGACCGCGATCGAGCGTGATGCCGATCGGTATGTCGAAGAGCTCGGCAGTCCGGCCAAATAGCGTATGGAAGCTCGACATGACAGCGTGCTTGCAAACGAAGTCCTCGAAGCGCTCGACGTGCAGAAGAGCAATGTCGTCGTCGACGCGACCATCGGCGGGGCAGGGCATTTCGGGAGCCTTCTTGCGCTTCTCGGGAAAGACGGGGTCATGATCGGTATCGATGCCGATCCTGCAGCGGTCGAACGCGGTCGCGAAGCGTATGCGCTCGACCGCAGGGCTGATCGTCCGGTGGGGCATATCGTCAACGACAATTTCCGTAACCTCGCACACATCCTTGAGCGTCTCGGTATCGGCACGATCGATAAGGCGCTTTTCGATCTCGGTTGGAGCGGTTACCAGATCGCTTCGCCGCGCGGCTTCTCGTTCCAGAATGATGAACCGCTTCTCATGACCTATAGCGAAGGAGGGGAGACGGCAGCAGATATCGTCAACGCTTCCTCGGAAGAAGAGCTCGCGGACATCCTCTACGTGTATGGCGAGGAGCATTTCTCGCGAGGCATCGCGCGCGCTATCGTTGCCGCGCGCGCGAAAGAGCGGATCCTTACGACCGGCGCTTTGGTCGCTGCCGTGAAGGCGGGAACGCCGCGGTGGTATCAGGAACGGAAGATCCATCCGGCGACCAAGACCTTCCAGGCCCTCCGCATCGCGGTCAACGATGAGATCGGCAGCTTGCGTGAGGGTCTTGCCGCAGCGATCCATGCGCTCGCGCCGCAAGGACGAGTAGCGATCATTTCTTTCCATAGCATCGAGGACCGCGTCGTAAAGATGATGCTCCGTGAAGCGGTTGAGGGAGGTCTCGGGACGCTCGTTTCGAAAAAGCCGGTCGTGCCGACGCGCGAAGAAATCCTCGTAAACCGCCGTGCGCGAAGCGCGAAGCTTCGCGTGTTCGAACGGAACGCCGTGCCTATGATCCAGGGTCTTTTTACCAGCGTGCACCGTTCAACCATGCCTTCCTATGCCTAGCCTCGCTCTTCGTCTTCCGTTTTCACCCATCTCGCTTTGTCTCGGCGTAGTTGCCGTTCTCGCTGTCGTGTATATCGGTCTCATCGCCGTAGTAATGAGCTATGCCGCACTCACGGTCGAATTCACGCAGTCGGTGAAAAACGATGAGGCATCGCTCGCGACGCTCGAATCACGATATCTGGCGACCGTCGCGCATATCGAGAGCGTTGATTATCACGCCATCGGATACGCAGCTCCAATCGCTAAGATCTTCGTTCCCGCCACACAAAGCTTCACTGCTTTGCGTTAGCCGTATGCGTCCCGTTAGGAATCACGAACACAATATGCAGGATTTACTTAGCACGATCGGCGCAGGCACTGCTAATCGGATAGAGTACGGCGCGATTAGCGCGTTCGCGCTCTATTTCTAACGGGATGCGCGCACAATTCCGATTTCGTATCCGTTTTATTCTTGCAGGCATCGCGCTTGCAGCACTCCTTATCGTCGCGCGTCTTTATTTCGTACAGATCGTTCATGGCGATGATTATTCGCAGAAGGCCGATCGCCAATATGCAGCTGGTAGCGGGGGGCTTTTTGATCGAGGGGCGGTTTATTTTTCCGATAAGGACGGCGATCTTATTTCAGCAGCGACGCTCTCGACAGGATTCTTGGTCGCTATCAATCCGCAGACACTCGTTGACCCCGAGGCTGCGTATGAAGCGATTTCTACTGCGGCGTCGACTACCATTTCGCGCACTGCTTTTCTTACAGCGGCCGCAAAAAAGCATCTCGTCTATGTCGAAGTCGCGCATCGGGTTCCGGATGAAGCGGGGAAGGCGCTTGTCGCACAAGAACTGCCTGGCGTGCAGGTCTTGCGCGAGCGTTGGCGCTACTATCCTGGGAAATCGCTCGCTTCGCAGACGATAGGTCTTGTTTCTTACGGTTCGGGCGATACGCTCATCGGACAAACCGGGCTTGAGGCAATGTATGACGGTACGCTTTCGCGCAGCGAGGACTCCCTCTACAAGAATTTCTTTGCGGAGCTTTTCTCAAACGTGGGGAATCTCCTTGTCGATGCGAAGGATTCCCATGAAGGAGCCATCGTAACCACGATAGAGCCCGAGGTGCAGACGCGGCTCGAACATGACCTGAAAAAGGTGAGTGAGCAATACGCAAGCAAAGAGACGGGAGGGATCATCATGGATCCGGCTACTGGTGCCATCATCGCTATGGCCACGTATCCTTCTTACGACCCTAATGATCTCTCAAATGCCAACCCGTCTCGTCTCGGGAACCCGCTCGTCGAATCGGTGCATGAATTCGGTTCGATCGCGAAGCCTCTCACCATGACAGCCGGACTTGACGCGGGTGTCATAACTCCCCGCACTACCTATAACGACACTGGCTGCATCACGGTAAACAAAGCGAAGATCTGCAACTGGGATTTGAAAGCACGCGGCGTCATCCCTATGAAGGAGATCATCCTGCAGTCGCTTAACGTCGGCGCCTCGTGGATCGCGACCGAGCTCGGCCAGGATAAGTTCCGCGATTACTTCACGAAGCTCTTCGGACAGAAGACGGGAATCGATCTCCCAAGCGAAGGACATGCGCTTTTAAGCAACCTTTCGAAGCCGCAACAGATCGGGTACGACACCGCATCGTTCGGGCAAGGCATCGCGGTGACGCCGATCCAGATGATCCGTGCGCTCGGCGCGATAGCCAATGGCGGTGCGATGGTCGAGCCGCACCTGGTGAGCGCCATCCGGCTTGACTCGGGCATCGTGCGGCAGCTTGACTGGAGTGAGCGGACGCAGGTCTTCTCTGCGGCTGCTGCGCGCGAGACGACCGTCATGATGACCGAAATGGTCGATGAGAAGCTTCAGAACGGGAAGGCAATCATTCCGACGATGTCGGTCGCCGCCAAGACGGGTACGGCGCAGCTCACCGACGGGCAAGGAGGATACTATAAGGACAGGTTCTTCCATTCTTTTATTGGATTCTTTCCCTCGTATGACTCGCGATTCATCATCCTTCTCTATACGAACGATCCGCAACACGTCACATATGCATCCGATACGCTTGGCCCGACCTTCCTTGACCTCGTGCACTTTCTCATCGACTATTATCAGGTGCCGCCCGATCGCGGCGTAGCTACAACCACTGCAATATGAAAAAGCTCTTACGATTTTTTGTCGTCCCCGCTCTCGCCCTTCTTTCTCGAGGTGTCCTGCGTCGCTATCGTCCAAAGATCGTCATGATTACCGGTTCGGTAGGGAAGACATCGACCAAGGATGCTGTAGCCGCAGTGCTTTCTACGCGCTTCCTTGTTCGCAAGAGCGAGAAGAGCTTCAACAGCGAGTTTGGAATCCCTTTCACTATTCTCGGCGTAGCAAATCCATGGACCAATCCTCTTGCGTGGTTTTCGATCGTGAAGCGTGCGCTCGCGCTCCTTATTCTCCCAAACCACTATCCGACCATGCTCGTACTCGAGGTGGGTGCCGATCGCCCGGGCGATCTGGCACGGATGTTGCGTACGGTGACACCGGAAGCTGTGGTCGTAACGCGTCTCCCGGAGATTCCGGTACATGTCGAGGCCTATGCGTGTCCCGAAGAAGTGCGCGCGGAAGAATTCTCTCCCGCGCTCTATCTTGAGCCGGGCGCGCCGCTCGTCGTCTCCTCTGACGATCCTTATGCTCTCGATGCAGCAAAACGGGTGCCTGCTCGCCTCATCACGTACGGGGGAGCAAAAGAGTCTGATGTGGCTGTCGGCGAGCCTGACTTCATTCGTTCGTCAGAAGGTCGTATCGACGGCATGCGCGCGTCGCTTATTATCGAAGATGCATCGTACGAACTCTCAGTGCGCGGATCGGTTGGAGCGACGCAGGTATTTCCGGCTGCTGCTGCGGTCGCTGTCGGAACCGCTTTCGGCATCCCTCCTGCTGACGCTCTGCAGGCGCTTGAAGCCTATGAACCTCCGGCAGGGCGGGGTCGGCTCCTGCGCGGCAAGAACGGCTCGATCATCATCGATGATTCCTACAATTCTTCACCAGTCGCGGTCGAGCAGGCGCTTACGACCCTCGCAGCGTTTCCTGGTGCAAAACGTCGCATCGCGGTATTGGGTGACATGCTCGAACTCGGCCGGTATTCGGTCGAGGAACATGCGCGCGTAGGCGCACTCGCACGAAAGGCCGCCGACATCGTGATCGCCGTCGGTATCCGAGCTCGCGCATTCCTTGGCGAGAATAGGGAAGTCGGGACAGTTGTTGCCTTCGACAATGCCAAGCAGGCCGCCGAAGCGCTTCTGTATGATGTTCGAGAAGGAGATGTCTTCCTCATCAAAGGGTCGCAATCAGTCCGTACCGAACGCGTCACCGAAGCGCTTCTGGCCGACCCTTCCGATGTGAGGCTTCTCGTCCGCCAGGAGAAACGATGGCGCGCCATCGCGTAGCATTTCTTGACGATATCTGGTAACATTCTCAAGTACGGCCTCATCGTCTAGCGGCTAGGACAGATCCCTCTCACGGATCAAACCGGGGTTCGATTCCCCGTGAGGTCACAAATGCGGAACCGCCCCTTCTAGGGCGGTTTTCGCGTTTTGACCTCAAGCAGTGTCTCGGAGACACTGCGTCGGGGAATCGAAGGCCTTGCGAGCATTTTCTGAAGCATAGCGAACAGAAAATCCGCAAGGTGCACTGATCCTGTAAGGATCGATAAGCGTACTCGCGGTCCCCGTGAGGTCACAAATGCGGAACCGCCCCTTCTAGGGCGGTTTTCGTCTGTCTTGTTTAAGCGAACATAGATAAATTAGAAAATAAGGTTTCCTATTGCTCTTATATAAATACTGAATATCTCGTCTCGGATATCCAAGATAGCTTCAATGGAAGTCGTTAGGACAAAAGAATCCCTAGATAGGGATCTTTAATAAAAAAATCGATGAAGAAGATGATTACGGATTTAGTCTTCGATATAGAACCGGGAGCCAATCGTGTATCATGCGAGCCTGTATACATGAATAGATCTTTGGTTTATATGGAGCTTCTATCCACACGAAATCATAAATATGCCACGAGATAATCTTTTTGTGCTCTATCATTAGAGCAATGCTCATTACCTCGAAACTCAATGCTCTATTTGTCACTCAAAAACATGTGCGGTTTATTTTCTCGACGCTTCTAGTCGGACTTCTGTTTTTTAGCGGTGCGTCCACCGTACTTGCAGCCGTAACAGTTACCTCCGCAACGGGCGGCAGTTCTATTTCTGCGGACACGACAGGGGGCACGTATACGAGCCTTACCGGTCCCGTGATCGAGGAAGCAGCGACCGGGGATATCGGCACAGGCACGATCATCTTGAATGTCCCGTCTGGATTCCAGTTCGACACGGGTGGCACCGCGCCGACTGTGCTTGTGACGCGCACGGGCGGTGGCGGCAATAACAACCGCAACATCAACGATCTCCCAAGCGGCTCGACCATAGCGGTGGGTGTAACGAGCACGACGCTCACCATCACCGTCACTGCCTCAACAAGTAACGGCGTCCGGAATTCGCTCACCTGGCAAAATGTCCGCGTGCGCCCGACCGCGGGTTCGCCACTCGCTTCAGGCAACATCACCAAGAGCGGTACATCAGTCATCTCAGGCGTAACCGATGGGGTTACGAATTTTGGTACGCTCACTGAAGTTGTCGGCGCGTTTGATCACTTTACCTTCGCGGCTATCGGACAGCAGACGACGGCTATCCCGTTCTCGATAACGATGACCGCAAAGGACGCGCATGAGAACACGATTACGTCCTATACGGGTACCGTCGACCTCTCGACCAATGCAGGCACCATTCTTCCCGCTATCTCAGGGACATTTGCCGGAGGCGTTCGTACGGAGTCGGTGACCGTCTCGCGCGCAGGTACGAATAAGACAATCACGGCAGTCGATCATGGCGGGACGAAAGCGGGCGTATCGAACACTTTCACGGTGAATCCTGAAGCGGTGAAGTTCGTCATCGAACCGCCTGGAAGCGGAACGGTCGACGCGCCGGTAACGGTGACGGTGAAAGCGGAAAAGGCAGACGACAGTATCGACACGAATTACCAACAGGGTGTGACGGTGCATACGACGGGTTCCGCTACTGGCAGCGGTCTGGTCATGATGGTCAATGGCGTCGGCACGATCGCGATCTCAGATACCGTTGCAGAAACAATTACACTCTCCTTGGCTGATACCGAAGGTACTGGACTCAATGTCTCGTCGACACAGCCGCTTACGTTCGGTTCAGGCGTTACCGCTCAGTACACCATTAGTGACGTGACATCAGCCACCGCAGGTGAACGTGCGGCCTACACCGTCACGCGAAGCGATCAGTATGGCAATCCACGCACGTCGGGTACGGACATCGTCTATCTCTACAGTTCCTCCACAGGCACGAATAAGAGATTCTATGATGCAGCGACGGGAGGCAACAACATTACCTCGATCACGATCCCAAACGGAGCATCCTCCGTTACTGTCTGGTACTACGACGAGAAAGCCGGTACCTGGACGATTACGGCTTCCGATAACGCCTCCGCGCCCGATGGTAACGTGGGTCTCAATGATGCGGTCGACTCGCTTACCGTGACTCCTGCCGCAGTCGCGGGCTTCACCCTCAATGATCCTGGAAACATGACAGCCGGAACCCGTCTCGGCTACACGGTTACACGTAAGGACCAGTACGGCAACCTGGCAACCTCGGGAGCAACGACCGCATATCTCTACAGCTCGTCGAGCGGGACGCATGCATTCTATCTCGCATCTTCGGGGGGTTCTCCCGTGACCTCTGTCACCATCGTCGCTGGCAATGCGACAGCGAATATCTGGTACTACGACGAGAAAGCCGGCACCTGGACGATCACGGCTTCCGATAACGCCTCCGCACCGGATGGCATCGTCGGTATCGCTGACGGTGAAGACTCGGTCGTCGTAAATCCAGCGCCTATCGTTGCGACGCGTTTCGTTATTCTGCCGCCTAGCGATGGTACGGTCGATGCACCGGTTACGGTAACGGTTGAAGCTCAGGATGGTAGCGGGAATATCGATACGAGTTATACGCAAGACGTCACGCTTACCGCAGATGGCTCGGCGACAGGAGCGGGTCTCGTGAATATCGTAAACGGTGTCGGCACTCTTGCGATTTCTGATACGGCAGCAGAGACGGTCCATCTCGGGCTTTCCGATACCGAAGGTACTGGACTCAACGTCTCGTCGACGCGATCTGTAGCTTTTGCGCCTGGCGCCGTTGCTCAGTTTACGCTTGATAATCCGGGAGACACGGCCGCTGGACTTCGCATCGGGTACACTCTCACGCGCAAGGATCAGTACGGCAATTTGGTGACCGCAGGCGCGACGACCGCGTATCTTTACAGCACGTCCGATGGCACACATAAGAAGTTCTATGACGCCGCAAGCGGCGGTAGCGCTATCACGTCGCTCACTATCGCTGATGGAGACTCCTCGGGAACTTTCTGGGCCTATGACGAGAAAGCGGGGGATTGGTACATCACGGCTTCCGATAATGCATCGGCGCCGGATGGGGCCGCTGGTATCGCCGACGCGAGCGATGCTCTCACGGTGACGCCTGCTGCGGTGAGCGCGTTCACTTTGAACGACCCTGGCGATATGACGGCGGGTACGCGTCTCGGGTACACCCTCGCGCGCAAGGATGAGTACGGCAATCTCGTAACCTCCGGTGTCACGCTCGCGTACCTTTACACTTCTTCGACCGGCAGCGCCGCAAAATTCTACGATGCCGCGATGGGCGGCATTCCCATAACCGTTGCCACAGTAAATGATGGCCAATCGACCACGAACTTCTGGTATTACGACGAGAAAGCCGGCACCTGGACGGTCACGGCTTCTGATTCGTCATCCGGCCCTAACGGTGCGGTCGGTATCGTCGACGCGACAGATGAGGTGACCGTGAGTCCGCTTCCGATCGTTGCGACACGTTTCGTCATCCTGCCGGCAGGGCCGGTACAGATCGGTACGCCGGCAACCGTAACCGTCGAAGCCACCGATGATGCGGGCAACATCGATACGACGTACGAGAACGACGTGACGCTGCACGTGACCGGTTCGGCAACGGGTGCCGGTCTCGTGAATATCGTGAACGGCGTCGGAACGCTTACCCTGAACGACATGGTTGCCGAGACGGTGACCCTTTCGCTCACTGATAGCGAGGGTACCGGCCTCGATGTCTCGTCGACTGGATCGCTCCTCTTCTCAGCGACGCCGGTTGCGCCGATCGGCGGTGGTGCGGGCCTTGGTGCCGTAAAGCCGATCGCAGGTACTCGTATCTCAGGACAAGCTTTCCCGGGCGCTCGAGTGCAGATGCTCGCCGTAACGCCGCAAGAGTCGGCACGTCAAGCTGAAATCGTCGCTTCATCCGGAGGCGCTTTCTCGACGACCTTAAGCAATATCGCGACTGGTGCGAGTGCGTACGGTATCGTCGGTGTGGATTCGCTCGGTAGAGTCACGCAGACGAAAGTCTTTTCCGTAAACTACGCAAACCCAAACGCGCTTTTGACCTTGAGTGCCACGCTCTTGTCACCGACATTAGGCCTCGTGAGTCCGGTTGTCCGCAAAGGTGATTTTGTCGGGTTCGTCGGCATGGCGACTCCCGGCGCTTCCGTCGAAGCGCAGGTAGACGGCGTGACGCTTGCTGGGAAAGCAGTAGCGGCAAAGGATGGTTCTTACAAGCTCTTGTTCCCGACTGCTGATCTTTCGCTTGGCAGCCATACGGTACGTGTTCTTCAGGTTACCGCGGGTGCAACAAGCGACTACTCTCCGCAGAAAGTATTCGAAGTCTCAACACTCTTTACGCCGCAGACCGATTTCAATCAGGATGGTGTGATCAATGTCCAGGATTGGAGCGTATTCCTCGCGCGCTGGTCGTCTTCAGTCGCTGCAACCCGCATGCTCGATGACTTGAACGGCGATGGCGTGCTCGATGTCACTGATCTGAGCATCTTTGTCCGTACGCTTAAGAAATAATCGATTCGCATGAACACGCACCCTTTCTTCCAGACCTCGCTCATCAAGTATCGGGCACTGCTTTCCGGAATCGGGATCGCAGCCCTCTCGCTCGCGCTTCCGATGATGGCGCACGCGGCAACGCTCGACCTCTCGACGAGCAAGGAGACGTTCGTCATCGGGGATACGTTCACGGTCGACATCAAGCTCAGAAGCGCAGACGTGGGCGTGAATGCGGCGCAAGCGACCCTTTCGTACCCGAGAGATATCCTTCAGGTCACGAGTCTCGACAGGAGTACGTCCGTCTTCAGTTTCTGGCTCCAAGGGCCGGAATATTCGAACGATACCGGGAAAGTGAGCTTCATCGGAGGTGCTCAAAACGGCGTTTCCGGGCAGGATCTCGAAATCCTACGCATCGCCTTCAAGGTGAAGGGGGCTGGAGCCGTCCGGCTGGTCTTTTCTGACGGAGCAGTCACGGCAAGCGACGGAAGCGGTACCAACGTGCTTTCCGCGATGAACGGTCTTGAGCTCACGAGCATCACGAAGCAAGACGCCGCCCTCATCAAACCGCCGCAAATTGTGCGTCCAGCGGTCCCGAGCGGGGCGCTGCCGGCCAAGCCGAAAGTGTCAGTGCCTCTCTATCCGGATCCAACCGGATGGTACGCGCATAACTCGAAATTTCTCGCGCAGTGGGATCTGCCAAATGACGTGACGGCTGTCGCCACGGCGGTCAACCGGCAGCCGAGCTTTAACCCGACCGAGTCGGAGGGTCTCTTCGACAATCAGACCTTTGCACCGCTCGATGACGGTATCTGGTATTTGCATGTGCGCTTTAGGAATGCGCTCGGGTGGGGTACGGCCGCGCATTATCGTATCGGTATTGATACGGCACCACCCATCAATCTTCTCGTCGAATCCTTGGACGGGCTTAAAACCGAAGACGTGGCACCTGCTATTACTTTCTCCGCGAAAGATCAACCTTCAGGCATCGCTCTTTTCAAGATCTTTGTTGATGGGGAACTGGCGACGACAAGCACTGCAGTTGAGCACCACTACGTGCTCCCTCAGCAGACTTTTGGGACGAAAAAGGTTCTTGTCCAGGCAGTAGATAATGCCGGGAATACGACGGAGGCACGCCTGTCGATTGAGATCCTCGCGCCGCCTGTGCTGGTCATCGGAGGTTTCCGCGTGACGCAGTTCTGGCTCTTCATGGTGCTCGTCGTGGCGCTCGCAGGCGGTATCCTTTTCGGTCGTTATCTCGACCGGCTCGGCATCAAGCGCCGCCGCCGCCAGGTCGTGATCGCTGCGCGAGACATCACGGCAGTCTCCGGCTTGGTACAGAAGGATATAACCACTATCCTTGAGAAATGCGAGGAAGATACGCTTCATAAGAAAGACCTGGAAGAGGTAAAGTCGCTCTTGCTGCATATCAGAGGAACCGCGGAGAAGTTCGGGAAGTACGCAGTGGAGAATATCGAAGAGATCGAATGACTCCGAGATCGTTAGCTGGTAATAGTAATCACATATGAAGATATTGATCGTAGAAGATGAGGAGGTGCTCGCGAAGGTTATCCAAGAAAAGCTCGAACGGACAGGTGACGATGTCGTCATCGCTTCCGATGGCGAGCGTGCTATCGTTGCGGCACGCGAACTCGTGCCCGATGTCATCGTCCTCGACCTCTTACTGCCGAAGAAGAGCGGCTTCGAGGTCCTGAAAACCTTGAAAGCCGATGAAGAGCTCAAGCTTGTGCCGGTCGTCGTCGTGTCGAACCTCGGCGAGGAGAGCGATATCAAGCACGCGATGGAGCTCGGCGCTACGGACTACTACGTCAAGGCGGAGCATCCTATCAACGAGATCATCGAGAAGATCAAAGAAGCGCTCATCCGGTCGAAATAACCGCCGTATATGACGTTCTCCTTCAGACGAAAGCAGGGTCTTCCCGAAGGGAGCTTCACCGAAGACAAGGAGTTCAAACTGCTCTTTGACAGCTTGCTTGACGGGCTTGCGTTTGCGGACGTAGAGACGAAGAGATTCCTCGCAGTCAACGAGGCTTTCTCTCAGATGCTCGGCTATAGTGAAGCGGAGCTTCGTAGCATGGGCGTGACGGACATCCATCCGTCCGACGCCTTGCCGCATGTCCTTGAAGAGTTCGAGAAGCAGGCGCGTAGGGAGATACGCATAGCGAGGGATATCCCGGTACTCCGAAAAGACGGGCGCATATTTTACGCGGATATCAATTCATCCCTGATCGTACTCGGGGGGAAGCAGTATCTTCTTGGTACCTTCCGAGATGTGACCGAACGCAAGGAAAGCGAAGAGGCTGTGCGCCGGAGCGAAGAGCGGCTGGAACTCGAGATTTCCCGTCTGCCCATCGGGCATGTCGTATGGGACAAGGATTTCAAGGTCGTAACCTGGAACGCGGCAGCGGAAAAGATATTCGGCTTCTCTTTCGGGGAGATGAAAGGGAAGCACCCCTACGGCACGATCGTTCCTACGGCAGTGCAGCCCCAAGTCGAAATCGTCTGGCACAAGCTCCTGCAAGGGGACGAGTCGACGGCAAACAGTCTGAACGAAAATATCACCAAGGACGGGCGGACGATCCTTTGCGACTGGACCAATACGCCGCTTCGGGATAAGGACGGCATGGTTATCGGCGCTATGTCTACGGTCGAGGATGTCACCCAGAAAGTCAAAGCGGAAGAGGCTCTCCGTAAAAGCGCCGAGGAACTCAAGAAATTCAAGATGGCAGTGGACTCAGCTTCCGATCTCATCATGCTTACCGACCCGGCAGGAAAGATCATTTTCGTGAATAAGAATGCGGAGCACTTTACCGGCTTCCCGCGGGAGGAAATCATCGGCAAGACGCCGGCTCTCTGGGGCGGGCAGATGTCCGAGGACTTCTATCAGAAGATGTGGGCTACGATCCATGCGAAGCGGGTCTTTGAGGGACAGATTGTCAATCGTCGGAAAGATGGAGGGCGGTATGATGCCGAGCTTCACATCTCGCCGATCTTAGGACCTGACGGAGAGGTTGCGTACTTCCTCGGCGTCGAACAGGACATCACCAAGCTCAAGGAGGTCGACCAAGCGAAAAGCGAATTCATCTCGCTCGCATCGCATCAGTTGCGCACGCCGATCACGACGATGAGCTGGTATCTGGAGATGCTTCTTGAAGGGGACGCGGGCGCTCTGAGCAAGAAGCAGGAGGATTATGTGGAGAAGCTCTATGCCGCCGCCAGGCAGATGAACGATATCTTGAAGTCCTTCCTGTACGTGCTCCGGCTTGAGACTGGCGATATGAAGGTGCATCCGGTGAAGATGGATCTCGCAAAGCTCGGACAGGAGACGCTTGAGGAGTTCGCGGTAAGCATACGGAATAAGCAGATCGACGTCTCGGAAAGCTGCAGCGGACTATCGCCATTCAGCATCGATCCGGATATCGCAAAGATCATTCTGCAAAACCTTATTTCTAACGCGATCAAGTACACACCAGAGAAAGGCAGTGTACATATTTCCTGCGCCCATGCGGCGGCGGGGAGCTCGGTAGGAGGGAGGGAGGTATCCGAAGAGTCGATGGTGATTACCGTGCAAGACTCGGGCATCGGCATTCCTCAAAAGGATCAAGAAAAGATATTTACCCGTTTCTTCCGTGCCGATAATGCAAAAACGGCTGATCCAGACGGTAACGGTCTCGGCCTTTACATCGTGAATAAGATGACTGCGCTCATGAAGGGTTCTGTCTGGTTCGAATCAGAAGAAGGGAAGGGAACGACCTTCTATCTGGCTCTTCCACTTAATCAGCATAAGGAGAGTGTGGCATAAAAGAAAAATGGAGCCGGTGAAGCTCCATTTATTTTCTAGTCTCTGTCGCCGGGAGGTTGGCTCATTTCTATATGTCTTGCATGTCCTCGAGCGTCCACTGCTTGTCGAGACAGTTTCGGTGCTGGTTTCTTTGCGTCTTCAAGGACAGTCGATTTTTTTTGGTTAGCGGCACCTTCAGCCATCTTTCGATCGTGGGTAGCGCTCAGTTTCGCCAGGGCTGCTTGATACTCCGCGTCAATCGCTACTTTCTTAGGATCTACCGACATTTTTGGACCCTCCATACTCATAGTCTGTAATATATTAGACCTTGTTCCGTTTAAGAAAGCAAGCTATCCACAATGGCTTTCACGTCGGCGCCGTCGGCCTTGCCTTTGAGCTCTTTCATGAGCATCCCGGTAAATTTACCCGCTTCAGACTTACTGGTTACGCCGAGTTCGGCCATTTTCGCCTTGGCGATTGGAAGGATTTCCTCCTGGCTCATCATGGCGGGGAGGTAGGTCTCGATGATGGCGAGCTCAGCTTTTTCCGGTTCAGCTAGATCGGTGCGGCCAGCCTTCTCAAACTGCTCGATCGAGTCCTTGCGCTGGCTTGCGGCGCGCTTCAGGACCGCGAGTGCCTCCTCGTCGGTAAGAAACTCATCGGGCTTCCTTTTCTTGGCTACGACTTCGTTGGTCATCGCGGTTACGAGCGAGCGGAGGGTGCGGAGCTTCACTTCGTCCTTGGCACGCATGGCGTCAGGGATGGCTTTCTTCAGGGTTTCGTGGATGGGCATATGGTGCAGTATACTACACTCATGAATCTTCTCACGGTCGCTCTTATCGTACTCTTGCTTCTGCTTCTCCAGGGCGTCGGACTCTACTTTATCTTGCGCCGCCGCGAGGAAGAGACCCCGAAAGAAGACGGTGGCATCCTCCTTCTTCAGCAGCAGCTCCAGAACCTCGAGCGGACGCTCGACGCGCGCGTCTCCGAGTCTTCCAAAGCGATGCAGGAGCACGCGCACCGTCAGTTCTCCGAGAGCACGCGCCTCATCAAGGAGATCACCGAGGAAGTCACGTCGGTAAAGGAGATCGGCCGACAGACCCAAGGCTTTGCAGAGCAGCTCAAGGGTTTGCAGGACATCCTGAAGAATCCGAAGCAGCGCGGCATCCTTGGCGAGTACTACCTCGAGACGGTGCTTAAGAACGTGCTCCCGCCCGGCATGTACCAGATGCAGTACGGTTTCGATAATGGCGAGATTGTCGACGCAGCCGTCTTCGTGAGCGATAAGGTCGTCCCCATCGACTCCAAGTTCTCGCTTGAGAACTATAACCGTCTCGTGAACGCGCCAGAGACCGAGCGTGCCTCGCTTGAGAAGGCGTTCGTCGCGGATCTGAAGCTGCGTATCCAGGAGACCGCAAAATATATCCGTCCCGAGGAGAAGACCATGGACTTCGCCTTCATGTTCATCCCGAGCGAAGCGATCTACTACGATCTCCTCACGAACCAGGTCGGTGGCGGAGAAGAAGAGAATCTCATCCAGCGGGCAGCAGGGAAGTACAAGGTCATCATCGTCTCGCCGACCTCGTTCCTTGCGTACCTCCAGACAGTCATGCAGGGCCTGAAGGCGATGCAGATCGAGAAGCGAGCGGAAGACATCCAGAAGCGCGTGGGCGAGCTCGGCAAACACTTGGGTGCGTACGAGGAGTTCTATCGGAAGCTCGGCGTCTCTCTCGGCACGACCGTCTCTCACTACAACAGCGCCTACAAGGAGCTCGGCAAGATCGATAAGGACGTCTACCGCATCGCCGAGACCAAGATCGGTTTTGAGCCGGAGTTACTCGACAAGCCGGCTATTGACTAAACGTCCACGGCAGGGTTTCCTATACGCAGAAGGGTCCTGTTGAGGCTCATGACAAGGAGACCAGGATGGACGCGCGTTTGATAGAAATCATCGTTTTCGGGCTCATGGCTCTACTTACCATCGTGGGCATGGTTTGTGCGTGCCTCACTGAGAAGAAACGGAAATCGCTTTCCGATATCCTCATCAGGGTAGATGCGGTGACCCTCATCATCTTTGTTATTTTGGCGGGGCACCTGTGGGCGACAATCCCGCACACGGCAACCGGTTAAGACGCTTTTGTTAAAAAAGCCGCGCTTTGCGCGGCTTTTGTTTTTGGCAAGGATCTAAGGAAATTTTGACAAATTAGCTTAATAACGGCATATTATCTTTTAGATTTCCGATTAACGAACTTTGGAAAGGGGCAGGTCATGCTCTCATACATCGACACATTCTTGCTCAATAAGGCGCAGAAGTTTACTGACCGCTTTCAGTGGTTGACCGGACTCACAAAGTTCTGGGTGCAGAAATGGCTCATTATCTTTGAGATGATCTTATCCTGGCTTCTTGTGGTTGTGGGAGGAGAACCGGTAGCTTACTTCGTGGTCGCTCTCTATATGACGTTCGTAAGTACACTTGTCGTTTTTCAACTAGAAAAGAGAGAGGAGCAATTCTTGAAAGGGTCGAGTGCTCTCGAGCCCGAGAAACTCCTTGATCCGGAAAAGCGGAAGGGACCCGTCCTTATCAATATGTCCATTTTCTTCATCTTTTTGGTTCTTGGCAGCGAGGGTTTAGATGGATCATTCTGCATATCCGCACAAGGAGCTATCATGATTCTCTATATCTATGTCGCAGCGTGTATCCCCCGTCCTCCAGACAAGAGTAAAATGCGCCAGTGGTATGAAAGGGCGCTTTGGTGGCTCAACGATGCGCTGAAACCAGCCGGAGAAAGCGCACTTGTGCCTGTTCCGGTTCGAAACTGATCCTTTAGCCCTCAAGGCCGCGCTTTGCGCGGCCTTGTCTTTTTAGGGCCCAAATGCTAGAGTGTGGGAACTATGGAAGTGGCCGTAATCAAGACCGGCGGTAAGCAGTATGTCGTCTCCAAGGGCGATACCGTTACCATTGAGAAACTCCCCGGCGACGTACAGAAGGGCGACACGGTTGTCTTCGACGAGGTGCTACTCGTAGACAACGGCTCGGACACGACCATCGGTGCACCTACTATCAAGGGTGCAGAGGTCAAAGGCACCGTCGTTCTCGTCGGGAAAGCTCCGAAAGTCGAGGTGGTGAAGTACAAGCCGAAGAGCCGCTATTTCAAGCGCGTCGGCCACCGCCAGCCGCTCGTAAAGGTCACGATCGATTCGATCGCTTAAGCGACCCCGAGCGCGAAAGCGCTTTTCTCATACGCGTTCGCTGATCTCAAGCTTTTATCAAGCGTAGCTTTTACATTATATGCAAATAGGGAGATGGAATCATCAGGGCGGCACATCAGGTGCCAATAAATCTTCGCGCGGTTCGCGTGAGGGTTCAACGCACCGTGGCAGTCGAAGCCGCTCGTTCTCGCCGAGCGATTTTGCCGCAGCCGGACGACCGGCACGCGGTGGCCGTAACTTCGGTCCTCGAGGAGGACGCGGTCGCGGCAGGGGCGGTGTCGGCGCATTCGGTCAGACCGAAGCCGAAATCGCTAAGTTCGTGAATCGAGCGGTGGTCACCACCGAAGAACCGGTTTTCGTACCGGAGCATAAGTTCACCGATTTCGACATCAATCCGCGCCTCAAGGCGAATATCGTAGCAAAGGGCTACGAGCTCCCGACGCCGATCCAGGACAAGGCGATCCCGCACGTGCTGCACGGGCAGGATGTCGTCGGTCTCGCGGAGACTGGTACGGGCAAGACGGCCGCTTTCCTCATTCCGCTCATCGACAAGGTGATGAAGCAGAAGGATGAGCGCGTACTCGTCATGGCTCCGACGCGTGAGCTCGCCGTACAGATCGAGAAGGAGCTCGCTGGTTTTGCTAAGGGTCTCGGGTTTAGCGGCATGGTCGCTGTCGGCGGCGCGAACATCACGCCGCAGATCGCGGCGCTCCGCCATAACCCGACCTTCGTGATCGGTACTCCGGGACGCTTGAAGGATCTCATGGAGCGCAAGGCACTCAACCTTTCGACCTTCGGCACGGTCGTGCTCGACGAAGCAGATCGCATGCTCGACATGGGCTTCATCGATGACATGCGCTTCATCCTCGCTAAGATGCGCAAGGAGCGTCATACGCTCTTCTTCTCGGCGACCATGAGCCGCGAGATCGAGGGCCTTATCGGCGATTTCCTCGAGAGCCCGACGGTCATCTCGGTGCGCACCCGCGACACCTCGAAGAATGTCGATCAGGATGTCGTCCGTGTCCCGCGCGGCACCGACAAGTTCGAGGTGCTCGCAGAGATGCTCCAGGACCGCGATTTCAGTCGCGTGCTCGTCTTCGGCCGCACCAAGTACGGCGTGGAGAAGCTCTCGAAAGCCCTCTCGCGCCGTCACATCCACGCGGAATCCATCCATGGCGATAAGACGCACGGCGCACGCCTTCGCGCCCTTGAAGCTTTCAAGCGGGGAAGCGTAACGGTGCTCGTCGCTACCGATGTCGCGGCACGCGGTCTCGATATCCCGGAAGTCTCGCACGTGGTGAACTACGACCTGCCGTCGACTTACGAGGATTATGTTCACCGTATCGGCCGTACCGGTCGTGGTATCCACAAAGGCAAGGCGCTCACCTTTATCGAGGGATAAACGGGAGTAAAACTAAAAGCCGCTCGTCGAGAGCGGTTTTTAGTTTTTGGCTCATGCTTCTTTACGATTTGAAAGCGCCGCGCGCAAGGTCTCGGCGTCGGAATATTCGAGCTCGGAACCGGTCGCGAGGCCGCGGCCAAGGAGCGAGATCGTGAGCTGGTCGCGATACGGAGCAAGGAGTTCGCGGACATGGTCGGCAGTGTGTTCGCCTTCGGAGGTCGCTGAAAGGGCGAGGACGATCTCTTTAAGGCCCTTATCAAGACGTCCTTGAAGAGTATTCAGGAGTTCCTTTTCGCGGATCGCGCCTTTTCCTGAAAGCGTCAGTACGCCGCCCAGGACGAAATAACGGCCCTTATAGGTCCCAGCGCGCTCCACGGCGGAGAGGTCCTGATCTTTTTCGACGAGCATGAGGAGCGCATCATCACGCGTCGTATCGGAACAGTATCGGCAGACTCCTTTCGTATTCTGAGTATGGAAACGGAGGCAAGCGGGACACTGATGCACGTTCGCGTTAAGCGCAGTAACGCGTTCAGCGAGCGCTGCGCGCTCGGCAGCGGGTATCGCAAGAAGATGGTAGACGAAACGTTTTGCCTGGCGCGGGCCGATGCCGGGGAAACGGGCAAAAGCGCGTGCGAGCTCGTCGATGGAATCCATGTTTAAAATTCCCCGGCAAGTTCGCCGTAGCCGTGCGTGTCGATGGGCTGGAAGGTAGAACGCTTGTCATCGAAGTAGAGTTCGGCGGAACCGGTAGGGCCGTTACGATGTTTCTCGATGAGGATCTCGGCGATGTTCGGACGATCGCTATCCGGGTTCCGCTTGTCTTCACGGTGGATGAACATCACGACGTCGGCATCCTGCTCGATGGAGCCCGAGTCACGCAGATCGGAAAGGCGGGGACGGCCGCCGCGCTGCTCGACTGCACGCGAGAGCTGGGAGAGGGCGATAACCGGCACTTCAAGCTCGCGCGCGAGCCCTTTCAAGGAGCGGGAGATTTCGGTCACCTGCTGCACCACCGAGTCAGACGCTTTCGTATTGGTCGGTGCCATGAGCTGCAGGTAGTCGACGACGATAAGGCCGATACCGCGCTCGCGCTTCAAGCGGCGTGCGACGGCGCGCATCGCGAGGATATTGTTGCCCGGCTTGTCATCGATATAGATAGGGGCCTTCGAAAGGGTCTCGAGCGCATCACGGATACGGGCGAAGTCTTCTTCCTCGCGCACCTGGCCCGTACGGAGCTTCCAGGAGTTCACGAAAGACTCGGCGGCGAGCATGCGGTCGATGAGCTGTTCGGAGCTCATCTCGAGCGAGAAGATGCCGACCGGGACATTATGGCGAACGGCGGCATTACGGGCGATATCAAGCGCGAGCGAAGTCTTACCCATCGAGGGGCGCGCGGCAAGGATCACGAGATCGGAGGGATGAAAGCCTGAGAGCAGATTGTCGAGAGAAGGGAAGCCCGAAGGGACGCCGCGAATGCCGTCTTCTTTCTTGGAAAGGGCTTCAAGACGATCCCACGCTTCGTGCACCTTGTCGCCGATCGCCGTGAACTTATGCGCGACCGAGGCGTTACCGATCGCGTACACCGCTTTTTCCGCTTCATCGAGCACCTCCATGGTCTCGCGCGAGTCGTCGTAGGCGGATTCCGTGATCGTGCTTGCAGCATCGATGAGCGAGCGCATCAGATGCTTGCGAGAGACGAGGTCGGCGTAATGGGAGAAGTTGCCGGCAGCCGGTGCCGAATTTACCAGATCAGCGAGATAGCTTCTGCCTCCCGCGCGTTCGATGAGCCCCTGGTCTTGGAGACGCTGCGAGAGGGAGACGAGATCGATCGGTTCGCCGCGTTCGGCAAGCTCACGCATCGCGGTAAAGATGAGGCGATGTTTTTCAGCGTAAAAGGAATCGGCACGAATGAGATCGGAGACGTCATGGATCGCGTCAGGTTTGAGGAGGAGGGCGCCGAGGAGGGCCTGCTCGGACTCGAGGGATTGAGGGGGGATACGGTCTACGCCTGTTGCCATTAGGACTCATTGTACCCCAAGGGGCGCAACTTGCCGAAAGTGCCAAAACTGTGGTTTTCCTGTGCAAAACAGGTCGGCCAGGAGACCGGCCTTTTCGGGTTAGACGCGGGTCACTAGAGGACCCTCGGGGCGGTCTCCTACCTTGTAGCCGGCTTGTTCGATCTCATTGCGGAGGCGGTCGGCTTCGGCAAAATCTTTTGCCGAGCGGGCTTCTTCGCGCTTTTTCAGCGCGTCGCGCACCGTGTCGGGGAGGTCCGCTTCGGGCACAGTCGCCTGTATTACCGGCGGCGCAATGAGGGAGAGCCCAAGGTGTGCATCGGCAGCTTCGATAAGGCCCCACTTCTCTTCAGGCGTGAAGTCTTCGCTTTTCAGCGACTCCCAGAGGATACCGAGCGCTTGCGGGGTCGACAGGTCATCCCGAACAGTCGCGAGGAAATGGTCAAGCGCTTCGGATGGTTCGGTTTTCCGTCTCGACTCTTCTGCGACTTCGCTTACGAGTTTCCAGAGGCGCTCAAGCGCGCTTGCTGCCGCGGCAAGCGCATCCCACGAGAAGGAGAGGGGAGTGCGATAGTGCGCCTGCAGGAAGAAGTAGCGAAGCGTGAGCGGATGGAAGTCGCGTTCTTTTATGTCGGAGAGGTAGACGACATTGCCGATCGATTTCGATGCTTTTTGTCCCTCCATGGTGAGGAAGGCGCAGTGCATCCAGTAGTGTACGAAGGTGCGTCCGTTGGCCGCTTCGGACTGCGCGATCTCGTTGTTGTGATGTACGGCGATGTGGTCTTCGCCGCCCGTATGGATATCGAGCTCTTGGCCCAGGAGGGAACGGGACATCGCCGAGCATTCGATATGCCAGCCCGGGTTGCCGCGTCCCCAAGGGCTGTCCCACTGCTGGAGATCGCCTGGCTTTGCGCCACGCCAGAGCACGAAGTCTGCAGGATGGTGCTTACCTTTTACGACTTCGACGCGCGCACCGGCTTCGAGCTGTGCATCCCTAACGCCACCAAGCTTCCCATAGCCCGGGAACTTCGCAGTGTCGAAATACAGGCCATCCGGAAGCCGATACGCGAACCCTTTCTCCTCCAAGGTCTTCGCCAGGGCCACTTGCTGCTGTATGTATTCGGTCGCATGCGGGAAGGTGATCTCGTCAGTGTCGATGCCGAGGTCGCGGATATCTTCGAGGAAGAGCTTCGTATACCGCGCAGCGATTTTTTCTGGCGTGGTATGTTCGCGTGCTGCGCCGACTGCGATCTTGTCCTCGCCGCGGTCACCGTCACCAACCAGGTGCCCGACATCGGTGATGTTGATGACACGGCGTACGCGGTAGCCGGCTGCCTCAAGGACGCGTGTGATCGTATCGGAAAACACATAGGCACGGAGATTGCCGATATGCGCGCGGTCGTAGACGGTCGGCCCGCAAGAATACATGAGTACCAGGCCAGGCTTTTGCGGGACGAAGAGCTCTTTACGCTCGGTAAGCGTGTTCGTGAAGAAGACGTGCGCGATGCGAGGCGTCTCGTCGTCCGTATCTTTCTTGCCGAATAGGCGCCCGAACCAGTTCATATCACAATCAGAAAAGCCAACGTTTCTTCGCGAAGAAGATGGTCATGATGCCGGTAAGCGAGAGCATGATGGTAATGATGATCCAGAATCCGTTCGACTCTCCCTCAAACGGCGTGCCGGGCGCATGGATGCCGAAGGTCACGGCGATAAGCTCGAGCGGAAGCACGAGTACGGTGATCATCGTGAGCGCTCGCATGATGTCGTTCTGGCGAGACTCAAGGAGCGATGCGTTCGTCTGCCGGAGCTCGGTCGCGACCGCGCGGTAGGTGGAAACGAGTCGTGATACCTGATCACGTTCGACGAAGATACGCTCGGAACGTTCTTCGAAGAACGGGCCGAAGGAATGGCGAAGCGCGAGCGCCTTCAGGAAACGGGTCAAGGAACTTTCTTGGTTGGCGAGCGAAGCCTCGATGTGCAGGAATTCGCGGCTTATGTCAGAGATGAGGCGGACGGTCTTGCGTTCAAGTCCGCTGAACATGTCACGCTCGATGCCGGTTAACCGTTCCGCGATAGTGGCGGTATGGTCGCGGACTGCCGCATACAGGTGTGCGAAAAGGATCTCGAGCATCACGTCGGTGGTCAAGGTGTCATGGGAAGAGATGAGACGCTGCGTCTCAAGGACTTTCTGGAGGCGGTGGAGCGAAGCGACGACTTCGTAGCGCACCGTGATGATGAAATTCTTCCCAACCAGAAAGTCGACCTCCTGGTCGCGGATGACGCCGTCATTGGCGCCGTTAGTGGGGAAGTGAAGCACTAGGAAAACCATGCCCTCTTCGCTTGCAACGAGCGAGGAAGGGGTCGGAGTGAGGATTTCCGTCTGCAGCCGCTCGCTGATGCCGAACTCCTGCGCGATGCTGTGCACCTCTTCTTCCGTAGGGTGCTCAAGGTCGAGCCAGACGCCGTCGCGGTATACGTAGCGGAATATCATCGCTCTATAGCATAGCATGAGCTCGTACCGTTCACGCGTGATATACTCCCCGCAATGAGCATGCACGAAACTTTCGCGCGTAGCCGTTCGGTCGCGATGCGTGGCGTCTCTTTCGCGCTGGTCGCGGCGGTCGCGTTTTTTGCGGGGCTTTCTCTCGGATCGAACACCAATTCTGCCGCCGCGGTCGTAACGCATCTTCCTTTCATAGGCGATGGGCTTGATGCGACACCTGATCAGAATCTCGATCTGACTGATTTTTGGAAAGCCTGGAATGCGCTCGAGGCTAATTATGTGGTTACACACGCTTCCTCAAGCCTTCCCACGGAAGAGGAGCGACTGTATGGGATGATCAGCGGTCTTGCGAGCGCCTACGGCGATCCGTATACGGTCTTTTTCCCGCCCAAGGAAGCGAAGGCTTTCTCGGAGAGCATCTCAGGAAGCTTCGCCGGCGTCGGAATGGAGATCGGCATCAAGAACGATGTGCTCACTGTCGTCGCACCGTTGAAGGGTACGCCGGCGGAAGCAGCCGGCATCAAAGCGGGCGATCTCATCTTGGCGATCGACGGGAAGTCCACCGAAGGGCTTGCAGTCGAGACGGCGGTAAGCGAGATCCGCGGTCCGGTCGGAACAACCGTCGTCCTGACCCTGCTCCGCGATAAGAAACCGCTTGAGGTCAAGGTTGTCCGCGAGACGATCCAGGTGCCCGAGACGGATGATGGTCTCGACGAGAAGACCGGTGTTTATCACATCGCGCTCTACCAGTTCACGGCGAATTCCGCGAGCCTCTTCGACCAGGCGTTTAAGCGTTTCAAGGCTTCAGGCTCGAAGAAGCTCGTGGTCGACGTTCGCGGGAATCCGGGCGGATATCTGGATGCGGCGATCGATGTCGCGAGCCACTTCCTCCCGAAAGGGACCACGATCGTGACCGAAGATTTCGACGGCAAGCATCCGAACGAAAAGGATACGAGTATCGGCTATAACGACATTCCTATCGGGACAAAGGTCGTCGTCCTTATCGACAGCGGTTCGGCTTCCGCCTCTGAGATCCTTGCGGGCGCCCTGCAAGATAACCACGTCGCGACTCTCATCGGCACCAAGTCGTTCGGAAAGGGTTCGGTCCAGACTTTGCTCGACCTTGGCGAAGGCTCTCTCAAGGTGACCGTCGCACGCTGGATAACGCCGGAAGGTCACTGGATCATGGGCAATGGCATCACGCCGGATATCGTCGTGCCCTATACGGCAAGCGATCAGAAGAACAAGCTTGATCCGCAGATGGCTCGCGCCGTCCAGTTCCTAACGGAAGGGAAATAGCCGGTTTTGACGGGGGCCGTCGGATACGTTAGATTCTAAGTATATGAAAGTAATTTTGACGAAAGACGTGAAGGGCATGGGCCGTGCGCATGCCGAGGTAGAGGTGAGCGACGGATACGCGCTCAATTTCCTTATTCCGAAGAAGCTCGCTGTTCCGGCGACGAAGGTGGCGCTCAAGGAGGCCGAGGTTCGCCGCACCCAAGCGATGCAGCGCTCGGCGGTCGATGCCGCACTTCTTTCGCAGAGCATCGAGGCGCTTGCGGATGCGCACATCACGATCACCGTGAAAGCAAACGAGAAGGGTCACCTCTACGATGCGGTGGGGGAGCCGGAGATCCTCAAGGCGACCAAGGAGCAGGCGAAGGTAGAGCTTCCGGAAGGCGTCATCAAGCTCGAGCGCCCTTTCAAGGAAGTAGGCACCTTCGACGTGCCGGTTTCTTCCGCTGAAACGTTCGGCAAGTTTTCGATCACGATCCAGGCTGAATAGTCAGCTAGGCAAAAATAAAAATCGCCGCGATCTGCGGCGATTTTTATTTTTATTACTTAGATCACGTCGACGACTTTCTTGGTCGTACGGTGGCCAGTGAAGGTGATCTTGCGGCAGGTGCGGAAAGCGACCTTGCCGTCTGCCGTCGCGAAAAGCGTGTGGTCTTTGCCGACCTTTACGTTCTTGCCGGCCTCGATCTTCGTGCCGCGCTGGCGCACGATGATAGCGCCCGGCTTTGCCGTCGCGCCGTCAGCGAGCTTCACGCCGAGATATTGCGGGTTGGAATCAGTGAGGTTCTTCGCGGAACCGCCGGCTTTAGTTGATGCCATAGTGGTATAGTGTTACCTGATGACTATAGCAGAAGCGGCGGGAAAATGCAAAAGCCTAGTCGCGCGCGTCCCTAAAGACGCCTTTATCTTAGCCATATTATTGCTCTCTGCCTCAGCAAGCTTCGCTTTAGGCTATCTTTCGGGCCGTGAGGCAGGTCTCCAGGTCTCAGCAGGGCAGGGGACGGCTACTGCTGCCATTATCACGCCCTTGCCCTCCGATGGGCGCGTCGTGGCTTCAAAAAACGGCACCAAGTACTATCCGGTCATGTGCGCCGGCGCGAGTCGTCTTTCAAGCGCTACGAAGATAACCTTTGCGTCGGCTTCGGCTGCGGAAGCAGCGGGTTATACGCTCGCCACCGGTTGTAAGGGCCTGTAATCTGCTAAGATTGAAAGTATCTATGGATACGCAACACAATAAACCGAACGAAGAGACCGCAGAACGCCTCGCAAAAGCCATCCATGAAGGCCGTCAGGCCATGCCGGAAGACCGTCCGCTCCTCGTCTGTAAGCCGAACAAGGTCGAGTCGTGGCGCATCTTCAAGATCATGTCAGAGTTTGTCGAAGGTTTCGACGTCATCCGCCACTACAGCCTTGCTGCGACCTTCTTCGGCAGTGCGCGGACCAAACCCGGCGAAGAGTACTACGAGCACGCTTCCGAGCTCGCGGGGCGTCTTTCGAAGAAAGGTTTTGCGATCATTACGGGCGGGAGCTCCGGCATCATGCAAGCAGGGAACGAGGGTGCCTTCAAGGCTGGCGGTGCGTCGGTCGGACTCAATATCAATCTTGCCGATGCGCAGGGCTACAATCCATACCTCACTGACCGCTTCATCTTCGACCATTTCTTCGTGCGCAAGGTGATGCTCACGTATGCTTCGGAAGTCTACGTGTATTTCCCGGGAGGTTTCGGTACCCTCGACGAGTTCTTCGAGATCGTCACCTTGGTGCAGACCAAGAAGATCCGCAGGGTTCCGATTGTCGTTTTCGGCAAGAAATATTGGGAGCCGCTCCTCGGCGTCATGCACGATACGCTCTACAAGGAGTTCGGGAATATCGACGAAGCCGACATGGAGCTCTACAAGCTCGTTGATTCGGTCGACGAGGCGTATGAATATATCCTCGCGAACGTCTCCTGCTAGACATGGATTTTAGTCAGAAGAGGCTCCTCAATAAGCCGCTGCATTCGAAGGGTCACGGTGCCCGAACGCGCCGTCTGCAAGTTTATGCGGTCCTCACTGGCTTCCTCTCGATGCTCATTTCGCTCGCGATGCTCATCTTGCGGATCGTCAAGTAAGTTAGGTGTAGCACCTAACTTTTACGGCAGTCAAAGAGTACAAAAACTGGGCACCCCGAAGGGTACCCAGCGCGAAATGCCACACTATTTGCCGAACAAGGCTAAGGCTTTGACGAGGTATTCAGCAGCTATATTCCAGTCAATCGGATCAAGTGCGTTACCGCTCGATCGCAGTTTTCCTTGAGCGTCGATACTCAGATCGGGGAACTCCGCGATCAGTGGTTCGACCAGATTGATGCTTTGTGGTCCGAGCCCTCCTGCAGCGACTAAGCCAAGGTTTGGGAACCTCGCCCTGACGGCGTGAGCGAAGGGAAGTAGTGCCACCGCATCCATACCGACTCCGCGCCCCATGCTCTTGTCGAGCAGGACGCGATGAATCACTCCCTCATAATCTTCAAGGCGCTGGACGACCATTTGAGGATCGTTGTCTGCCTCCTCAATTGCAACCTTGCCGACCTGGAGGATGACCTCGATATTTCGGCGGGACATATGAACGCCATGCACGATTTGTCTCGGATCAGGCCAGGGCATGTCGAGTTGTATGGCGTTGATTCCGATACCACCGTAGCCAATCGCGCGGTAGAGAGTCTCCCCAAGGTTCGGCATATGGTCGTAGTCAGCATAGTGAAGGCAGTTGTAGGTTTCTTCAGAGCCGAAGATACTAGCAATGGCTTCCTTGGGCGGGAAGGCCTTCGACCATTTCGTCTCGATGCCGTGAAGCGTCTTGTAGCTCATCATGACGCCGACATGCAGTCGCCGCATGGATCCTTGCGGATTGTGTGCGTTAAACACGGTAAGCATCCGGGCGACTTGTTCAAATGACAGGAAATCAGTAATGCCTATGTACGGAAAGAACATAAAGAATCCTCCTTTTTAGGGTTTGGGTTGCTGGCTGGAACTCAGGATACGGGCATTTAAGAGTGGAGTCAAAGCATGAAAGGACGGATAGGAGAGGGAAGTGGATAATGGGTAGCGTCCAAGAAGCCGTGCCCATGATATGCTTTTCTCATATGACGAAGCAGCATAAGAAAAGTTGGGGCTCGAATCTCGAAGTCTACGCATTCTGGACCGGCTTCCTAAGCACCCTCATCAGTCTGGTTCAGGTAATCGTTATCGCATTGAAGAACTAAATCAGCTGTGCGCTTTAAGAAATAAGGAAGAGGCCCTCCCAGCATAGCGGGGAGGGCCTCTTCCTTCAAGGGAGGGCTCTACGTATAAAGTGCGCACAATATATCTTTTGCGTAAATATCCTAGGGCAAAGCCTGAGGTTTAGAAAAGCCCCGTACTCTGCACTGTCTGGACCAGCCAATGCCAGACGGATGCGAAAAGAGCGGCTATATAGTGCAGGTTCGCTTGGCCGGCCGGTGAACTTATGACGGCTTGGATCGATATCCCGAAGAAAGAGAGCGCCAAAAAGAGGACGAGCAGCCAGAAGATAAGGTGGAACATGGTGTTTTCAGTATACCACTCCCCTTTCCTTTTCCTCGGCCAGCCGAGATTTAGAGGTAGGAAAGCGGATTCAGGTAGGCATCAATCGATGCGACCGGCATAGTCGCGTTCGCACAGCGGGTTCCATTTTCTGATTTGAATTGTCCCAAGGTCATGATTTTCGTACCTTCGGTCGCGTACACGCCGAAGTGCAGGTGTGGCCCGGTCGCATAGCCGGTCATACCGGAGAGACCGATGACTTGGCCGGTAGAAACGGTCTGTCCTTTTGCCACATCGATCTCCGAGAGGTGTGAGTAGAGCGTGTTAAGGCCGTTGCCGTGTACGATCATGACCCACTTGCCGAAGGAATAGCACTGGCGACCTTGAGCGTCATGAGAAAGGTCGGTATTACCGGTGCCGAGTACCGTACCGCCAAGAGCCGCTTTGATCGGCGTACCGATCGGCGTGCCGATATCGATAGCGTTATGCCCGTGGCCATTATAGACTTGCGGATTTGCGGTGGAGAACGCAGTGGTGCCGAAGTATTGCGTTATACAGTACGGGTTTCCGAAAACCTTCTTACGTTGCGCGCAATTGTACATGAATGAGCTGCTGAAAGGCCAGGACAAGATGCCGGTCCCGACTCTCGGGAGAAGGTTCGAGTGCACGATAAGGTTTAGTTGGCTTTGCAGGCTTGCGAGCTCTTGCTCGAAAGACTTCTCAGCGGCCTGTTTCTGCGCTATCAGCTTCTGGTAATTAGCTTCCTGGTTTTTCGTCTCCTTGAGAAGCCTCTGTTGTGCCGCTTTGCTCGCGTCTACGGAACGCTTCTCAAGCGTGAGATCATTCTGAAGCGCGATAAGACTCGCTTTGGTTGCCGAGACCTTGTCCCGATCGACGCCGAGCGCGGTGCGGACCGCGCGCAGGTCGTCGATATTCTTCGACAAGGCTGCATTAAGCTGTTGGGATTGATCTGCAGCCTTCCAAGCATCGCTCAACGTTTCTGCAGAAATGAGTTGAGCGATGAGCGGCATGTGTTCTTTCTCCCGTATCTGTTGCAGCTGTTTTGAGATCGCTTGCTGATCTGCAGAGATCGATTTTTCCTTATCACCGATGGAAAGCGAAAGACGCTGGATCTCCAGGTTTGCCGAAGCGATCTTGTTCTGGGTTATCTTGATCTGGGTTGAAAGCTGCTTCTGGGAGAGCGTCAGGGTATCGATCGCGGATTGGAGCGTATTGCGTTTCGTGCCGAGCGTATCGAGCTGTTTCTGGAAGGCAGCGATGTCAGCCTCAAGGGCGTCGATCTGTTGCTTGTTAGCATCGATTTTCGCCTGAATGTCGCCTGCGGCGTCGGCCCGGGCCAATCTCGGGTTGCCGAGAAATGCTGCGGTTACCAGGATGAAAAGAAAAAAGATCGAACCGTACCGCTTCATCCTTCTAGTATAGCAACCGCTTTCTCCAAACGAGAGAGCGTCTCTTCTTTTCCGAGGATTGCGATAAGCGTAAAAGGGTCTGGCGAGCGCTCGCGACCCGAAAGCGCATACCGGAGCGGCCAGAGCACCGCTCCCCTGCCTCCCTTCCCTTTTGCCTCCTCAGCGTCAGCAAACGGCATAAGCGACTCTTTGACCACCTCGGCAGAAATGCCCTCAGGAAGGGATTTTATAGGCTCCTGGAGGCTTTCTAGGGCGGTTTCGGTCATCCCTGGGCGCTCGGTAGGTTCTTTTGCAACGAGGAGCTCCCGGTGGAGTTCAGGCTTCGTAAACAGGCAGGAAAGCTCGCCGGAAAGGAGTTCGCGTGCTTCGCTAAAAGTGCGTGCACGCTCTTTGAGGAGCGGGACGGATTCGATAAGAAGCTTCTCATCGGGTGCAGTGAGGTTGCCTCGGGTGATGAACGCATCGGTCGTAAGCTCACGCATCCAGTGCTGGTTGACCGACAAGAGTTTTTCGCGGTCCCAAGCGGCACCGCTTTTCTGGATGCCTTCGAGCGAGAACGCATCGACAAGTTCTTGAAGCGTGAAATACTCGCGCGTGTCGCCGGGGTTCCACCCGAGAAGCGCGAGATAGTTTACGAGCGCCTCCGGAAGTATGCCTTCGTCGAGATAGTCCTGGACGCTGGTCGCGCCAGAACGCTTGCTGAGCTTCGCACGCTTCTCGTCGAGGATGAGCGGCAGATGCGCGTAGACCGGGCGTGGCGCGCCGATCGCTTCTTGGATCAGTATCTGGCGGGGCGTATTGCTGATATGGTCTTCGCCGCGGATCACATGCGTGACGCCCATGTCCATGTCATCAGCGACGACGGCGAAGTGATAGAGCGGGTCGGTAAGCGAACGGGCGATGACGAAGTCACCGAGCTCGGTCGTATCGAACGTGATATCACCGCGCACCTCATCGTGAAAGGTCACTTCCCTTCCTGGATTACGAAGGCGCACCACCTCGACGGTCTTTCCCGCTTCGGTCTTGCTTTCTTCGTGGGAGACGTAGGCAAGATCGCGTCCGACGAGTTCTTTCAGAAGCTCGGTGTGCCGATCGACGCGTTCGCTCTGACGTACCGTCTCGTCGGCGACGAGGCCGAGCCCAGCGAGCCCGTCCAGAATATCTTTCTCGAATTCGGGCTTGCTACGCTCGCGGTCGGTATCTTCGACGCGGATAAGGAACGAGCCGCCCATGTGGCGGGCGAAGAGATAGTTGAAAAGCGCAGTGCGTGCGGTGCCGATATGGAAACGACCCGTCGGTGAAGGGGCGATACGAGTGACGACCTTATTCATGATTCATGCGCGAGCGCGAGCGCAAGGACTTCATGCGCGAGAATGCGCGCGGCATCTGGATCGGTGAAGCCTTCGGCTGCTACGCTCATGTGCTTCGCGGTCTCCGGGTCTTTGAGGATGCGCGAGATCTCGGCGATGAAGAGGTGCGGAGTCAGGTTCTCTTCTTCGAGGACGACCGCTGCACCGGTGCGCGCGTAAGCGTACGCATTAGTCCGCTGATCATGACTCACGGACTCCGGTATCGGTATGAGGATCGCCGGTTTCTTCCAGAGACCGATCTCAGAGATAGAGCCAGAACCGGCACGCGAGATGACGAGGTCAGCGGCGCCAGCAGCACGTTGCATGGAAACCTGGTCGAGGTAGTTGAACGGGTGGTAGCGTGCAGCATGAGGGCTTTGGGCAAGGACGACCCGGCTCAAGGATTCGACATTCTTGAAATTTGCCGGACCGGTCTGATGGATGACGTTGGCGAGCGTCACGAGTTCCGGCAGCGCTGAGATGACGACTTCGTTTATCTTCACGGCACCCTGCGAGCCGCCGAGGATGAGGACAGTCGGCACTCCGCCTTCAAGGCCGAGATACTGTCGTGCCCCTTCGCTTTCCGTGCGCATGAGGGCCTTGCGGATCGGTATGCCGGTGCGCGCGATCTTCCCGCGAGTCTTCTCTGGGAAATAAGCGGCTGCGCTATCAAATGCTACGGCGATCTTGGTCGCGAATTTGGCGGCTAGCAGGTTAGCGCGGCCCGGTTTCGCGTCCGACTCGTGGATGATGATAGGGATCCTGAGGAAGTGCGCGGCGAGGACGGTCGGGACGCTCGCGTAACCACCCTTGCTTACGACGACATCCGGATAGAGTCGGAACAAGGTGATGAGTGCCGAAAAGAAACCGGTGGCCGTAAGTAAGAGGTCTGAGAGGTTGCGGAAAGACGCATAGCGGCGCATCTTCCCTGCCGGGATATGGATATAGGTGATGCCGTTCTCAAAGAGCGCTTTCTCATCAAGCGCGCTTGAGCTCAAGAAGTAAAGCTTCGGTTCGACCAGACGTTCTTCACGCGCCATGTCTCGGAGCGCTTCGGCGATGGCGATGATCGGATAGAAATGCCCCCCTGTTCCCCCACCGGTAAATGCGATCGTCATGGCTCTACTATAGCATTTCAGCCCTTGCGATGGGCTGCGACGTTCAGGATGAGACCACACATAAGGAGCGTGGCAGCGAGCGCGGTACCGCCATGGGATATGAATGGCAACGGCAACCCGGTAAGCGGGACGATACCGATCATGGCACCTATATTGATGAATGCTTGGAAGATGATGAGGAACGAAAAACCGAAAGCGACGAGACCGCCGAAAAGATCGCTTGAATGGCTCGCGAGGACGATCCCGCGCGCAGCGAGGCCGACAAACAGGAAAAGGAGTATGATCGCACCGACGAAACCGGTTTCTTCGGCAAAAACCGCAAAGACTGAGTCGCCGTCAGGCTCCGGGAGATAGTTGAACTTCTCGACGCTCTGACCGAATCCCCGCCCGATGAATTGTCCGGATCCGACCGCGATCAGAGCTTGTTGGATCTGATAGCCGCTCGAGAGCGAGTTTGCCGAAGGGTCGATAAAGGTCTTTACGCGTTCAAGCGCATAGGGGCGCACGGTAATGACGAGGCCGAGCGCAAGAACAGCAATGAGGAACAGGATACCGAAATCTCGCCAAGGAGCTCCAGCGACGAAGTACATCGCGGCGCCCGTGACGAGAAGGAGCATGGTAGTCGAGGTGTTCGGTTGAGCCAGAAGGATTCCGGCGGGGATGACGAGGAACGCACCGAACGGCAAAAGGCCTTTCTTTGGATTTGAAAGCTGACGCGCGCGAGGTGCGAGCCACCAGGCAAGCGCCAGGACAAATCCGATCTTAAGGAATTCAGCGGGTTGAATCGTCGTAAAACCGAGATTGATCCACCGAGTCGCTCCTCCGGAGTGGAAGCCGATGCCCGGCACGAAGACCGAGAGAGTGAGAAGGATGGTGAAGGCATAGATGTACGGAGCGAAACGCTTGAGACTCGCAAGCGGGATAGCGCGTGCAGCAAGGAATCCTAGGAATCCGATACCGAAGCCGAGACCGGTCTGAAGCAGGATGTTACGCGAGACCGAGACTGTCTCGCGTGCGAGAAATCCAAGCGTCGCGGAAGAAAAGATAGCAAGCCCTGCAAGCGCAAGGATGATGACGAGAGTAAGGAACACCCGATCGCCGGAGACAGACCGCATAGGCTTACTTGAGGAGAGCGACGGTCATGCCGACGATGGCACAGACGATCGAGATGACCCAGTAACGCATCGTCACTTTGTAGGAGGGCCAACCGATCGCTTCGAAGTGATGGTGCAAAGGCGCGATGCGGAAGACTTTTTTCCCACGGAGTTTCTTCGAGAGCACTTGGACGACGTTCGAGAGGACAGTGATGACGAGCGGGAACGCGATGATCGGGAGCGCGGCGATGCCGTAACCGTTTCCTGGCGTATCGGTCATGAAGGCGATGACCGCAAGGGTCATAGTGAGCCCCATAGTGCCAGTCTCGGTCATCCAGAAGCGCGCAGGCGGGATGTTGAACCAGAGGAAGGCAAGGATCGCGCCTACCAGGGTCGCTGAGAACGCAGCGAGGTTTATCTGGTTCTGGAAATAGGCGATGCCGGTGTAGGCCATGAAGATCGCGCCGAAGACGCCGCCCGACAGGCCGTCGATGCCATCGATCACGCCGCCGGCATAGAGACCGATCGTCACGAGGACGAAGAGCGGGATGATGAGCGCTCCGAGCTCAAACGTGCCGTCTCCCGGGATGCCTATGGAAGAGATGCCGAGCTTCGCGTAGAACCACCAGCCGATGAAAAGCGAGACAGCCGTGACGAACAGAAGGCGGGTTCGCAGGCCGACACCGCGTTCTCCTGAAGGAAGGATGTCGAGCAAATCATTCAGGAATCCCATGAGAGAGCCGGCAAGAAGAGCAAAAAGCGGGATCCAGGTCTGGCTGCGAGAAAGGAAGTCGAGCTTTTGGAAAAGCGGGATCGGCATGAGCTCTGCGAGAAGCCAGAGCGCAAGGGTCACGAAGGTGACGGTTGCCCAGATGAGGATGCCGCCCATGCGCGGCGTTTTCGTCTCGGTGCCGGCATGCACGGTCGTACGGAGCTTTTCGAACTCGACCGCGGGTTTGCCGTCGAGCGCGATCTTCCCTACCGATTTCTTCCAGACCTTGTATTTGAAAAGGTAATGCGTGAGAAGCGGTGCGAACAGGATACCGATCGCGAAAGCCGCTGTCGCGGGGATGAAAACCTTGATGATGTCGAGGCTTGGCATACGTCAATCAGAGCGATGGCACGCCGGCGAAATGAGCGAAGGTCGCGGATACCAGGGCTGATGCGTCGGTAAAGCGTTCTTTCTTCGTCGAACCAAGCACGACGACGGCGACCGGATGCCCGATACCTACGTCAAAGACGAGGGCCAGGTTACCGCCTGCCAAGTCCGTATAACCGGTCTTAGAGAGGAGAAGGCGCGGGAAAGAGCCGACCATCGGGTCGGTGTTCTTCACCGTGAAAGATCTGCCATTCTCTGAAGCTGCGGAGATTTCCATCTGAGTAGTCGCTTGTGCGATCGCGGGTGCCGTGGCGACGAGCGCTCCCGAGAGGCGTGCAAGGTCATAGGCGGAACCATAGCCGCCGGAAGTCGAGGGGCTCACATCGAGGCCGCTCCCGTTTACGGCGTACGTCTGGGAGAGGTTAAGGGCGGCTGCTGCGCCGGCGAGCGCGTCATACGTCGAGCGTTGCTCGTAGGCTGCAGTCGCGCTTGCGATCGCCGCGGCGCCGTCATTGAGCGAAGCGGTGAGCGTAAGCTCGGCGAGATCAGAAAGGGCGAAAGTTTGTCCCGTCTGGAAAAGTCGTGGCGCATCGACCCGGGTTGCGTCCTCAGGGATAGTCACGGTCGCATCCGTTCCGAGCGTCGCCACGGCGGCATAGACCGTAAGGATCTTTGTAAGGGATGCGAGCGGCAGTTGAGCGTCCGCATTCTTTGCAAAGAGAACCTGCTCGGTCGTAAGGTCGTAGACGATAGCTGCTTTTGCCGTAATGGGTGCCTTTGTAAAAGGAGTCGGCGTGGTCGAGGTGGCGGTTTCCATGTCGGTACTTGAGACAGTCGGGACGGCGTATCCTTGCGGTATCAAAAGAAAAACGCCAAGGATCACTGAAGCGAAAAGAAGGGCGAAGCCGGTTTGTCGCATAGTGCGGCTCCGCTCGGCAATTTTTTGAAGATCGACAGAATTCATGTTATGCAGCGGTGTCTTCTACCGGTTCGGCAGCCTTCTCTTCGAGCGCTTGTGCGACGGAGGCGCGCAGTTCTTCCGCACGCGGAAGCTCGGTTGCGTTCTTGATGCCCAAATGTGCCAAGGCTTCGGTCGTGAGGGTGTAGCGGATGCGGCGCTTATCGCGCTCGTCTTCCCTGCCCTCTACGAGACCGCGCATGAGAAGCGTGCGCAAGGAAGCCGAGGAGTTTACGCCGCGTACCCAGTCGAGCTCGCTCCTTGTTGCACCACCTTCGTAGGCGATGACCGCAAGCGTCTCAAGGCTCCCCTTCCCGAGGTCGCGGGAGAGTTCCGCTTCGCGGAGTTTCTTCACGATGTCGGCCGCCTCGGGAGCCGTACGGAGTTCAAGTTCGGTCTCTGTCTCGATAAGCGCGAGGCCGGTCTCTTTGAGCGAGTCGGCAAGCGCGGCGATAGTCTTGGCGAGCTGTTCGGGCGTGATCCCGAGCAGGCTCGCGACACGCTTCTTTTCAAGCGGATCGCCGGAGGCAAACAGAAGGGCTTCCAAGGCTGCAGGAGGAGTGAGCATTACTACGTATCATACCCGCGCCATCCTTCGCGGGCAACGCCCGGTTTTGGGTATAAAAACAAAGAACCGCCGCGTTGAGACGCGGCGGCTAGATCAGAGGTCGATTGCTTGTGGATGTTGTACAAGGAGTTCTTGTAAAAGCACCTCGTCCGCTTTCCAGAATGAAGAATGAAGGAAGGCTCCGCCCTCAGCAACACTTCCACCGAGCGAGGTACAGCAACGGGACGTCATTTTCCCGGAAGCATACGTGAAGTTTTTTTCTGGGTTGCCCCATGAGCTCATGAGTTCTGCCATGATTATTTCTACTTTGACAAAGCATTTTTTCTGTTGATGCTCGGGTGCTGCCGAAGGCAGGCTCACAGGTGTCCAAATAAAATCGCCTTCTTCAACCTGTTCAATTTCCTCCGGCGTGAGTAATTGGAAACAGTCAGAGATCCTTTGGAATTCAATATTTGATTCCTGGCGGATTACAACGGTTCCCACTGGAAGATTCCCTATGCTCATAGCTAACCCCTTCTTTTGACAGTTAATCTGCCGAGGAATATAGCACAAAATTATAAGATTACAATTTAGCCGTAATGCGGAACGGCGGAGGCAGCGGTGTGGGAGATGCGGATGTCGCCATGGTGCTCGTACTGTTCGGCGGCGACGGCGCCCTGCTTCACGAGCTCAAGGAGGGCCAAGAACGAGACGATCACCTCGACCTTCTCTTTGGCGCTCCCAGCAAACTCCTTGAACGAGAGCGTAAGACTCTGCTGTACGCGCTTCGAGAGGCTGTCCATGACTTCCTCGATCGAGATCAGAGGCTTCACGCGCGCTTCCGGAAGCTCTTCCGGCGTCTCGCGGGCAGCGAGCATGCGTACGAGCGCGTCCGCGAGCGACTCTTTCGTGAAGTCGCGGGTCGGTGCGAAGAAGGGCTCGAAGACTTTGAGGCCCGCCGAGTAGAGACGCTGCTTCCCGAATACACGCGAAAGCTCGCGTGCGCCCTCGCGTGCTTTCTCGTACGAAGCGAGACGGAGCTTGAGGTCGGTGATGTCGGCATTCTCTTCTTCGGTGAGGGTGAGGTCCGGGATGAGCGACTTCGACTTGATGAGAAGCAGGGTCGCGGCAATCTGGACGAAGTTCGCAGTTTCTTCGATGGGAAAGACGGTCTGACCACGGACATGCTGGATGAAGTCTTCGGTGATCGAGGCGAGCGCAAGGTCATTCACCAAGAGCTTGCGCGCCTCGATGAGGTCGAGCACGAGCTCAAACGGGCCTTGGTAGGACTCGGTCTCTATCGAAAACCCCGTCTTAAGCGTCGTTGGATTCATCGGGAATGGAGCTTGAGAGGAGCACGTCGATGCGGTTCATGTCGCGCGGGAACAGGGTCGCTTCCTTCACGTTCTCGAGGCCGAGGAATTTCTGCGTGAGACGCTCGAGACCCATGCCGATACCGCCGTGCGGCGGCATGCCGTACTTGAAGGCCATGAGGTAGAACGAGAACTTCTCTGGATCGAGGCCTTTGTCGGCAATCTTCTGTACCAGCATCTCGTAGTCGTGAACGCGTTGGCTGCCCGAGACGATCTCGACACCGCGGAAGAGTAGGTCGAAGCTCTTGGTCATGCCCGGATCGTTCTCGTCTTCCATGGTATAGAACGGACGCTTCGAGACCGGGTAGTGCGTCACGAAGATGAAGTCGCTTCCCTTCTCGCGCTTCGCCCATTCGGAGAGCGCGCGTTCGTGTTCCGGTTCAAGATCCGGTTCGTCGGTGGAAACGCCGAGGATCTCTTGCGCTTCGCGAAGCTTCACGACCGGGAAACTTTCAGGAACAAGCGGCAACTCGAATTTGCCCGGAAGCTGCTCGCCGAGGCGCTTCGTGATGTGCTTCAGCGCTCCTTCGAGCATGCGCATCACGTCGGTGTGGTCCTTGATGAAGCCCATTTCGAAATCGAGCATCGAAAGCTCGTTTAGGTGGCGGGTGGTCGCATGCTTCTCAGCGCGGAATTGCGCGCCAGCCGTGTACACGCGCTCGAATGGTCCGACCATCATCTGCTTGTAGAGCTGCGGTGAAGTCGCGAGGTAGGCACTTCGGTCCTTGAAGTATTCGACCTTGAAGACGCCCGCGCCGCCTTCGGCATCGTCACCTACGAGCTTGGGTGCCTGGAATTCGGTGAAGCCCTGGTCATCGAGGTATTCGCGGAAACCTTTGATGATCTCTGCCTGCGTCTTGAATATGAGGCGCTCGCGTTCGCGACGGACCGTGAGCGGGCGGTAGTCGAGCATCGTGTCGAGATTGATCTCCGCATCGGTGTCAAACGGAAGCGGTTCGGCTTTCGCGAGGATCTCGATCCCCTTCACCTCGAGCTCGATGTCGCCATTCTGGCGGTCGACGACGTTTTTCTCCGGGCGCTTGTTCACGGTGCCCTCCACGCGAACGACGTACTCTTTGTTGGTTTCCTTCGCAATCTCGAGAGCTTCCGAGCCCGGGAGGCAGACGCCCTGCACCGTCCCCGAGCGATCGCGGAAATCGAAAAAGACCATTTTGCCCTGGTCGCGGCGGACGTCGATTGATCCCTCGACCGAGACGGTCTCGCCCACACAGCTCCCCAGTTCCCCGATAAGCGTACGTTCCATAATGTCTATAAAATAACACACCCCGCGATGTTTTGCGGGGCGGTACAGGGCACTGGGCGTATCATAGTGCACCCTTTTCCATGACGAGAAAGGTGTCCTCGGGACCGTAATGATCGTCAGGTTGAGAATCTTCCGCGTCGATCCAGGGTTTGCCGGCTTTCTCGACGTCGTCATAATTGCCATTGCCTACGACGAGGATGAACGCGGCACGATTCTTGATTCCTTTGACGAGGATTGCACCGTGCAACGGGTCCATGGCGATGCGCACAGTGTGATTCCGCGGCTGGTTCTTGAAAGTTCTTCGGAACGGGAAAGTGATTTCAGGCGGACATAATTCGTAACCATCGAGAATGACTTGGGTACAGAATTCCAGATAAGTCGCGCCGTCAGGGAATCCGCGTTCTTTAACCTGCATAAGCCGGAATGTCCCTGTCTTCTTGGTCAGATAGAGAGGCACCCCTTGCCTGAGCAATAGTTGAGCGCGATGCGTAAGGATCATCTTGTTTACGCTCATCGATGCCAGGAGTTCTTTTACGGAGGGGCATGTGCCCAGACGGAACGTCCAGACTCGGCTGAGATCTACTGCTGAGGGAACAATGGCGCTCATGATCGTCTCCTTGTCCAAAGAGGGCCCGTGCAAGGGGTATCCTCAGGGTTTCAAGATACTTCTGGGTACGAGCATGCGCCCTGAGGGGAGAGGTGTCAAGGCAGGTTATGCAACGCCGATAGCGCCACGGACGAGGCCCATCTTCGCTTCGCTCAGCGCGCGAGCCTCCTGCTTCCCTTTCGCGAGGATCGCGTCGACGATGCTGTCGTCTTTTGCGAGCTCTTCGTACTCTGCGCGTATCGGAGCGAAGTACGCATCGAGATCCTCGACGAGGAGTTCCTTGAGCGCCTTGTAGTTTCCTTCGTTCTCCTGGTAGATGGTCTCAAGCTCGTTTTCGCTTCGGACCAGCTTGTGGATTGCGTAGACGTTTTCGGGGCGGCCGCCTGAGGAGTCCGTGACGATGCTCATGACGCGCTTGTGGAGCTCGTCGCGGGAGGCGAAAAGCGGGATCACGTTACCGTAGCTCTTGCTCATCTTCTGGCCATCGGTGCCGGGCACGGTCGCGACTTCGGGCATGATGTAGGGCTCTGGAAGCGTGAAGACCTCTTCCTTGAAGATGCGGTTGAATTTCTCGGCGGTGTCGCGCGTGATCTCGATGTGCTGCTTCTGATCAGCTCCGACCGGGACGACCTTTGCGTCGTAGAGGAGGATGTCAGCGGCCATGAGCATCGGGTAGTTGAACGTGCCGACATTGATCTCCTTGTTTTTCGCTTCAGCATCCTTGAAAGCGTGTGCGCGCATGAGGTATGGCATCGTCGTGATGGTATCGAAAATCCAGCAGAGCTCGGTGTGGGCGGGCACGTCCGACTGCTTGAAGAAGACGACCTGTTCAGGGTCGAGGCCGATCGCGAGGTAGGCCATTACGATCTCGCGGATGCGGCGGCGCATCTCCTCGGCGTCCTGCATCGTATTCAATGCGTGGTAGTCGGCAACGAAGATGAACGGACGATACTCCCCTTTCCGTGTGAGTTCGACGAACTGGCGCATCGCGCCGAAGTAGTTGCCGATGTGGAGGTCACCAGTCGGCTTCACGCCGGAAACGAGGACGGGTTTCTCTGCCATATGACCCAAATATAACACAAAACGAGCGACTTAGTCGCTCGTTTTTGCTGGTGCGCCGGGAAGGACCATGATTACATTTTTCGAAGCTTACAGCTTCAGTACACCTTGCGGATGTTTTGCTTCAGGAAATCGCAAAACATGCTCGCAAGGTCTTCGAATCCTTCACGCAGTGCTCCCAGCACTGCTCCGGCGCACAAACGTACAAAGCCCTTTCGGGCTTTGTACGTTTGTGCGCCGGGAAGGATTCGAACCTTCGTAGGGCTATGCCCGACAGATTTACAGTCTGTTGCGATTGACCACTCCGCCACCGACGCAGTAAGAGGATATTATCATGTTTGAGATAGGAATGAAAACGGCCCCGCATATTGCGGGGCCGAGGTCGATTAGTGCCACAGTGACCAAATACTTGATTCCTCCGTTTTGGGCGGCACTCCTTGCGGCCAGGTGCCGTTGTAATGTACTTTATGCGCGGCATGTGTCTCTGCACACGATATGGCATGGTTAATGCCAACTTTGGGCACAGCGAGCAGTACGAATGTGCCGTCGGGCTTTTGGAGAATCTTTTCGGGCATTATCAGACTCCTTCTACTTAAGTTGTCCAAGGTTAGCGTAGCAGATTGCCGGTGGGGCGGAAAGTGCTATCCTGGCAGCAGATTCAACAGTGCAGAAAGAGAGGCACACCATGTACCGCGAAATCGTCTTCCACATCCCGGTAGTGTGGGTTGTATTGATTGCCGGCATTTTGGTCCTTATTGGTATTGTCGTACGGCGCGAGAGGTTTCAACGTAGAAAAGAAGCAGCATTGAGGTACCTTAAAGGCCTGAAGCATCAATTGTCACGCGACGCGGAGGAGTCTGCTGCAGCCGCAGCAACCGCCCGGATGCCCAAGGAGGTGCTCCACGAAATACACAAAGATCTCCCTTAGCCCTGTCCAACAGAACGCAACCGGCGAACCTATCGCCGGTTGTTTTTATTTCAAAACGAGGATGAGGACGCCTTGGCGGCCTTTGCGGACGAGCGCGTAGCCGCCCGGGAGGTCGGCCATGTGCAGGTCCTGATTCGGGTTCTCAATCGTGAATCCCGAGAGCGAGACCCCCTTCCCTTCGATAAGGCGCCGCGCATCATTCTTGGAACTTGCAAGACCGCCGGTGACGAGCGCCTCAGCGAGCGAGTAGCCGCTCTCGAGATCCTTTTTAGCAATTGTGACTGACGGGGCTTCAGCAAGCGCGACGGCGCGCGCTTCGCGGGAGAGGTCGGCAAATGCGATCCGACCAAAGAGCGCGTCGCTAGCTGCTGCTGCTTGAGCGACTGCCGCAGGGCCGTGGACGATCTCGGTGACGAGGCGCGCGAGCGTCTCCTGAGCCTGGCGCTCGCCTGGATTACGGCGGTGAAGTTCCATGAGCGCCGCGATTTCCGGGAGCGGGAGGAACGTATAGACTTTGAGATACGTCTCCAGGTTGTCATCGGGGAGATTGATCCAGAACTGGTAGAACTGGAACGGCGAAGTCTTCTTCGGGTCGAGCCAGACGGCATTGCCTTCACTCTTGCCGAATTTCTTTCCGGAAGCGTCAGTAACGAGCGGTATCGAAAGCGCGAAGACCTCCTGCCCTCTCTTCTTGCGGACGAGATCGACACCCGAGAGGATGTTCGTCCACTGATCTGAGCCGCCTACCTGCAGGTCGACGCCGTATTTTTCGTTGAGCGTCAGATAATCGAGACCCTGGAGAAGCGCGTAGGTGAATTCGGTGTAGGAAATGCTCTCATCCGGCGTCTCAAGACGCTTCTTGATGATCTCGCGCTTCACGAGCTCATTGACCGTGAAGTGCTTGCCGATATCGCGAAGGAACGGGATGAGTTTTACACGAGTGAGCCAGTCAGCGTTGTCGACCATCATAAAGCGCACCTTGTTGCCAAGAAGGCTCTTCAGCTGAGTCTTGATAGCGCGCGTGTTCTTTGCAAGCGTCTTTTCGTCGAGGAGTGAGCGCTCCCCTTTCTCTTTCGGGTCGCCGATCATGCCCGTCGCGCCACCCACGAGGAAGACGAGCTTATGGCCTGCGTCCGAGAGGCGCTTCATGAGAAGGAGGACAGCGAGGTTGCCTACCTGTGCCGAGTCAGCGGTCGGGTCGATACCGAGATAGACGGTCCGCGGCTTCTCGAGAATCTTCTCGACGTCGGCGGACGCGTGCTCTACGAGCCCGCGTCCTTTGAGTTCGTCTGCGAGGGTCATGGGAAAACTATACCACTAGCGAGCGAGGAAGAAGAGGCCGATGGCAGGAGCGACGAACCACCACCAGAAGTAGGAGTCTGGGGCAAAGAGGAGTGTCACTGCTGGGGTGAAGGTGTAGACGGACGAGACCGGGAAGACGTGGAACGCAAGCGCGAGGAGGAAGGCCGCGCCTAAGAATGAAAGCGCTATGAGACCGAAGATGCCCACATAGAGGAAGTCAGAGACGACCACGCGCCGGAGGATGATATAGAACGCGAGCGTGAGGGCGAGATAGAGGCCGATATGGGCGCCAAGCGCAGTCAGGGCCGGTGCGGTCGGCAAGTACGCCATATACGGGAAAACGGCGTAGAGGGCGTAGGCGGCATAAAAAGCGAGCAGGACGGCAACGAACGGCCCCCTGCCCACGTACCAGGCAAAGAGGAAGAAGACAGCGACGAGCACGAGGACGATGAGGAAGTCGCTCATTCCGCTCCAGATAGTGAGCGCCGTATGGGTCGCGAGCGTATTTACCTGGGCGATACCGTCTGCTGCGGTCATGTCGCTATTGTACACCCTAGAGACCCTCCGCTTTCAACTCGTCAACAGACTTTTTGGCCTTGCCTGAGAGCTTCTGCGGGAGCGCTACCTCAAGGCGGATGATGAGATCGCCGCGAGAGCTGCCACCTGTCGGGATGCCTTTGCTACGCACCCGAAGAAGTTCTTCCGCACGCTTCATGACCGGGATCTTCACTTCAAGCGTCTTCCCTTCCAAAGTTTCGATGGAGACGGTGGTACCAAGAAGCGCATCAGTGAGCTTCACTGGCAGGTCCATGACAAGGTTCGCGCCTTCACGCTTGAAGATTGCGTGCGGCTTCACATGCACCTTTACGTAGAGGTCACCGGCTACGCCGTTTTTGACCGCCTCGCCTTGGCGCGGCATGCGGATCATCTCGCCGTTGTCGATGCCGGCCGGGATCGAGATCTTGATCTCCTCTTCCTTACGTAGCACGCCGTGCCCTTTGCAGGTCGGACATTTCTCCTTCGGGATCTTGCCGCTGCCGTCGCAGGCGGTACACGGCCGGACGCTCGCGAATTGGCCGAGGATCGAGTTTCGTACCTCGTGCACCTGGCCGCTGCCGTTACAAGTCTTACAGGTCTCGAGTTCGGTACCGGGTTTTGCACCGCTCCCCATACAGAGGTCACAGGTAGATACTTTCGCGAGAAGGACCGTGCGCTCGGTACCGAAGGCGGCATCCTTGAACGGGATTTCAAGGTCGATCGAGATGTCGCGTCCGCGCGGCGTGCGTGCTGCACCGCCACCGAACATATCACCGAAGAGATCTCCGAAGTCGAACTGGACGCCGCCTTGCCCGAAGCCCTGCTGGAACTGCGAGAAGTCGAAGCCGCCGAACGGATTGCCTTGCGGACCTGCACCGCCACCCGGGAAGGACTGCCCGTAGGTGTCGTACTCGCGACGCTTCTTCTCGTCACCCAAGATCGCGTAGGCTTCGGTCACTTCTTTGAAGGTTGCATCATCGCCGCCCTTATCCGGATGGTGCTTGTGTGCGAGCTTACGGAACGCCTTCTTGATGTCGTCCTGGCTCGCCTTCTTATCGACGCCGAGGATCTGGTAGTAGTCTTTCGCCATGAGCATACTATACGCTCTCTGTTTTTCGTATGCAAAATGAAAAGCGGCCGAGGCCGCTTTGAGGAGTGGGACTATAAAGATTCTCTCGGACGCACTATCTTGATGTTCTTAAGTTCGGAGGGCGACGAATCTGCCCATGATGACACCTCACTGATATCAACTTGATCCGATGCACACTGGTCGTTGCAGACGCTTATCTTTTTCCAGCTGGAATCTTGGTAATTGAAGACATGTCCACCGACGCAAAGACCGGTCCGGGAGTCTGCACACTCTTTGGCGCGTAGTTTTGCCGCGATGCCGCGATCGTGGTCACGCCAGGTATGTCCAACCGATACTGCAGCGAGAAGGGCTGTACCAACCAACAACAGGACCAGTATTTTCTTTTTCGCTATCAATTAAACTCTCCAAAGGTCTGATTAAACTGGAAATATTATGACATGTATATTGTAAAAAGACAATGAGTTCCTATATGGAAAACGGCGCGACTGGTGAGTCGCGCCGTGTCGTTTCAGGACTGGTCAGAGTCCAGGAGGATCGGCCACAGGGCGCGCCTTTCCGAGACACAGGAGGCTACCCTTCACGTAAGTGCCCCCGGGGTGCTTCTCAAGGAAAGCCTTGATATGGGCGTAGGCTTCTTCGTCATTTTTGGCGCTAACGTGGCCAGTGGGTTTTGAACCGTCCAAGATGTACTCGAAGTGGTACATGCTCTCTTCGCTTTGATGTCCGTTCATAACTCCTCCTTCGTTCGTTGGATTGTACAGAGTGATGCTGTCATGCAGACTAGCATGAACTCCACTTGAAGCAACCATGCTTGTCGTATAGCAAAACTCGCGGTTTCTCCGCGAGTTTTGTTTGAATCTATTCTGGTTTTTCTTTGAATTCGGCGTCGGTAGGACCGGCTTCCGGCGGAGTCTGATCGCCTCCTTCGGCCGGAGGGGTCTGCCCTTCTGCGGGGGCGTTCTTCATCATCGCCTCGCCGATCTTCGAGAGCGCGCTCGAGAGTTCGTCGGTGGCAGTCTTGATAGCGGCAAGGTCCTGACCATCCTTTACCGTCTTCAGTGCCGCGACCTTGTCTTCGACTTCCTTCACGACCTCGGCACCAGCCTTCTCGCCGTTATCCTTGATCGCCTTTTCGGAAGCGTAGATCGCCTGGTCGGCATTGTTGCGTGCCTCGACGAGCGCTTTGCGCTTCTCGTCGTCTGCCGAGTGCGCTTCTGCGTCAGCCTTCATCTTTTCGATGTCTTCCTTCGAGAGGCCAGTCGAGCCCTCGATACGGATCGACTGCTCCTTGCCAGTCGTCTTTTCCTTGGCCTTCACAGTGAGGATGCCGGAGGCATCGACGTCGAAGGTGACCTCGACCTGCGGCATGCCACGCGGTGCCGGCGGGATGCCGTCGAGCATGAACTTGCCCAAGGACTTGTTGTCGGCGCTCATGGCACGCTCGCCCTGAGTGACGTGGATCTCGACCGACGACTGGTTGTCTGCGGCCGTCGAGAAAGTCTGCGAGCGGCTCGTAGGGATCGCGGTATTGCGTTCGATGAGCTTCGTCGCGACACCGCCCATGGTTTCGATAGCAAGCGAGAGCGGAATTACGTCGACGAGGAGGATATCCTTCACATCGCCCTGAAGGATACCTGCCTGAATCGCGGCACCCATGGCAACGACCTCGTCCGGGTTTACGCTCATGTTCGGCTTCTTACCGAAGAACTTCTCTACCGCAGCTTGGATTGCTGGCATGCGGGTCTGTCCGCCCACGAGGATCACCTCGTTGATGTCACCGACCTTGAAGGGTGAGGCTTCCATCGCGCGTTTGGTGATGTCGAGCGCACGATCCACATACTCGCTTGCGAGGTCTTCGAGCTGGGCGCGGGTCATCTTCACGAGGAGGTGGCGCGGACCGGAAGCGTCCGAGGTGAGGAACGGGATGTTGACCTCCGTTTCCATCGCGCTCGAGAGCTCGATCTTTGCCTTCTCGGCTGCCTCGTCGAGGCGCTGGCGCGCGAGCGCGTCGGTGAGCACATCGATGCCACTCTCCTTTTTGAATTCACCGGCGAGCCAGGTGATGATCTTCTGATCGATATCCTTGCCGCCCAAGTGCGCGTCGCCATCGGTGGACTTCACCTCGATGACGTCATCGCCCACCTCGAGGATCGAGATATCGAAGGTGCCGCCACCGAAGTCGAAGACCGCGATCTTCTCATCCTTCTTCTTATTGAAACCGTACGCGAGTGCAGCAGCCGTCGGCTCGTTGATGATGCGCTTCACGTCGAGACCGGCGATCTGGCCGGCAGCCTTCGTGGCGCTGCGCTGGTCGTCGTTGAAGTATGCCGGTACGGTGATGACCGCCTCGGTGATCTTCTCGCCGAGCTTCGCTTCCGCGTCGGCCTTGAGCTTGCCGAGGATCATCGCGGAGACCTTCTCCGGGCGGTACCAGTTCTCGCCCATCTTCACCTCGATGCCGCCGTTGTCAGCCTTACGCATCTCAAACGGGACCGCCGCCTTGTCCTTCTGGACTTCCGGCTCATCGAAGCTGTGGCCGATGAAGCGCTTGATCTGGTAGATCGTGTTGAGCGGATTCGTCACCGACTGGCGCTTCGCAAGCGTACCGACGATGCGCTCGCCGTTCTTGCCGACCGCGACGATCGAAGGAGTCGTGCGTGCACCCTCAGCGTTCTCAAGAACGCGCGGCTCGCCGCCTTCGACGATCGCCATCGCCGAGTTAGTCGTTCCCAAATCGATACCAAGAATTTTTGCCATAGGTAATAAAAAAGTTAAGCCAGTTGATATTTTACGGAATCGCTCGGAGCGCTGCAACTATGCCTGATAATGGCCCACACGCACCTTTGCCGGACGGACAACCGCGTCGCCTATCTTCCAACCCTTCTCGAGGATCGCGGTCACCATACCGTCCTTTTCTGGAGAGGTGACCGTGTCCTGACCGTAGGCCTCGTGGTACATCGGATCGAAATTCTCCCCCTCTGCACCGACCTCCGTGAGACCGAGTTCTGCAAAAGCGCTTTCGAGTTGCTTCGCGATCGCTGCAAACCCTTCTGGAATCTCGCCGTGTTCCTTCGCGCGCTCAAGCGCATCGAAGGCCGGAAGAAGCGCTTCGACCGCCTTCACCTTCCCTTTCTCTTTCGCTGCTTTCGACTCGTCGTCGAAGCGCTTCAGGAGGTTTACGTAGTCGGCTTTCGCGCGCTGCCAACCGTCGAGATTTTCCCGGCTCTCGGCTTTTGTCGCTTCGAGCTCGGCTTTCAGCTTCTCTACTTTCTTCTCGCAATCGCCCCCTTTGGGCGGTTCGTTATTTTCTGCTTCGAGGACGATGTCCTCCGGGTCAATATCGTCTCCGTGCCATTCCTTCATAGGTCCATAATGCCCGAAATGACGAGCGGAGTCAAAACTTCCCTAACGAGTTCCTATAGGTTTAACGGGAGGGGTTTTCGTGGCCGAATCTTTTATTGCACGCGACCGCTCTTCCAGCAGATTTTTACTTACTTCTAATGAAACATTTTCTAATTTCACTTTCCATATCCGATAGAGGAGCAAAGTATTTTCGTATGGCAAGATCTCTTCAGTATTTTTGCGATAGTGGCAATAAAAGGAGTAGAGTTCCTCGATAATCTCGCAATATACGTGTCCAATTGATTCAAATACTATCGCTTCGTCCGCAATACCTTTGGTAAAATAGATAGCGATACTGTCTATTCTATTAGTAAGCGTTACGAGTCGTTCGTATACCTCGGGAGCTTTCACTAAGCGTTCTATGCTGTTTTTATATTTCTGAACATTAACGGGTTCTATTTCTGAAAAGACGAACCGATCGAGTCTTTGGGAAGTTGGTTGGAACCCCCCGATTTTTTTATTGAGCTCTGTATAGAGAGGAATAATTTCTTCCGCGAATCGTTCAGCCTCTTTGATAGCAAGGGTTCCTGCCTCTCGTTTTGAACGAATGTCTATATCGTTAATGGCAGTAAAAAGTTGTTTCCAGGCAACATAGAGTCCTATAACGAGTACGATCTGAGCGATATTTGCAGAGATTTCTATGATATGAGTGAACGTCATGGATTACAGGTGAATAATACTTGTCTTGAGTCTATCTGCAATAGACGTCAGTATGTATAGATTTTGCGGGAATTTGTTTCAGAAGCTGGCTCGGCATATCGGAGATGGACAGATCCTGCGTGCGGAGCTTCTCGACCGCTTCGCGTTTTGATTCGCCAAAGACGAAGGCGTATGCGATATCGACGCGGTCGAATGCGGGCGGAGTCATGGTGATCCGGGTATACGGGCCTGCTTCGTAGCCAGCGACGAGCTCGGCAGCAGTCACAGCCGATGAGCCAGGCAAGATACCGGCGATGTGACCGTCTGCCCCGATGCCGAACTGCACGATAACCGTGTCGGCGTCGAGCGCTCGATCGAGTTTCTCGGCATAGGCCGTCACGGTCTCTGCAAGAGGTGCGCCGATGAGGGTCGGAATCACGTCTACGCCGGCTGTATCAAATCCTGCGTCCAGAAGCTGCTGCCAGTTGGAATCCTTGTGCCCCACGTCGCCGTAGCGTTCGTCGGTAAGGCCGACGGTGAGGCGCGCGAGATCCTCTTCACTCGTCTTTTCGCGCAAGTGGCGCATGGCAATGACCGCAAGCGCGATGCTCGACCCGCCGCAGACAAGCCACGTCACGCTCCCCTTCTTGAGTGCCTCGGCGAGCTCGTCGCCCATCGCGATCGCCCCGTCCTTCCCATCTTCGGAGTGAATGAATTCCATGGGCAGATTGTAGCAAAATAAGAAGTCCATCTGGTTGGAGATTGACAGTCTAGGTCTTGGGAGGTACCAAAGATACAGAGACGCTGATACGCGTCATGATCTCACACAAAGAGGAAAGGAGGTGCATCATGGCACTCATACGTCTGCATGCGTGGCTTGAGAGAGAAGAAACGTTCGGGATGGAGTTGCGATACGTCGCCTTAGCGTGTTGTGCAAGCCTAATCTTGCTGTTTGGCGGCCCTTATGTCTACAGCGCATTTGATGTTTATTTACCACGAGAAGGGGTTGTAGATATCTGGGCCTTGTCATCACAGCAATTCATTTCGCAGGTAGTCCCCATCATCGTGAATGAGGAGTTGTACTGGCGATTCTTGCCATTGACCGCCCCTATATTCTTCGGACTGCGTTTCTTTATATCTCCTGCGGTGTTCATTTCATCGGCACACTTCGGTTATATGCACGGCGGCCTCCTCAACATCCCTCTTCAGGGAGTCGGGGGTTTGATTCTTTGCCTTGTGTTTTTAAAATGTGGCGGGATGCGCATGAGGTTCTTCCGAGCGATAGGTATGGTGATATTAACGCATCTCCTTATCGACGCCGTGCTTTATCTGAGACTTTTTTAAGTCGCAGCTCAGCAGGACAGCGTACGCTGTCCTGCTTTTATTTAAAAACAAAAAAGCCGCCCGAGGTGAGCGGCCTAATTCCATTCTTAGCATCATGCAGAGACGATGCCGAATTCGCGGCGCAGATCGTGCAAGCCACGATGATGCTGTCGAAGGATCGCTTGATGTTTGAACCGTTCTTCTGCCCAGGCGAGTGTCTCTTTCGCCTTCGTGCGAAAATCGGCAGCAGTATCTGTTTGCAAGACGATCGGCAGAATCAGGCGGTCATGTTCCACCACCGGATCGTGCGTCCTTGTACCCACCTCCATGCACAGGTCGTGCACCATCTTGAGAGTTAAGTTATCCGTTGGGATAACGAGCATCACGAAGGTGTGTTTCCCGAGAAAGAGAGGGGCTTCCAGGTAGATCGGCGACCGACTTGAGTACATACACCGAGTAACCAAATGGAAGAAATAGCGACCAGCCTCTTTCAGCGCTTCAGTTTTCGACTTTTTCAAAGGAGACTCCTTTCTTGAGGGTTATAAGATACGGGTGCTTCTGAACATAAGTATCACACAAAGAAAATAAAAAGCAATAGCTCTATCACAACGAAAGAAAATCCCGCGCGAGGCGGGATTTTCGAGTGAGCTAGCGCTTGCTCCACTGCTTACGTTTACGTGCTTTGACCAAGCCTGGCTTCTTGCGTTCCTTGGCACGCGCGTCGCGCGTGAGGAGGCCTGCCTGCTTGAGCGCTGGGCGCGTCTTCGGCTCCACCTCCGTGAAGGCGCGGGAGATTGCGTGACGAAGCGCTTCTGCCTGTGCAGCGAGACCGCCCCCCTCGATGTGGGAAGTCACCGCGTAGGTTTCAGCAGTCTCAGCGATCTTGACCGCTTCGTTCACGATGCGTACGCGATCAGGCGTCTTGAAGTATTCGTCGACCGAGCGGCCGTTGACGGTAATCGATGCTTTGGCAGCAGGCGTGATGCGGACCGTCGCGATAGCGGTCTTGCGACGTCCGACTGCATTGGTGAAAGTGGTTGATGCCATACTGACTAAGCTTTAACGATAAGGTTCTTCATGCGCGGGGCGCGAAGGCGGTTGCGCGGGATCATGCCATCGACGGTCTTCTTCACGACCTCCTCGATACCCTTCTTCGCGATCATTTCCGCCATGGTCATCTCGCGGAGACCGCCCGGGAATCCGGTGTAGCGCGTGTAGACCTTGCCCTTTGTGCGGGACTCGGAGAGATGCATCTTGGATGCGTTCTCGATGACGACCGTGACCGGCATCGCGAGGTGTTTGGCGAACTGTGCGGAGCGCTTGCCGAGAAGCGCGTGTGCAGCTTCGCTAGCCACGCGGCCAAGCGTACGATCGGTTGCGTCGATCGTATACGTGGTCGGCTCGATGTTATGGATGCGAGTGGTCATGATAATTGTTATGAATACTAGACAAGAGCGATATACGCAAGCTTGCGTGCGTCGTTCGCGCCGCGCGCGGTGCGCTTCACGATGCGGGTGTAGCCCCCGGCGCGATCCGCGTAGCGCGGGCCAACGACCTCGAAGAGCTTCTTCACCGCTTCGTCATCGCCGAGCGTGCTCTTGGTGAGACGGCGGCTTGCGAGCGTGTTCTTCTTCGCGTAGGTGACGAGACGCTCGACGAACGGGCGAAGCGCCTTCGCCTTTGCTTCCGTAGTCGAGATGCGCTCCTCAAGGATGAGGGAGCGCGCCTGCGAACGAAGGAGGGCGCGGCGCTGGCCGATCGTGCGGCCCGGGGTTGTTGCTTTCTTAGTAAATGCCATACACGTGATTATTATTCGCCCTTGAGCGTGAGGCCGAAGCCTGCAAGTGCGGTGCTGATCTCTTCGACTGCTTTCTCGCCGATGCCATCGAGTTCGAGAAGCGCGGACGGGGTCTTGCGCATGAGGCCTGCAGCGCTCTTGATACCGGCGTCTTCGAGTGCCGAAGCGATGCGGGTCGAGAGGCCGAGATCGGCAATCTTCACCTTTGCGCTGTCGACCGACGAGTCGGACTCTTCTGCAGGACCTGCCTCTCCCGCTACGGAGCGTGAGACGCTTTCCTGGAAGCCGATGACGGCCTTCAGCTGGTGGATCATCGTCTCGATAGACTGCTCAAGCGCTTGGCGCGGAGAGACCGTACCGTTGGTCTCGATAAGGATGCGGAGACGGTTGAAGTCCGTGCGATCACCGACGCGCATGTTCTCTACTTCGTAGTTCACGCGGCGGATCGGGGTGAAGGTCGCGTCGAGCGCGATCGTGCCGATGTCGACTTTATCCTTGGTGAGCGCTTCGCGCGGGACATACCCGAGCCCTCGCTCGATGGTCGCCTCGATCTCGAGGGTTGCCTTGCCGGAGAGGTCAGCGAGATGCTGCTCCGGGTTCGTGATCTCAACCTGAGACGGAAGCTTGAAACCTTTTGCCGTGACCTCGCCTTCGCCCTTTGCGGAAAGCGAGATGGTCTGCGGCTCATCGCCATGAAGGACGAAGTGGACGCGCTTCAAGTTCAGGAGGATCTCCATCACCGTCTCGCGTGAACCCTCGATCGTAGCGAATTCGTGAGGAACGCCGTCGATCTTGACCTGCGTTACTGCAGCGCCCGGGAGCGACGAGAGTATGATGCGGCGGAGGCTGTTGCCAAGGGTATGACCGTAGCCCGGGTAGAGCGAGTCGATCTCATAAATGCCCTGGGTTCCCTCTTCAGAAACGATACGGGGCTTACTCGGAAGTGTGATGTGGTATTCCATAACGCAATCGTAATTACCAGTGATTAAAATTACCTCGTGTAGAACGAGAGCACCGCGATCAAGTCGCCTGCCGGATCCGCCGAAGCGGACGTCGGACGCTCCACGACGCTCCCCTCCATGCTCTTCGGGTTCCATGAGAGCCAGGACGGAAGGGTCCGGTCCATGAAGCGCTCCGAGAAGCCGGTAAGGGAACCATGCTCCTTCGAGCCTTCGCGGATGCTCAGGCGATCGCCCACCTTAAGGGCCTGCGACGGGACGCGGCTCTTCTTGCCGTTCACCATGACGTGACCGTGTGCGACCATCTGGCGCGCGGCGCGGCGAGTCGAAGCGAGGCCCAAGCGCCAGACGACGTTATCGAGGCGCATCTCAAGGAGTTCATGGAGGAGGTCAGACGGCTGGGAGCTGTGCGCAGCGAGCGCCTTGTTCACATAGCCGCGGAATTGACGCTCCGGAAGACCGTAGGTGACGCGCACCTTCTGCTTCTCAAGCATCTGCTTGCCGTATTCGCTCTGGCGTCCGCGTCCGCGAGGCTTGTTCTTTGCAGAGCGCTCCGCAGAAAGCGCAAACTTCTGGGTCTGTGCTTTTTCGAAGACGGATGCGCCGAGGCGCTTTGCGATCTTATATCGAGGGCCGGTTTTCATAATAAGGAAAGGATTAGATGCGACGAGGCTTAGGCGGGCGCGGACCGTTGTGCGGGACCGGTGTCGCGTCCTTGATGGAGCTGATCTGGATGCCCTTACCCGAGAAGGCGCGGAGGACCGATTCGCGGCCGGCACCGACACCGCGGATGACGACCGAAGCTTCCTTGAGGCCGATCATGGTTCCCTTCTCGCCGAGGAACTCGCCGACCTTCGCGGCAGCATATGGCGTCGACTTGCGCGCGCCGGAAAAACCAAGTGCGCCAGCAGACGAGGACACGATCGCGTTGCCCTTCTCGTCGGTGATAAGCGCCTTCGTGTTGTTGAAGGTCGCTTCGATATGGAGGACGCCCTTGTCGAGGTGACGCTTGGTAGCTTTGCCGAGAGCACGCTCCTTGCGCCCCTGATCGAGGCCCTTGCCAGTCTTCTTGATGATACGTTTCTTTCCCATAGTTTAAATTAAGTCTTTTCGAGGGTACGACGGCCCGAGGTCATCGTCTTACGGGTATTGCCGCGGCGCGTGCGCGAGTTGGTCTTCGTGCGCTGACCGCGTACTGGAAGGCCGCGCGAGTGGCGATCGCCACGGATCGAACGGATATCCTTCAAGCGCTTGATGTTCTGGCCGATCTCGCGGCGGAGCTCGCCTTCGATGAGGTAGCTTTCCGCGAGCGAGCGGATCTTCTGCTCTTCCTCGCCGGAGAGCTCGCTGCCCTTCCGGGTCTTTTCGACGCCTGCGGCCTTGAGGATGTCGAGCGCGCGCGTCGGACCGATCCCGTAGATGATCGGGAGCGAGTACGCGAGCTGCTTGTTATCGGGAATGGTTACACCTGCGATACGCATACGAAAATATTAGCCTTGGCGTGCCTTGCGGCGCGGATTCTTCTTGTTAATGCGGTAAAGGCGACCGCCCCGCTTAACGAGCTGGTCTCCTTGCTGCTGCACTTTGATCGAGGCACGGACTTTCATCTTGAATTAAAAAGTTTGTTTTACGTTAAGCGGCGTACGATTCGTGAACGACCCCCGTAAGGATCGGGCACCATTTCGACCTGATCGCCCATAAGGACGCGGATACGGTGCAAGCGCATCTTGCCTGCAAGGTATGCGAGCACGAGCTCACCTTCCTCTTCCTCCGTATTCCCCGGGAGACGAACGCGAAAAAGCGAGTTCGGTAATACTTCCTCGACGGTACCAGTGACCGTCGTTTTTGTATCTTCTTCACTCATCTTTCTACGAATTGCTCGTCATGACAGGTACCCCAATAATCTAGCAGGTGCTCGGAAAATCGTCAAATACGGCCTAGGGATTCTGGACGGTTACCGTGATGGTCGAAGGGTCCTGGGGGAAATTCTGACGCCAGAACGGGCGGAGCGTGATGAGTGCACGCTTCACCTCCGGGTAGTTGGTAAGCGCTACTTCAGCCGCCGAGCGGGTCTTTCCGGCCACCGCTGCGGCGATCCGGGTCGGATCTACCGTGTAGACGAGCGAGGCGGTCCCTGCGAGGGTGAAAGCGAAGGAATCAGCCGATGGATCGATCGGACTGGTAGGCACGAGCTTCAGACTGCCGGTCGACCCGAGAGTCAAGGGCTCATTCTGATAGTCGAGCCCCGCGATCGAGCCGGCGATTTTCCCGGCAAGGGCGGCGTTCGGGAAGACGATCGCGGTGATAGTTCCCTGCTCCTTCACCTCGACCATGCCCGTCGTCGAAGAAGGACTCGGGGCAAGCGCCTCATAGGTCGTGGTTGCTGAGCCTGGAAGAAGCAGGTATCCGGAAGGAATCTGCGCCTCGAGGCTCGTTGCAAGGTCGGGGGCAAGTGCGGTCGTAAGCGCATCGCGGGCTTCCGCCTCGGTCGAAGCGTCCACAACCGGAATCGTACCCGAAGCCCCGCCGGTCATGGCTTCAGTCGAGCGAGCGTAGACGAGCGATGCTTGCGGCGTGCCAGCAAAGCCTGGAATAGTGAAAGAGGTCGGGGCAACATTGTAGGAATCGCCTGGCTGATCGGCATAGACGCGCACCTTGAGGCTTCCCGGCTTTGAGGAGCTGCCGCCCGGGACGGTTACTGCCTCGTGGATACGGAAGATAAGACCTGCAGTCGTCGCAAAACGGGTGTTCGCTATGAGTTTCTGGCTTTTCGTCTGGGCGTTGTAGATGGTAATGGTACCGGAAGCCGAAGCGTTTACCGTTTTCGTACCGCTCCCTTTTACGGTTTGCGATGCGATTTTTTGAGCGGTGATTATTTCATATGGGAGATCACCAGTGCTCTTGGTTGCCGTAAAAGAGCTCTGGACAGCTGCCGAGACGGTGTTCGGGGTAACCTCGACCTTAGCGGTCGAAAAATACGCCAGGACACCGAAGGAGGCTGCGATGACGAGCACTACCGCGAGCAGGGTCTTGTAAGGGAAAGATGATCTTTGATGGGAACGGATGGAGGGCATTCGAGAAGTCCCGCCTAGCATATCTGGTTCTCGCCTGCGGGAAGGCGGGATGATGTCATCGATTTTGCGCATATGTCACAGAGTATACCACTTAGGATCCGCTACCCAGGCAGCTCCAGTGGGTATAGCTTTTCCTAGGAAAAAAGGTCGGGTGTGGTTAATTTTTCTTTGGATTCGTGGTAGATGGCCATGCAAAGGAGAATGACGTCGGGTGCGGCGGTATGCATCTGGCGTACCGATCCAAGAAGGTGGTCTTTCAGGACGGAGACGATGCGCGGCGGATTATCAACGAGCCAGAGCGAACCGATTTTCGCTTCATCGAGAGTCTTGCGGACATCCTCGATGTCGGATTCTCGCGCGATCAGGAAGATGGTGCGTGGTAGCGGGTAGCGGGTAGCGATTTCAGCGAGGTTAGAGACGATCTGGGTCGCCCAGTCTTTTCCGCCAAGCGACGTCGCTACTTTAGTCAGAAGGACAAAGATGTTGTTGCGTACGAGAGACAGGGTCGTAAGGGATTCACCGGTGACATCGACGATGAGCGCATTATGCTCGTGCGGAAAGAGGACGCGTATCGCCTGATAACGCAGCGAGCTACCCGCGATCGGGTAGATATTTTTCGTATGAAAGAGGCTTGAGAGCGTAGTAAGGATGTCTTGAGCGACTTCCTCGTCGATGAGCGAAGTGAGAACCATGATGGTGGCTCGATGGGCTTCGTGGCCGTACGGATTGCGAGTCGCGTAGCCGTTCAGGAGCGTCCCGATAATGCTTTCGTCAACGAGCAGGTTCTCTGGCGACTGCACTGCTGTCTCCTCGAGACGTTTTTCGACAAGGCTTTTGGTAAAGACAAAAGGTTCCTTATCTTCAAAGACCTCCGTTCTGACCGAAGTGTCCTGCCATGGCGCGTCTACCGAGACCAGAACCGTGTCGGCAGTACCGCTCCCTGTCTCGCGTAGGAGAATCGGCGCGCCATTTTTTATGAGGTCATTACCAAGTATCTTGAGCGCACGAAGCATGGCAACACCGTGGGCCTCATCACCACGGATCTCGATCGGCACGCGACGGGTGTAGAGGATCGCCGGCTGTTCGCCTTCGACAAAGCGCGCGTACGCGCCTGCGATCGAGCGCGCGTTGATATCGACAAGCACGACAGATTCGCCTTTAGCGTGCGTACCGAAAAGGCCCGTCAGGAAGCTCATGTCGTCATTCTAACATCGTCTCGCGCGCGAAAGACGCGTAACGCGAGCGTTTATTGCAAAACTGCCTTGATGCGACGAACACCAGAAGACGATGCTTCTTCTTTCTGTATCTTGAAACGCTTCCCTTCTTCGCCGAGCTCGCTCGTATTTGCGACGTGCGGGCCACCACAGAACTCGATCGAGAATGCCTGAGCAAATTTCGGGTCAGCTTCGCTCGCTTCTTTCGGGCCCACCGAGTACACGCTCACCTGCTCCGGATAGGACGCTCCGAATTCGTGCTCCGCGCCGAGTTTTTCAGCGTCTTCCTTGGCCATGACGGTGCGGGTGACCGGGAGTGCAGCGTCGATAGCGTCGTTGACGATCTTTTCCACCTCGGCTTTCTGTTCGTCGGTCATCTTAGCAGGTGAGCTGAAGTCGATGCGCAGGCGTTCGCTCGTGATGTTTGAACCGCGCTGGTGGACATCGGGACCGAGGACCTTCTGGAGCGCCTTCAAGAGGAGGTGGTGCGCGGTGTGGTAGCGGATGGTCGCCGCCTGATGGTCCGCAAGACCGCCTGCAAATTTCTGAGCCGCTCCGGCACGGGACTTTTCCTGATGCTCTTTCATCTTTGCGTGCACGGCTGTCATGTCGAGCGTGATGCCGCGCTCTTTGGCGATCTCTTCGGTGAGCTCTACCGGGAATCCATAGGTCGTGAAGAGCGTGAAGGCGTCGATCTCCTGCCCCATCTTCTCAAGCTCACGCATGCCATGCGCAAGCGTCTTCCTGAACTGAGCCTCCTCTTTCTCAAGCTGCTCGCGGATGAAGGCAGCGTTCTCTGCGACGAACGGATACTGGTCTGCATACGCCGCACCATACCCTTCGGCAACTTCAGCAAGCACGGCTTCCTTGATGCCGAGCTTGTCCGCTTCGCGGATGGAACGGCGGATGAGGCGACGGAGCACGTACGGCTGCTCACTGTTCCCAGGCGTGATACCGCTTGCGAGCATGAAAGATGCTGCACGCATGTGGTCGAGGATGATGCGGAAGGAGCGTGTTGCTTCGGCATCCGTGTATTCCTTGCCTGAGCGCCGGGTCAAGGACTGGCGCGCTGCATCGAAGACGTCTACGAGAAACACATCCGGATTATTACGGGTCGCAGCGGTAAGACGCTCAAGCCCGCCGCCGAAGTCCACATTCTTCTTCGGAAGTTCCCCGAAGGTGCCGTCCTCTTTCTTGATGAACTGCATGAAAACCGAGTTGCCGATCTCGATGAAGCGGCCGCAGTCGCAGTTGGGGTGGCAGTGTGCGCCGAACTTGGGATCATGCGGCAGGCCGAAATCATAAAAGACCTCGGAGTCCGGGCCGCCCGGCTCTCCCGCTGGCATCTTCGAGGGGACGCCCGCCCGGCTCCACCAGTTCTTCTTCGCATCGTAGGCGAAGATGCGCTCCACTTCCTGCATGCCGCGCTCGTAACCGGCTGCTTCGCTGCCGATCTTGGCGAAGGCCGCATCGATACCCTTCGCTTTGAAAAGTTCCTGCCAGATGCCGACGGCTTCGGTGTCTTCAGACATGCCTGAGGCTTCATCGCCTGCAAAGACCGTGACATAGAGGTTCTTCGGGTCAAGACCGAGTCCTTCCTCCTTGCTCGTAAGGAATTCGAAGACCCACGGGAGCTGCTTATTCTTGAAATAGTCGCCAAGACTCCAGTTGCCGAGCATCTCGAAGAAAGTCGTATGACGGTTGTCGCCGATTTCCTCGATGTCCTCCGCACGGAAGCTCATCTGCGAGTCAGCGAGGCGCACGCCCTCCGGGTGCTCTTGTCCGAGGAGATACGGGACCAGGGGCTGCATGCCCGAGGAGGTGAACAGGGTCGTCGGGTCGTTCTCAGGTACGATCGGAGCCGAGGGGATGATGGTGTGCCCCCGCTTAGCGAAGAAATCAAGATACCGCTTCCGTACGTCCGAGACGCGAGCCCCGTTTGAACGCGAGTCCTCGAGCTTTCCAATGGGGGTCATGAAAGAAAAGATAGCACAGAGCAAGGCGTTCTTGTACTATGCAATTACTATGAAGAAAATTGACTGGGGTTTTGACACGAAAGATATGGACAAGACTGTTCGTCCGCAAGATGATTTCTTTCATCACGCTGGGGGTGGATGGATGAATCGACACACGATCCCGGCACAGGAATCTCGGTGGGGTTCTTTCGTGATATTGCGTCGCGCGGTCGATAAGCAGCTTCATGAACTGGTAATCGAAATCGAGAAAAAGCGAGGGGTTAAGAAAGGCTCTCCAGAACAGATGTTGCGTGACTTCCTGCGCTCGGGTATGGACATGAAGCAGCGCAAGGCATTGAGCCTCACACCGCTCGAAACGTATTTCAAGCATATTGATAAGATCAAGAAGTCCGAGGATATCATCCCCACCATCGCGAAGCTCGAGAAACTCGGCATGGGCGGTATCTGGGGTCTCATGGTCGACCAGGATATGAAGGATAGCGAACGCTACGTCCTCTACCTCGGCCAGGCTGGCCTTGGGATGCCCGATCGCGATTATTACCTGAAGGATGATACGGAATCGAAGCGTGTACGCGATGCGTACTTGGAACATGTCGAGAAGATCATACGAGTCGGTACTTTCTCCTCAGATCCTAAAGGTGACACTCAGAAAGTGCTCTCGATCGAAACGAAACTTGCCGAGATATCGATGACCAAGGAGGACTTGCGCGACGTAGATAAGACGTACTTCAAGTACACCCTTCCGAAACTCTCTAAACTCGTCCCACAGGTCGACTGGCAAGGATATTTCAAGAGTATCGGCGCAGATGTGCGCGACGTGATCGTTATGCAGCCAGGATTTTTAAAAGGTGTCGGAGGGTACCTTGTGTCCGTATCGCTTGAGGACTGGAAGACGTATCTCAAGATGCATGTGGTGAATGACTTCGCTTCATTCCTTACGCCAGAGCTTGAGAAGGAGAACTTCGCTTTCTATGGGAAGGTCATGACAGGAACCGCGAGCATGAAGCCGCTCTGGCGTCGCGTCCTTGGTGTCGTGAATGGCAGTCTTGGAGAACTTCTCGGGCAGCTCTATGTCGCGCGTCATTTCAGTCCTCATGCGAAAGCGATGATGCTCGAGATGACCGATGATCTCTTTATGGCGTACGAGGCGCGTATCAAGTCGCTCGACTGGATGACTCCAGCAACCAAGAAGAAGGCGATCAAGAAGCTCCGTCAGATGACACGCAAGATCGGATACCCGGACGTATGGAAGGATTACAGAGGGATTTCCATTGACCCGAGCGACTATTTTGGGAATGCGTTGCGTTGCGGCATATGGAATACGAAACGCGAACTCCGTAAGCTTACGAAGAAGAAAGTCGACCGGAAAGAGTGGTTCATGTATCCGCAGACCGTAAATGCATACTGCAGTTTCGGACTCAATGATGTCGTATTCCCTGCGGGCATACTCCAGCCGCCTTTCTTCTCCCCCACCGCTGACGATGCTATCAATTACGGCTCGATAGGTTCGGTTATCGGTCACGAGATCACGCACGGCTTTGATGATCAGGGTTCAAAGTTCGACGGGGTCGGAAACAGGAAGACCTGGTGGACGCCGAAAGATCGTGCACAGTTCGAGAAGAAAGCGAAACGTCTCATAGAGCAGTTTAACGAATACAAGGTTGCTGATGGTCTTTCTGTAAACGGGCAGCTGACTCTTGGCGAAAATATAGCCGATTTGGGAGGTATCTCGATCGCGTATGACGCGTATCAGTTGAAGCTTGCCCGGACAGGACGAAAAGATGTTGATGGGTTTACGCCCGAACAACGTTTTTTCCTTGGAGCTTCCCTTTTTGAGCGCGAACTTTCCCGTCCAGAGTTCGAAAAGATGCAGGTCCTGACCGACCCACACTCGCCCTCAATCTTTCGCGTCAACGGCCCGCTTTCCAATATTCCTGAATTTTACGAGGCGTTCGGAGTAGCAAAGGGCGACAAGTTGTATCGAGAACCAAAGGATCGCGCGAAGATTTGGTGATTAGTGCGAGCTAAATACGGCAAGCTGGTGCGCTTGTATCTCGCGGAGGCGTTTGGTGAGCGGTTGGTCTGGGAGCCGGTTTTCCGCTATGCGGAGGCATTCGGTATAGAACCAGAGGTATTCTTCATTCGGCTGGCTCCAGTGTGAGAAGAAAGTCTCCCCTTCTTTCTCATGCTCAGCGATACGGTCCTCGATATTGTCGATCTTGTCGGCTATCGCTATAAGGAGCGCGTCCGGGTCCGCTTCCTCGATCCGGCTAAGGTAGGCTTGCTTCCGGTCTTTCCAAGAGAGATCCTTACCGAAGGATTCCGTGACCGCCTCGACAAGCATTGCGACATGCTCACCGAAAGCTTCCGCAAGCTCTGCTCGGGTCGTATCCGTGTCCTCGAGCGTATCGTGGAGAAGCGCGGCGATAACGACGTCATCAGAAGCGCCGTCTTCCGCGACAAGAAGAGCTACTGAAAAGAGATGGGTGATGTAGGGCATCGGGCCGTCATGCGCGATGCGCATCTGACCGTGGTGCTTGTGAGCAGCGAACTGGATGGCTTTCTTGATTTCGGGAGTATGGTTCATGATGGAAGTATAAAACAAAAGGCCGCCTTGTGGGCGGCCTAAGCGACGAAATGAGAACCTTAGTCGCTTACGAAGGCACAGGGAGACGCCATACGGTGCGGAGGGCTGCTGCCGATATAGGCAGTGCCCTCTTTGAGTTGACGCATTACCTTCTCGAGCAGGCTTTCTGCTTTCGCAGCATAGCCCTCAGCCGTCTCGCCATGATCGAAACGGATAGAAGCGACTTCCTCGTCCGTCAATGCGCGATGCTTTATGGCGTAGCCAAGTGCGAGCGGCGAGAGTGAGTGGTCCGGATAGTTGTACTCCGGATTTCTCCGGTGCCACGCAAAGCATTCGCGACCGATTGCGCAAATTGCTTCATGTACGGCTCGCCCGAGCTCGTTGCGCTCTTTTTTATCTAGGTAGTGATTCATCATCCAAGCCACCAACAACGCGTCTTCATATCGGCCGACGACCACTGATCCATCACTGTGCAGAGACAAGCCGTAGCGAACGTTTTTGATCATCGCTCGTACGATCTCGCGCCCGCTGAAGTATTTCATCCGGAACGAGGTCTCGAGATCAGGCGCCCCGTTTTTCGCTTTTCGTTGGGAAACGATAGCCAAGATGAAACCGAACACTGACGCAAGCATGGTTATGATCGTCCGGTCCGCAGGCAACTCAAAAAGCAAAGCGCCGAGAGCCATACCTGACAAAGCAACGAAGAGTAGCAAAGTCTTAGGGTTCATTTCAATATCCTCCAACGCAAAAGAAAAATCGAGCGCATTGAAACCGCTCGTCCGAGCGGACTGTACCACAGGAATCAGAGCCAGTCGATAGGGGTCTCGCCGTGGGCGGCGAGGTACTCGTTTGCTTTAGAAAAGTGCTTGCACCCGAAGAAGCCGGAGGCAGCTGAGAAGGGCGATGGGTGCGGGGCCTCAAGGACCAGATGCTTGGTGCGGTCGATGTGCGCGCCTTTGGCTTTCGCGTAGTTGCCCCAAAGCATGAAGACCAGGTGCTCGCGCTCACTGGAGAGCGCCTTGATGGCAGCGTCGGTGAATTCTTCCCATCCCTTCCCTTGGTGCGAGCCCGCTATGCGTGCACGCACGGTAAGCGTCGCGTTCAGGAGAAGCACTCCTTGCTTTGCCCAGCGCGAAAGATCTCCATCCCTTTTTGTGAAAGTCCGACTTTCACAAAGGTCATTCTCGATCTCTTTGAAGATGTTCTGGAGCGATGGCGGGAGCGCGATGCCTTCGTTTACCGCAAAGCAGAGACCGTTTGCCTGACCCGGTCCGTGATACGGATCTTGCCCCAGTATGACCACCTTTACCTTATCGAATGGGCAGAGATCGAACGCACGGAAGATGTGTGCCGGTGCCGGGTACACGGGCTCCTTCGCGTATTCCTGCTTCACGAAGGCCGCGAGCTCTTTAAAATAAGGCTTCTCGAATTCGGCAGAAAGATGTTCCTTCCAGGACGGGTCAATCTTTACGTCGGAGCTCTTCATGGTGCATGCCGTTAAGGACGTATCGTTCGATGTATTCTCCATCGCCGCCGAACTCGAAGTGCGCATCGACATATTCGCCGGCGAGCGCGGTCGGAAGCCAGTGCTTATCGTCGACCCACATGCGTTCGAAAGGGAGAGCTGCGATGTCGTGCCATTCAGGAGCCATCTCCTCGCTCTCAGCAGGCTCGCCTTCCCAAGTTTCGGTCATGAAAACGTGGCAATCGAACTCCCATTCAGGGTGTTCCGTAAAATGAAAATGCAGACGGCCGACCTGCCGTGCGTGTTCCTCAGGTACCGAGACCCCGATCTCTTCCTCCGTCTCACGGAGCGCAGCCTCAAGGATCGTCTCCCCTTCTTGCACCTTGCCTCCGACGCCATTCAGCTTCCCTTCGCCGAAGCCGCGTTTCTTCATGGCAAGCAGGATGCGCTCATTTTCCTTATCGCGGAGGAAGAGAAGCGTAACGGTTTTCATTTCTTCTGATTCGCGCGATGGAGCGTGAGGAGCGTCTTGCCGGCCGCTTCGCGGTAGGTGCAGTAGTCGCATGGGCCGCCGCCAAATGCCGTACCGACTGGCGGGATCTCCTCGCTCACGAGCGTTTCCTTGAGGCGCATGAGGGTCGGCTCGATCCAGTCGTCCTTTCCCGTGTACGGGATGAGTACCACGTCGAATTCGAGCTTGCCGTCGAAAGCCTCCGCGTCGGAATCGCCGTTTGCGTAGACGAAATAGCCGGTCGGCGAGACGGCAAAACCGTTCTTACGGAAAAGCCACTGATAGACTTCCATCTGGCGCTTGTAGGAGTCATAGAGATCGTCTTCGGTCTTCGGACCCTCCTTCTTAGAGGTCGCCTTGTAGTCGACGATGATGAGCTCGCCTGCCGGATTTACCCAGACGTCGTCGATGCCGCCACGGAGCGTGATGTTCGTCGGTTCATGATGATAGCTCACGCCGCGCTTGAGCGCGTCGCGCCACTCTTCGAGCTTCTCGTGTGCGTACGGGACCGCATCAACGCCGTAGGTTTTCATCAAGGGATGCGCTTCTCCTTTAGCACGATGCGTATCGAACTCACGCTTGAAGAGCTCGTCGACAGCGTTGTTGAGAGTGAAAGAAGGGCCAGACGGGCGCTTCACGCCATAGCGCATATCGAGATACGCGCAGCGCGGGCACTCGGTAAAGAGGTCGATCTTCGAGCGGCTGACGCGATAGGGCTCGTTTGAGGCCGGGTCAAAGATACCCCAGGTTTTCTTGAACGCCATATCAGTTCGTCGTTGAGAAATATGCGATGGCCGGCGCGCCCGTCGCGAAATCGACGTACACGCTGTCATTCGAGAGATCGAATTCGCCATTACCGTCATCGCGATAGAGTTCGACCGCATACGGAAGACCTGGTTCCGTCGCACGCAAAAGCGGTATGGTCACCTCCGTGCGCGGACCGTTCACTCGGACGGCGCCGAGCACATTTCCTAGATCTGCCCCGTTTATCTCACGCACGGCAACCCACACGCCCGGAGGAGAAACCGTCACTGACTCGACCGCTACCGTAGTGCCGGCCGGTTGAGAAGCTGCGACGGAAAGCGCGCCGCTCTCGGGAACAGGAGTCTTGTTCGCTGAGGAAGTCGTGTCTGCTGTCTGCAGTGACAGGAACGAATCAAGACTATCGGTATCGCTCGCAAACCAGACACCGGTCGCGAGTATTCCCAGCATGAGTCCGGCGACAAATGAGGGCGTTGAGAGATGCCTGCTCATGCCCCTACGATATCATGCTCCACGTGCGGAAGCGACAAGAGCCCGTCAGCCTCGGCAAGGATTTCGCCTACCCGGACGACCGGCAGACGCAGGATATCAAGCAGGCGGCGGTCTTTTATGATCTGGTCTACGGCGACCACGCCAGAATCCACAAGGAGCCGTTTTTCCCCCCGAGAAAGCTGGGTAAGCGCCGTTATGGGGTACACGCGAGAACGGCTCATGAGCATGAAAAGGGACTCGTTTTCAGGATATCCCCACCCGAGAAGTTCGACTCCGGCGCATTTCGCATAGGCGATAGCTTCTGACGTGAACTTGGTATTGGTAACCAAGAGACCGCGGTCGATCGGACAGGCGCGGACTTCCGGCGCACAGGAGAAGATGTCATCGAAACGGCTTTTGACGTAGAGTGCGACCTTGAGATCGGTCTTGTAATTGGGGTCGTTATGATACTTGAGTTCCGCTGCGAGATGCGTGTTCTCCTCGGGTTTAGACGCGTAAAAGTCGACTTCATGCGTGACACAGGTGCCGCGGATGATCTTGCGCGTCTCCACGCTCCACCCTTCAAGCGAAAAGAGATGGGAAACGAAATCCTCGAACGGGTGTCCTGAGGGTCCGAGATCGAGGAGTGCACGCCTGAGAGAATACCGCGCGGCGACCGGACGTGATTCTTTCCTCAAGATCGCGAAAGCGCGCGTGTAGATCTCTTTCGAAGTCATGCCGGGAACCATGCTTGCTGAGATGGTCTTCGTGATGTTTTCCGCCGTATGCATGCCAGCACCCGCCCTGACGAGCGAATCGATCAGCAATTCCGGCTTGAAAACCTCCTCCACTCCCCCAACCTTGATGATCATCGAGTGGTCCTTCATAGGGCCGTAGTGGAAGCAGTAACACCGTTTACGGTCACGGTTATCGGGATATCTTCCGGAGCCGACACGGTCGTGGAGAACGTGAGCTTCGTAGCACGTTGGAGGCAGACTCCTGTGTCTTCCGGCATGGACAGCGCGAGGAGAACGCCGTCGGTGGCGGATTCAGTCCCCACGGTCGTCGCTTCTGCAGATACGGAAACACAAGGTGTCGGAGCCTCGATCGAGCCGGTAATCGTATGAACACCCTTACGATACGTATCCCGGATCGCGACAAGCGGCATCGAGGACACTTCGCTTTCGTTTGCCATTTTCTCCGTCACATCTTTCGTGTGCGGAACGGAAAGGAAGAAGCTCAGAAGTATGAGTGCAGCGATGATCGCCGCAACGATCCCGAGACGTCTCGAATTCATAGGTTCATGATACCACCGCCCATAAGCTTGTCATTCTGAAAGAACGCCAAAGACTGTCCGGATGCGAGCGTATCGAGCACAGGGGTATCGCTTACGAAACGATCGCCATCGACCTTCCCGGAGAGAAGCTGTCCGCGATACCGATATTGCGCATGCGTGACCTGAGAAGGGTCACCGATCCAGTTCGCGTCGGTAAAAGGGATGATCGTATGGGCGTCGCTCGAGAGCGGCGTGGCATCATGCCCGACCGTGAGGATATTCTTGGCGACATCCTTGGCAAGGACGAACCAAGGTCCTGATTCTTGCGTATCCCGCAACGCTATCCGTTCGCCGAGCGTGTAGAGAAGGACTCCATCATGCTTCCCTATCGACCGTCCGCTCGTGTCGACCGCTTGTCCTGGCGAAATCCCGAATTCGTCCCGCAAGAACTCATCGACCGAGATGCTCCCGAGGAAGCAGATCCCTTGACTGTCTTTCTTTTCGGCGACGGGCAGGGTAAGACGTTTCGCAAGCGTGCGGACATCCTTCTTCTCTCTGCCTATAAGCGGGAAGATCGTTTTTGCGAGCGCCTCTTTCGAGACCGCCCAAAGGAAATAACTCTGATCCTTTGCACCGGTCCGGTAGTGCCCGGTCGCGATAAGGTCAGCGCCCTGTGCCATCGCGTAGCGATAGAAGACACCGAACTTCACCTCTCTGTTGCACATCACATCCGGGTTGGGCGTCCGCCCGGCGCGATATTCGGCAAGCAGATAATCGATGACCGCTTTCTTGTACTCTTTACTCGCGTCAAGCGTGACAAACGGGATATGGAGCCGAGCGGCGACTCGCATAGCATCCCGCCGGTCTGCGGCCCACGTACACGGCATCCCGGGCGGGTACCAACCCTTGATGAAAACGCCGGTTACCCGGGCGCCTGCTTGTCTCAGAAGCGCTGCGGAGACGGCAGAATCCACGCCGCCTGAGAGGCCGACGAAGACTTTTTTGCCGCGGACCGACACCTGTTCCATAAGGTCGAGTGTAGCAAAAGATATCCACTACTAGCCAGGGACGGAAAACCTGTGCTATAAAGCCCGAAGTTCTTGTACGTTATCACCCGTTACAACCATTAAGGAGATGGCCATGCAAATCCGTTGCAACGTACTTCTTGCTCCTTTTCTCTCTCGGTTTTGGTCACCAAGACAGAAAGAAAAAGACCCCTGGGATGGAAGCTCTGGTTATTTTGTCGCTGACCTCAGGACCGAATTGGACCGCATATCTGAACACCTCCGGAGCAGAGGAAGCTTTCAAAGAGCGGATACCCGTTTTAACCAGGATAAGGAATGCGCGGAGATCTTCTGCGGACACGATGTCCTAGCACGGGTTTCCTTGAGAGAAGACATCATCGCTGCCGAACTGAGTTACCGATTGCCCGCAGACATAATCCGGCTGTTCCGGCAAACGCTATCCCGCGGGAATAAGTCGCTTACGATAAGGTCAAACATGGCCCTCTAGGAGCGCCTATCCCTTCTGATTAGATGCCTCGCGTGTGCGAGGCATTTTATTTATAGGTATTTGCGGAGGTTTGCTTGATGCTCGGGATAGGTCTTCGCGTAGTGCATAAGGCCATCTTTGCCCGTGATGTAGTAGAGGTAGGGCGTCTTTGCCGGGTTCGCAGCGGCTTCGAGCGCATCAAGGCCAGGATTACAGATGGGCCCTGGCGGAAGGCCTCGATACTTATAGGTATTGTAGGGTGAGTCGATCTTAAGATCGCTTGATGATGGCGAGTACGTAGGGCGGTCATTGATATAGCCGAAGACGGCATCAACCTGAAGCGGCATGCCGAGCTTGATGCGGTTCCAGAGGATGCCTGAGACGATCCGCCGATCCGCATCCGTGCGGGTTTCCTTTTCAAGGAGCGACGCCATCGTTACGATGTCATGCTCGGAATGACCTGACGCTCTGATGTCCCCTGCAAGCGTAGCGATCTTCTTATCGAAATTCGAGCGCATCGCTTTTATGATGGACACGGTATCATCGGACGGTTGGAAGAAATAGGTGTCGGGGAAAAGATACCCTTCCTGCCCTCCCGCTGCTGCACGGAAGGCATCAGAAGAGATCCAAGGGAATGCTTTCGTGACCTGAAGTGCTGCTTCCCGCACCGTAACGCCCTCTATAAACGTCATGCGGATAAGCGGTACGCCATACGCTCCGATAACAAGACGACGGGCGACTACGAGCGTATTTTCAGGCTTCGTGAACCGATACAGTCCTGCTTGTATATGGTCGCTCTCCCCGAATAGGTGCAGGACTACGCGCAATACGAGCGGATGCGCTATCACATGCGCCTCGGCGAGCGCATCGGCTGCTTGAGGCAGTGTCGAACCGCGTGCGATATGCACCTCGGTATTCGAAGTGAAATCAGAAGCAGGCGCAATCGCGAGAAATCCGAGAAAGAAGAAAGCGGCACCTGCAGCAGCGATGGCTTGCCATGGACGTGCTTTGCATAAGGACCACCACTCGGACAGTCGTTGGGAGAGCTTGTCCATAGCTAGACCGGAAGATTGGACGGAGCTTCTGCAGTAGCGGACTGGATACGGCCTAATGTCGGCGTCTCGACAGCCTGAGACGGGAGGTGATAGATCGTCGCGAGCTCTTCGGTGCTCATGATCATCACGTCGGACACATATGGTTCGTAGAAGAACTGACGGCGGCGATAAGCATCGATGAGCCACGCACGGTACTTGTTCTTCAGGTCCCCGACGCGGAATTCCCAAGGATAATCGTCAAAGAGTGTCATCCACCCACTCGGCCTGATACCGTTCCACCCCTCTGATGAGAACTGCTTGAACATGCCGATGAGCGCAGAGATATTTATAGGATCAAACTTGCTCGGATCGGCTATGTAAATCCCGCGAGCGCCGACATCGAAGCCGAGCTTTGAAACATTGCGTTCGATAGCTGCGATCTTTTCAGACTGTCCTTTGGTTGGATTCGGGAAACCCTCCGTCTCGCGCTCTTCGCCGGTAAAGACGTCGCGATATTTTACTTTGCCGACTGTCTCGGCACGGATCTTTGCAACGAGTTCCCTGGCCTCCTCTTTCCAGTCGAATGGTTTTCCTTCCTTGGTTTTCTTTCCTTCGTACTTTTCACCCTTGTGTACGCGGATGCCGAGCTGCAACCAGAGATACTCACCTTTGCCCATGGATCCCATGAATTCGATAAGGTTCGCGAGCGGATCGACCTGTTCATACTCCTTCTGGACTTTTTCGAGTCCGTATTCGACATAGGTCTTGATCGGAAGAGGGTCTTCTTTGGTGTGGATGAAATCGCAACCCCATATCTCGTACTCTCCTGGGTTTGCCGTGATCATGCGCGTGTAATCGGGCACCTCGACCACCTGTGCGCCCGGGTATTGCGCATACACCTGTGTTTCAATCACGCGACGGAAACCCGCACGGGTCCACACGAAGAAATGCACCTGTCCTTCAAACGAGGCAATCTCCAAGGACCACCACGGGCGGACGGCACCTTTCACGTACTTCTTGTACCAAGTCGATTCGCCTGGCGAAAGATGCATGCCGGACAAGACCGCTTCCATCGCAAGCGGCGTCTTCGCGATATTGCGCGGGGGCTTTATCTCGAGGAGCATGACCTTTTGAGAGGCGATGAATTCCGAACGTTTGAGAATGACCCAGAGATACCATGCGCCGCCGATGAGCATCACCGGGAGCCACAAGGGCGCCAAGAAAAGCGCCATGGAGAGCGCGAGGGATACCGAATCCGACATCACGACGAATGACATAAGGAGGAGTGATAGACCTAGAATGAAGACCGGGCGCGGCGTGATACGGACGCCGAAATCCCCTTTCAGCTTCTTCATCCGCTTTTCTATGGCGTCGAGGAAAGGTAGCATGCGATGCTTCCAGTATAGCAACAAAAACATCGCGCTCGCTTTGAAGCGAGCGCGATGTGTAGATTATCGGGATCTATACTGCCGTATAGCGGCCGTCCTTCGTACGTTTGAAGTAACGGGAATCGTTGAGGTTCACGAGGATGGTGTTGTCTTTCACGAAACGAGCCTCCTTCACCTGCTTGATGATCTCCTCTTTCTTCAAAGGACCATTCTGTTCCAGGGTCTCGCGGATGACGTCACGGACGACACCTGGCTTGTAGCCCCACTCGGTAAGCGCATAGAGACCGCGACCGACGAGCACGAAGCGAGGATCCTTGATGAGCTCGTTGTGCGTGGTCGCGATGTGTGCCTTCTTCACGAAGAGCGAACCGATAGCCTTCGAGACATCTGCGAAGTGCATCGGCTGGCCATGGCGCTTGATCGCAAGGTACGCGTAATCGCGGATACCCTTGATGCGGATAGCCGGCGCGGATGCCTTGCCCCATTCGGTAAGCGGGTTGCTGCCGATATGCTTCGAGATCGAGAGCCAGCGCTTCAAGACTTCTTCATTCTTGTATGCATCGTTGATGCCCTTCAGTTCTTCGAGGAAACGATCAAGCATTTCTCCCTCGGGAACGACATCATCATCAGGGAGCGAAGAGTAAAGACGCGAAAGGGCGTCATGGATGCTCTTAGCCATCTCACGGTCAACGTGCCAGCGTGCGATGAAATCGTTGGTCTCGCGCTCGCGGAAGAACGCTGAATCGAGCATAAGGAGGAAACGGAAACGATTGCGAGCCTTCTCATCCTTGCCGAGGAGCTCGAAGAGCTCGTCTTCAGGAATGACCGCGCCGAGGGAATGGACGTATTCGGCAATCTCCTCGAAAGCCTTCTTTGACTCATCGAAAGCCTTGCTTGAGCGGATAGCGTCGAGACCGGCTGCTTCGATCTGGCGGACACGCTCGCGGGTGATGCCTGAGCGATCGCCGATAGCTTCCAGGGTTTCGCGGGTAGAAGAGGTGCCGAGGCCGAAACGGCGGACGAGCACTTCGCGAGCACGCTCCGGAGCCGTAGCGAGGAGTTTCTTTACGAGCGCAGTGCTATCGAACGAAAAAGAGGCGGGCGAAGCCGTCTTGGCTACCCCCTTCTTTTTCGGGGCCGTTTTTGCTGCCTTGGTCATGTGGTCTAATTTATAACAAAAGCCAACTTATAAGTCAATGTTCCCCACTATACCACGATATTGAGGATCTTGCCGGGGACATAAATGACCCGTTTCGGCTCTTTCCCATCCATTGCGGTGGCGACCGTCGGGAGGGTGCGCGCTATAGCGATAGCCGTTTCTTCAGAAGCGTCAAGGGCAAGCGTGACGGCGCCACGATGCTTCCCATTTACCTGCACGCCGATCGTCCTTTCTTCCTCGGCAGCGAGCTCGGCCTCCGGCCACGGCTGCGCATGGACGCTTCCTTCCCCGCCGAGTTTCTCCCAAAGGTCTTCAGCGAGATGCGGTGCGAACGGCGCGAGCATGATCGCAAGCGATCGGAGGACTGAGGTCGGGATCACCTGTACATCCTCAAGCGCGTTCACGAGGATCATGAGTGCTGCGACACCGGTGTTGAACTTGAAGCGATCGCCGTCCTCGACGATCTTCGTGCTCGCACGCGCAAGCGCCTGTTCGAGCTCTTTCGACATCTCGGCTCCGGCATCGGCACGTTCTACAAGGCGAGAGATGCGCTCGAGGAATTTGCGCATGCTCGCGACGCCGTCGAGCTGCCACGGATAGCTGCCCGGCTCGTTATAGGGGCCGATGAAAGCGAGGTACACACGCACCGCGTCAGCGCCATACTCCTTAACGAAATCATCCGGATTCACGACATTCCCTTTCGACTTGCTCATCTTCTGGCCGTCGGGACCCATGATGAGACCGCGATTGAAACGCTCCGTAAATGGCTCGTCGACCGGTACGAGCGATAGATCGTAAAGCGCTTTCGTGAAGAAACGTGCATAAAGAAGGTGCATCGTCGTGTGCTCGCTTCCCCCTGAATAACGATCGATCGGGAGCCATTTCTTCATGAGACTCTGATCCGAGAAATCGTGATTGTCTTTCGGGTCGAGGTAGCGCAAAAAGTACCACGAGGAGTCCACGAAAGTATCGAGCGTGTCATACTCAGGTGTCCAACCTTCTCCGAAGATCTTCGTGACGCGCTCCTTAAGCTCTTTTGAGGACGCGAGCGGTGCTTCACCGGTCGGTGTGAAGTCGACATCCGTCGGCAGCGTCCACGGGAGATGTTCTGACGGTATTGTGTGCGGCTTCCCTTCTGGGTCATACACGATCGGGATCGGACAGCCCCAGTAGCGCTGACGCGAGACGAGCCAGTCACGGAGGCGATAGTTCGTCGCGCGCTCACCGCCTGCCGCCGCGACGATGTCCCACTTTGCTTCTTCATTATCGCGCCCATCAAATTCTCCAGAATCAACGAGTGGGCCGTTTTTCGTATGCGGGAGGTCACCTCCTTCTATGACACGCTTGGTCGGAAGACCTTTCAAGTCTGCAAATGCGAAGTCGCGCTCGTCGTGCGCAGGGACCGCCATGACTGCGCCGGTACCGTAGGAAGCAAGCACGTAGTCAGCCACGAAGACCGGAATCTCCTCTCCGTTTGCAGGATTCACCGCTTTCACTCCCTTCAGTTCGACGCCAGTCTTCTCCTTGTTCTCGCTGCGCTCGCGTTCGGTCTTCTTCGCTGTCGCGGCCATGTATGCTTCGACCTCGGCTTTATTTGCCACCGCATCAAGCAGTGTCGCGACGAGCGGATGCTCAGGTGCAAGCACGACGTACGTAACCCCGAAGAGCGTGTCCGGACGCGTCGTAAATACGCGGATCTTTTCCTCGCGTCCGGCAAGCACAAAGTCGAGGTGTGCACCCTCGCTCTTTCCGATCCAGGCGCGCTGCGCTTCCTTGATCTCTTCGCGCCATGGAAGCTCGTCGAGACCTGCAAGGAGCTTGTCGGCATACTCGGTAATCTTCAAGAACCACTGCGTGAGATGCTTCTCTTCCACTTCCGTATCACAGCGCTCGCACTTGCCATCGACGACCTGCTCGTTCGCGAGCACGGTCTGATCATGCGGACACCATTTCACCGCCGCATTGCGGCGCTCAGCGAGGTTGTGTTCGAAAAGCTTCGTGAAGAGCCACTGGGTCCACTGGTAGTAGCTCGGGTCGCAGGCGATAACCTCTTTGCTCCAGTCGAAAGAGGCACCCATGCTTGTGAGCTGATCGCGCATGCGCTCGATGTTCTTATAGGTCCACTCTTTGGGGTCGACCCCATGCTTGATAGCCGCATTCTCAGCCGGAAGGCCGAACGCATCGAAGCCTATCGGGAACAGGACATTCTTCCCGCGCAGGCGGAGCATGCGCGCATAGATGTCGGTTACCGCAAAGGCATACCAGTGCCCGATATGGAGGTCGCCCGACGGGTACGGGAATTCGACGAGGAGGTAATACGGCTCTTTCGAGGTGTCCGAGAGATCAGTTTCGTAGAGATTGAGCTCCTTCCATTTTGCTTGCGCTCGTTTCTCTACGTCCTCGTGATCGTACGCCATACCTTCTCAAGCACACACGCCCTAGTCGCGGAATCGTTTCCAGCCGATGTAGAGAAGCGCGATAAGGCCGACGGAAGCGATCGCGAGGCGGATCCAGTTGCCTGCGGTGCCCCAATACTCAGCCGATCCGATGACGAGCGCGAGCACGCCGCCATAGGAGAGGCCGGAGGAAACGATCGAAGAGCCAATCGGCATGACGCCAGCGATGAGCGCTACGATGCCGAGCGCGACCATGAGCACGAAGGCGCGGAGTGCACGCTCATCCATCGCCGTCTGATACGGCTTCTGACATTTCGCGTACATATCGCAGTAGCCGGTACGCTCAGGCGCGGAGAGATCAACCGGTGCAAGCTTAGGCGAGTATTCGTTCCAAGCACCACCCTGCGCATCGCAGGTTGCGGCGTTCGTCGGGACAATGTTCACCTGAGGACAGAATTCTTCGTAAACCGGTTCAGGATACGAAAGCGAGATGATGACGGAGAAAAAGACGTTAAGGATAACGACGATGCCTACCAAAAGCGCCCAACGCACGAATTTCGGATGCCGAGGTGTAGTGGTTTCCATAGGCTCAGATTATACCATAAAAGAAAGGCTCCGCGTTCGTGCGGAGCTTTCGACTAGCCGTGCAGGAAGACCATCACGTCGCCGTCGGAAACGACGTATTCTTTCCCTTCCGTACGCACGAGTCCTTTCTCGCGCGCTGCGGCATAGGACCCTGCCTCTATGAGATGCTGCCAATGGATGACTTCCGCGCGAATGAATTTGGTGAGGAAGTCGTTATGGATAGCGGAACCGGCGACTGGTGCGGTGCTGCCATTCTTCACCGTCCAGGCGCGCGTCTCCTTCTCGCCGGTCGTGAAGAAAGAGATGAGACCGAGCGTCTCGTAGGCACCACGGATAAGGTCGGCGAGACCGTCCTCGTGCACGCCGAACTCTTCGCGGAAGGTCGCCTTATCGTCCTCGGCGACGTCGTTCAATTCGCGTTCCGTCGCGGCATCGACGAAAACGTATCTCCCGCCAAGCTGGTTGATGAGCTCGTAGGCACGTTCGGCACGACCGTCAGCGAGCTCATCGAGATTGTGACCGCTGCTCTTCTTATTGAGCGCATAAAGGATCGGCTTCATGGTAAGAAGGTTCAGATGCGACACGAGCTTCTTCTCTTCCTCTGAAAGCCCCGCGTTGAGCGCGAGCTTGCCCATCATGAAGCCCTGCTCGAGTTTCGCGAGCGCAGCGTCCTCTTCGGCAGCACCCTTCGTGCCGATCTTGATGTCGCGTACGAGCTTATCCCGACGCTTCCTGACCTGCTCAGCGTCCGCAAGCGCGAGCTCGATGTTTATGATCTCGATGTCCTTATACGGCTCCACGTTCCCTTCGACATGATGCACGTCGGCATCCTCGAAGAAGCGGACGACCTGGAGGATGGCATCCGTTTCGCGGATGTTGGCGAGGAACTGGTTACCGAGGCCTTCGCCCTGGGCCGCACCCTTCACGAGGCCGGCGATATCCACGAATTCGACAGCAGCCGGGATCGTACGTTCTGTTTTCGAGAACTTCGCAAGCGCTTCAAGACGCGTGTCGGGTACGCCGACCACACCTACCGACGGATCGATGGTGCAAAACGGATAGTTCTCTGCCGGAACAGCGGCTTTGGTGAGTGCATTAAAAAGCGTGGACTTCCCCACGTTCGGCAGACCGACGATACCAATCTTCAGCATCTTTCAAACTTACCGTGACTCGCGAGAAAAAGGAAGCGTTTACGCTTTCGGACGGGAAAGCATGCGGATGTACTGGAGGACGCCGTAAAAGATCACGATAGCGACGATGAAGAAACCTATCACCGCACCAAACGAGGTTACTGAGAAAGCGCCGAGCGTGAGATACGTGAGGAACCACCAAGCGGTAAAGAGGACGGCCGAGCCGAGCGCGAACGAGATCACCTTGCGCGAGAGAGCCCAAGAAACAGCGACTATCAAGAGAGCGCCGAGTACGAGGAGCCAGTATTCGGACATGAGGCCAGGCTGCATGACATCGTGCGAAGCATAGGCGACGAAGATAAGCGCTAAGGACGCGAGGAGAAGGAGCGTCATCCCGAACCGCAATCCGCGCGCGATCATTTCGAGATGCTTGCGTTCCCCTTCATCAATCCGCCCGTCGCGTATCGCACGGAGGTACGAAAGCTCGCCCCAGACGACGGTCGCGGTACCGATGATCGCGCCAAGCGCTTGGCAGAAGAGGATGAAGATGACGAAGCTTCCCATGATGCTATTGCTGCATGAGCGAAGCGAGCTCGGTGCGATACTTCTTCATCACTTCCATCGCGGCTTTCATTTCGCCCTCGCCGCCCTTCTTCCTGCGCTCGATCTCCTCGCCGATCTTCTTGAAGAGCTCCGGATTCTTTGAAATAAGCGCTGTCATCTGCTCACGCTGACCTTGCGGGAGATCCTTGAGCTTCCACTTCGCATACTGGTTGAGGATGAAATCTTGGAATGCCATACGTTTTAGGAAAGCTTCGGACGCTGCATGTTGCCACGGATCGTACGCGTCGCGAAGTAGAGCGTGACGAGCGAGATGATAGCGAGCGCTTCCGTATAGGTAAACGAGGGATCAAGCAAGCTTAGCCCGGCACGGTAGTACTCGACCGCGCTTGATCCGAAAAGCAGGACCCCAGCGATCGAGAGGAGCGCATTGAACCAATGAATGACCGATTGCGCAGGATTCGTGATACCGGCAGCGATGACAAGCAATATCGCAGCGCCGATCGAACCGAGCATCGAGAGCGGCAGTTCCGCGCCCGTCGATTGAGCGATGATAAGCACGAGTGCCGCGACAAAGAACAGGACACGCACTTCGTCGCCGTGATAGTGCACGATCTTCTTTCGTGGCGGGACGCTTGCGCCGCCTTCTCCTTCAAAAGTCATATGCTTCTAGTATACGCGCTTTGCAGCCGATGCAACCTCCTAAAGGAGGACAGTCGCTTGTTCGTGGGAAAACTCTACGAAGCCTTTCTCTTCCACTCGGAAGCTCTTCTCTTCTCCTTCGGAAGCGACAAGGCGCACTGTGCCAGACGTAAGCTCAGCGACGACAGGTTCATGTCCGGCAAGGATCTCGAACGCACCTTCAGAGCCTGGCAACGAGACCGACGAGACGAACCCGTCGAATAGGTTTTCGTCTATCTTTGCGACCGTGAGATGAAAAGCTTTCATTACGAAGCAGGAGTTACTTTACGTCGTCGATCGAACCCTTCATGTAGAAGGCCTGTTCCGGCTTATCGTCATGCTTCCCTTCCACGATCTCCTTGAAACCGCGAACGGTCTCTTCGCGCGAGACGTACTGACCGGAGATGCCGGTGAACGGCTCACCGACGAAGAACGGCTGCGAGAGGAAGCGCTCGAGCTTGCGTGCACGGGCGACCGTAAGGCGATCGTCTTCGGAAAGTTCCTCGATACCGAGGATCGCGATGATGTCCTGAAGCGACTTGTAGCGCTGGAGCACCTTCTTCACCTGACTTGCGACCTGGTAGTGTTCCTCGCCGACGATTTCAGGCGTAAGTGCAGCCGAAGAAGACTCGAGCGGGTCGATTGCCGGATAGATACCGAGCGAGGCGAGCGCACGCGAGAGCACCACGGTGCCGTCGAGGTGCGCGAAGGTCGTTGCCGGTGCCGGGTCGGTAAGGTCATCCGCCGGCACGTACACCGCCTGCACCGACGTGATCGAACCTTTCTTGGTCGAGGTGATGCGCTCCTGGAGCTTACCCATCTCTTCAGAGAGCGTCGGCTGGTAGCCCACGGCCGAAGGGACACGGCCGAGAAGCGAGGACACCTCCGAACCTGCCTGGATGAAGCGGAAGACGTTGTCCATGAAGAAGAGCACGTCCTTGCCGCCTTCATCGCGGAAGTACTCCGCTTGCGTGAGACCGGTGAGCGCGACGCGCGCACGAGCACCCGGCACCTCGTTCATCTGCCCGAAGACAAGCGCGGTCTTTTCGAGGACACCCGAGTCCGCCATCTCGTGATAGAGGTCATTGCCTTCACGCACGCGCTCGCCCACGCCGGCGAAGACCGAGTAGCCGCCGTGCTTGGTCGCGACGTTGTGGATGAGCTCCTGGATGAGGACCGTCTTGCCGACGCCTGCGCCGCCGAAGAGACCAACCTTTCCGCCCTTCAAGAACGGGATGATGAGGTCGATCGCCTTGATGCCGGTCTCAAAGACCTCGGCCTTGGTCGTCTGCTCATCGAAAGAAGGCGGGGTGCGATGGATCGGAAGGCGTTTTGTCTCGGAAGCGATCGGCGCCTTGCCGTCGATGGTCTCACCGAGCACGTTGAAGAGGCGGCCCAAGGTCGCGGGACCAACCGGGACGCTGATCGGCGCGCCCGAGGCAGTAACCTCTTCGCCGCGCGTGAGGCCTGCCGTCTCGTTCATGGAAATGGCGCGGACGCGATCGAGACCCAAGTGCGAAGCGACCTCGAGCGTGAGGCGACCGTGCGTACCGCTCTTCTCGACGTAGAGCGCTTCGCCGATGGTGGGACGCGACTCCTTGAAGTACACGTCGACGACCGGCCCGATGATTTCTGTGATAGTTCCCTTCATGATTACAGTTCTTACGTTGCTAATGCTTCACGCCCGCTCACGATCTCCGACACCTCGCGGGTGATCGCCGCCTGACGAAGCTTATTGAAAAGGCGACGGA
>JAJZTG010000005.1 GCA_021849125.1 bacterium | reverse complement strand
AGCAGGGGAGAACGTCGGCACCTATGCGATCACGCAGGGTACCCTCGACTTCGGCGGGAATTACACCACCACCTTCGTGGGGAATTCGCTCACGGTCACCGCCGTTTCTTTGACGGTAACCGCTGACAATCAGAGCAAGGTGTACGGCGCTGCCGATCCTGCGCTCACGTATCAAATCACCAGCGGGGCTCTCGTGGGCGCTGACACTCTCACTGGCGCTTTGTCTCGTGTTTCTGGCGAGAACGTCGGCACCTACGCGATCACCCAAGGCACTCTCACTGCCTCGAGCAGTTACACGATCAACTTCGTTTCCGGTACGCTCACCATTCTCGATGTCACCCCGCCGGTCATAACCGTCACCGGCAGCAATCCAGCGACGACGGTACAAGGTACGACGTATACGGATGCTGGAGCAACAGCACTTGATGCTGAAGTCGGACCGGTTTCGGTTGCAACTTCCGGTTCGGTAGATACCGCAACTCTTGGAACGTACGTTCTGACCTACACAGCCTCCGACCCATCAGGGAACACGGCGACCTCGACCCGCACGGTGAACGTCGTCGCGCCGCTTACAGCACCCGTCGCATCGTCTTCGACGCATACTGCCGGAATAGTGTCAGCTGTGACTTCAGGCGTTTTCAATTGGACCGATTCTGTAGACAGCGGATCCGGGCTCGCGGGCTACTCCTTCGTCCTCGATTCAGTCTCGACGACGATCCCAGACAATACGGTAGACGCGACTGGCACTACGACGACTCAAGCACTGACGTTCGGCACGACGTACTACTTCCACGTAAAAGCCATCGATAACCTGGGTAATGCGACTGCGACTTCGCACATCGGGCCGTTCATCATCTCCGATTCGCAAGTGTTGATCACGAACTCCACCGTCGGCGGCATACTTTACGATTTCTACGCCCCGAGCCTTACCCAGACGGCGATACTCGGCATCACAGGCAGCTCGACGGTCACGAACTCAACGGTCACTGGTCCGTGGAGCTTGACCGACGTGCTCCTCAATTCAGTCACGCTTTCGAATGCGACGCTTTCCCAGACGAATGCGGTAAATTCAACCATTACAAATTCAGTCCTTACAAGCTGTACGATTACGAACTCGTTCGTAAAGAATTACTACGCAGTCGGCTGTAATGTCACCGATTCCTCGGTCGATCCGGTAGGCGGCCTGAACAATCTCACCGGCACGACGGTAACAGGGAGCTCAACCATCAATTTCTCTGACGTGACATACTCGACGGTCGATAATTCATCCATCGCTACTTCCACGGTCACGACCTCGAACATATCGGCGTCCACCATCGACACCTCGATACTCACCAACGCGACCTCGACATCCTCCGTGATCACCGACTCGACCATCGCGACCTCGACCCTCATGAACGCCACCTCGACCGCGTCCACCATCGACACCTCGATACTCACCAACGCGACCTCGACATCCTCCGTGATCACCGACTCGACCATCGCGACCTCGACCCTCATGAACGCCACCTCGACCGCGTCCACCATCGACACCTCGATACTCACCAACGCGACCTCGACATCCTCCGTGATCACCGACTCGACCATCGCGACCTCGACCCTCATGAACGCCACCTCGACCGCGTCCACGATCACGAACACGCTCATTACTGACTCGACCATCGCGACCTCGACCCTTTCTGGCGGATCAGTCGCATCCTCGACCCTCTCGAATGTCCAGATAACCGGAACGACGACATCGATCACGAATTCGATCCTCAATAACACGACACTGACTGATGCGATCGTCACGAATGGCGTAATGACCAGCGGGTCGATAGTACTGCCGAACGGCACTACGACCGTAACGGTCACGACACCGACGCCGCTCACGTCGCTTGTGAACTACGCCCCGATTGCTTCGTTCCTCACGGCAATGCACGACCTCGTCGCGACGATTACCGACACGAGCACTGATGCCAACAGCGTCTCCTCGGTCGATTCATGGCACTACACGTGGAATTTCGGAGATGGTACGACCTCGACCCTCGACACGGCTGTTATCGGGAATAGTCTGACTCATACGTATACCGCAGCAGGGAACTATACGATCTCGCTCCTGCTCGCGGATAAGTACGGCCTGTCTTCGACCGCGCAATCTACCGTCACCGCGGCATCGACGCCGGTTGTCTCTGGAGGCAGTACCGGCGGAGGCGGCGGAGGCAGCATCGGTGGCGTCCTGTCGAACTTTATTTCTAACGTGGTTGCCAAGGGCGACGCCAACGGAGACGGGAAGGTCGATATCCTCGACTTCAACAAGCTCTTGGTGCAATGGGGGATGAAGGGGCTCAATCTCGCCGCTGATCTCAACGGAGACGGTGTCGTGGACCTCTTCGACTTCAACCGCATACTTATTAACTGGTCAACGAAATAATATGAAAACATCGCTTACATTCATCTTGGGTCTCATGCTCGCATTGCCGTCTGTGGCAAGCGCAGCCTCGTTCTCCGTGACTCCGTCGACCGGTTCTTATGCGGTGGGCGACACTATTACGCTCAAGGTCGCGGTCGATCCGGCAACCAGCACGATCTATACGGCGATGCTCAACGCCACTTTTTCTCCCGACGTATTCGAAGTAGTGTCGTTCTCGATGAATGATTCCTTGCTCCCGCTTAAGATGGCAGGATATGACACGATCGATAATGCCGCAGGGCTTCTCGTAAAGACCGGAGGGTACACGGGCGGAGTGCGTTCAAGCTCGCAGTTCGGAACGCTTATCCTGCGAGCGAAAAAGAGCGGATCCGGATCCGTCACGGTCAATACTGCCTCAAAACTGCTTGATGCGAACGACGTAAACCAGCAGATAGGATCGGTGACAGCGTCATTCGAGATCGCTTCTCCGCAAGTCCCGGCAACCCGTCCTTCCTCAGAAGGAACACGCGAGCAGAAGATTACCGGTGTCGAGACGCAGGTTCCGCAAACAGACGAAACCGTGGTGAGCGCGGATGTAACGGCGACTTCGACACGTGCGGCACAGATGTTTGCCGCAGCGGCAGCGCTGGTCACCGTTCCGAATATCGAATCCTGGATCTTCGGCATCCTGGTCGTGATACTCGGTATCGGCTTCTTCCTCCAGAGAAACTCGACGAAGAAATAACCACGGCCGTAGTCGCTGGTAAGCAAAGGATGGGTCTAGCGCAAAGACTTATCGAGGAGAGGAGAGCCCTAGCTTCTCGAGGAAAGTCGCGAGTTCCTCGCCCATGATTGGCCTCGCGTCCCCCGGCGCGAGATCCTCGAGGCGGACGTTCATGATACGGACACGCTTCAGTTCCGTGACTTGATTATGAAGCGCGGCAACCATGCGGCGGATCTGGTGCTTCTTGCCTTCTGAGAGCGTGATATTGAAACTCTTCGGTCCGGTCTTGCGCACCGTGCACGGTGCGGTGATATAGCCTTCGATGTTGACGCCACCCTCCATCGTCTTCTTGAAACTCTCGCGTAGTGTCTCGAGCGTGCGCACCTGGTACTCCTTGTCATGATCGTAGCGTGGGTTCAGGAGCCGGTCGGTGACGCGACCGTCGTTGGTGAGGATCATAAGGCCGCTCGAATCCTTGTCGAGCCGGCCGACCGGGAAGACGTCGAGCACGCCGCGCTCACGCGCGTCTTGCTTCACATCCTTCTCGCCGCGCTGCGGCGAGTGGGTAATGACACCGATCGGCTTATGGTAGGCGAAATAGCTGTAACGCTTCGGCGTCGCGCCGCTCGCAACCTCGACTTTGTCGCTTTCCTCGACCTTCGTGCCGAGTGTTGCCACCTGGCCATTCACCATGACGCGACCGCGTGCGATGAGCTCGTCGGCCGCGCGGCGAGTCGTGATGCCCTGGCGAGCAAGGTATTTATTGAGGCGCATCGGGTAGACGTCCTCCTCGGTCGGTTTTGCCTTCATCACCTGCACTCTACACGTCTTTCCTTAGAATAGGAAACCCGTGGGTGAGCGCGGAATCTAGGATTTATATGCAAAATACGTTAGGGTGATTCCTATATATGGCACGAGATGAGAGCATCATCCGGTTCGAAGAGGTCTCTTTCGGATACGGACACAACAAGCCGATCCTCGACGAGGTCTCTTTCACGCTGCGTCGCGGGATGAAGATGGCGGTGATGGGGCAGAACGGCGCGGGGAAGTCCACGCTCTTCTCGCTCATTACCGGCGAAAAGGAACCAGTCGACGGTGAGATCACGCGGGCGCATGGTATGAAGGTCGCGATCGCGCATCAGGTGATCCCGCGCGAGAAGATGGAGCTCTCGGTACGCGATTTCTTCCAGACGTTCTTCGATAAGAAAGTCTACGATATCGATCCGAAGATCGACGACGTCTTGGAGGTCGTGAACCTCAAGCATCACGAGAAACTGCATGATCGTACGGTGAAGAGTTTCTCGGGTGGCCAGCAGGCGCGCCTTCTTCTTGCCTCCGCGCTTATCCAGGAGCCCGACCTCCTCCTTCTCGACGAGCCGACGAACAATCTCGACAAGGCTGGCATCGAGCACCTCACGCAGTTCTTGAAGGATTATGACAAGACGGTCGTGGTTATTTCCCACGAGGCAGAGTTCCTGAATGCGTTTACGACCGGCGTCCTCTACCTCGATGTGTACACGCACAAGATCGAACAGTATGCGGGCAACTATCACGACGTGCAGCGCGACATCCTCGCGCGTATCGAGAAGGAGAATCGCAAGAACGCGCAGCTCGCAAAGAAGATCCAGGAGAACAAGGACAAGGCGAACTTCTTCTCGCACAAGGGCGGCAAGATGCGCCTCGTGGCAAAGCGCATGCGCGACGAAATCGAGGAGATGGAAGAAGACGTGGTCGACGTACGCAAGGAGGACAAGACCATCCGACCGTTCGTCATCCCTGTGCAGGAAGGGCTCTCGGGCGTCGTCCTCTCACTCGATTCCTATACGATCCAGACGCCGAAAGGACCGAAAGAGAAGAAGGCAAGTGTCGCGCTCCGCAAGAACAATCACCTGCTTCTGAGGGGTCCGAACGGTATCGGCAAGACAACGCTTCTTGAGTCCATCGCACGCGGCGTAGCCGAGGGCACGACTATCGCAGAGGGCGTGAAGGTGGGTTACTACCGTCAAGACTTCTCCACGCTCGATTTCAATGCGACCGTCTTCGACGCGCTCGAGTCGGTCATGGGGCAGCCGGACGAACAGAAGCTCCGTCGCGTGGCCGCAAGCTTTCTCATCACGGGAGATGTCATCCATACGAAGATCGGGAGCCTTTCGGAAGGGCAGAAGGGCTTGGTCGCATTCGCCTCGCTCGTGCTCGAGCGTCCCGGACTCCTCATCCTCGACGAGCCGACTAACCACATAAACTTCCGTCACCTACCGGTGATTGCCAAAGCGCTCGATCAGTACGAAGGAGCAATGGTCCTCGTATCGCACGTAGGCGATTTCGTCGAGCAGATCCGCATCGACGACGTCTTGGATTTGGAGAAATAGATGGTGCATTCCCCCAGACAGCCGCGTGCAAGGTCGTAGCCTTGCACGCGGTGCGCTATGATTATGGGCAATGACAGAACCGGACGCGCCGAAAAAGATAGAAAGAGAAGTCGAAGAAGCTTTCGAAATGCCGGCGAGGATTCTCGAAGAGGGGGTTACTCTTGTAGAGGAGGGGGAAAAGCGTATCGTTGAAGGGAAAGTTTTTAAGGGTACCAAATCGTATCTGAAGACGTTAGGTCCCGGCCTCACCACCGGCGCTGCTGATGATGATCCGTCGGGCATCGCCACCTACTCGCAAGCGGGCGCGCAGTACGGCCTTCAGCTTATCTGGACGTCGCTTTTCACCTACCCGTTCATGTCGGTAGTACAGGAGATGTGCGCCCGTATCGGGATCGTGAGCGGACAGGGGCTCGCGGCGAATATCCGTAAACATTTCTCGCCGGGAGCGCTCTATCTTGCGACAGGGCTTCTGTTTCTTGCCAATACGCTCAACATCGCCGCCGACCTGGGCGCGATGGCGGCGGCATCGCGACTGCTTTTGCCGAGCATACAGTTCGATGTGCTTATCATACTTTTTGCAGCAGTGAGCCTCCTGCTTCAGGTGTTCGTAAGCTATGCGGCGTACGCGAAGTATCTCAAGTACCTCACGTTCACTCTCCTGGCCTACGTGGTAGTGGCGCTCGCCGTGCATCTTGATTGGGGCGAGGTCCTCTACCGCACGTTTGTACCTTCGATCACTTTCTCAAGCGACCAGCTCTTCCTCATCTGCGCGATCCTCGGTACGACCATCTCACCGTACCTTTTCTTCTGGCAGACTTCTCAGGAAGTGGAGGAAGACATCCTTCGCGGCGAGACGTCTATCGAGAAGCGCCGTGCGGAGGCGACGCCAGCGGCGATAAAGAGCATGCGTGTCGATGTCTGGAGCGGGATGGCATTTTCGAATCTCATTTCCTTCTTCATCTTCGCGGCGTGTGCAGGAACGCTGTATGCAAACGGCATTACTCATATCGCCACGGCTGATCAGGCAGCGCTTGCTCTGAAGCCGTTCGGTACCTTCGCCTATCTCCTCTTTGCGCTCGGTATCATCGGTACCGGCATGCTTGCGATCCCGGTCTTTGCAGGCTCGACCGCCTATGCGCTTTCGGAAAGTTTCGGCTGGAAGTACGGTCTCTATCGTAAGCTCAAGGAAGCACGTGCGTTTTATGGCGTCATCATCGTCTCGGTAGTGCTCGGTATCGTCGCGGGGCTCATGCATCTTGATCCGATCAAGGGTCTCATTTACGCCGCAGTAGCGAACGGTTTCATTGCGCCGATCATCCTCTATTTCGTCGTGAAGCTCTCGGGGGACAAGAAGATCATGCGCGAGCACGCGAACGGACGGCTCGGTTCGATATTCGGCTGGACGACCATCGTCGTCATGGCGATCTCAGGTATCGCGGCCATCGTGACGCTCTTTTATTGACGCGATCTGCCTAGTCTTGTACTGTCTCGACAGATGTCATTTTTGAGGAGATCGTAATGGCTCAGCAGACGTACGGGGATATATGCGCTCGGATGGAGCTCGTCGTAAGGATCATTGTCGAAGCAGGTGGTAATTCCGATGAAGATATGGCCATACTGGCGTGTGCGCTCATGAACGCCCCGAGCGACTTCGACCGGGGTAGCACATGGAGTCCGTTCAAGGAAAGTCGGAGTTTTCTGTCGAAGCAGCCGAAAGAGGTTCAAGCAGTATTCGTTAAGCAGTGTCGGCTGCATCCGTCGCATGACGCCAATCGCGTTCAGCGTCTGTTAGGCAAATAAACCTTCTTGGCAGTCAGGTTAAGGCCGCGCTTCGCGCGGCCTTCTCATTTTTATATTTATGTTATATAGTTGAAAAACCGCCCACGGGCTTTTTATTTTTATGGAAATCCGAAACATCGCTATCATCGCGCACGTCGACCACGGGAAGACGGCGCTTACCGACGCCATCATGAAGCAGACAGGCGCCGTCGCTGAAGGCACGTCAATGGACTCTAACGCGCTCGAACGCGAGCGTGGTATCACCATTTACGCCAAAAATGCGGCAGTCGAATACAAGGGTACGAAGATCAATATCGTCGATACGCCGGGACACGCCGACTTCGGTTCTGAGGTGGAGCGCGTGCTCCGATCGATCGACTCGGTGCTCCTTGTGGTGGATGCTCAGGAGGGTCCGATGCCGCAGACCCGCTTCGTCTTGAAGAAGTCGCTTGATCTTGGCCTCAAGCCGATCGTCGTCTTGAACAAGATCGATAAGCCGGCTGCTGACCCGGCAAAGGCGCACGACCAGGTGCTTGAGCTCTTCATGGAGCTCGGGGCTTCTGACGAACAGTGCGATTTCCCGGTCATCTACTCGATCGGTCGCGATGGTCTCGCGATGAGGAATCTCGACGATGAGCGCAAGGACATCACGCCGCTCCTCGATCTCATCCTCGAGAAGGTTCCGCCTGCAAACGAAGGAGCTGACGCTACGGCGACCCTTATGGCGCAGCCGTTTAACCTCGCCTACGACAACTTCCTCGGCCGCATGGCCGCAGCCCGTATCTATCAGGGCACCATCCGTCCCAATCAGCAGGTCTTCTTGAAGACGGTCTCAGGAGAGACGATTTCCGGCAAGACGACCAAGATCTTCGCCTTCAAAGGGCTCGAGCGTGTCGAGGTGTCGGAGGCTTCGGCGGGCGACATCGTGATGATTGCCGGTCTTCCGGACATCTATATCGGCGAGACGGTGACGACCGACGAGAACGCGACCCCGCTTCCGGCGATCGCGGTCGACGAGCCGACCATCGCGCTCGACTTCCTCGTGAACAATTCGCCGTTTGCCGGCAAGGAAGGGAAGTTCGTCACGAGCCGCCAGATCCGCGAGCGTCTCGAGAAGGAGCTCGAGGTGAACGTCGGTCTCAAGGTCGATTTCGACAGCTCGGACTCCTTCCACGTATCGGGCCGCGGCGAGCTCCACATCGCGGTCCTTCTTGAGAACATGCGCCGCGAAGGGTACGAGCTGCAGGTCTCGCAGCCGCAGGTCATCATCCGTGAGGAGGATGGCGTGAAGAAAGAGCCGTTCGAGGAAGTCATCATCGACACCCCGACCGAGTTTCAGGGTGCGATCATCGAGAAGCTCGGGGTGCGTGGCTTTGTCATGCAGAATCTCGTGCAGCACGAGACGACGGTACGCCTCACGTTCCACGGTCCGACCCGCGGCCTCTTGGGCTACAAGAGCATTTTCATCGTTGATACCAAGGGCGAAGGCATCCTTTCCTCTCGTTTCGTCGGTTTCGAACCGTTTGCAGGCGAGATTCGCCATCGCAACGTCGGCTCGATGATCTCGATGGCGACCGGCAAGGCGCTCGGTTTCTCGCTCTGGAACCTCCAGGATCGAGGAGTTCTCTACATCGGTCCGGCTGTAGAAGTCTACGAAGGTCAGGTCATCGGCAATACGTCGAAAGGCGAGGAGATGGTGGTGAACCCGACCAAAGGGAAGCAGCTCTCCAATATGCGTGCTTCGGGTAACGACGAGGCGATCTATCTCACGCCGCCCTACGAGCTCACCATCGAGCGCGGGCTGGAGATCATTGCCGAGGACGAATACCTCGAGATCACCCCGAAGTCGGTCCGCCTGCGCAAGCAGCATTTGACCGAGACCGCCCGCGCGAAGGCGCGACGATAACAAAAAACCTCCGGTTGCCCGGAGGTTCTTATTTGTTCTGTCGGTCTTGCTGGATGTGAGGCTTTGCGATCTGGCTTGCCGCCCAAAAGAGGATCTCTATCAGAATAGCGTTCCTTTCTTCCGATGGGAGTTCTGTGATCTGCATCTGCTCGAGCAAACTTTTCAGCCTCTCCGCTACCGCGATTCGAGTATCCACTTTTACGTCAGAAAGCTTTACGAGCGTGCAAGAATTGCCTTGCAACACCCTGCTCACCATGAGAAAGAGAACCCCTGGGCCCTCTAGATGCAAAACAGTTGTCTTTTGAAGACGCTCGCGCGCCATACTGATCTCAGTATCTGTTTTCATAACCCACCTCGTTTGTACACTGGTCTGTTCCGACTCTATCATAGATTTTTATAGAGCGAGCCAGGCACAAGAATCTTGACTAAAGGTAGTATATGATTTATTATCTAAATCAGAAGGAAGTATTTCAACTCAACGATTAAAAGGAGAGTGGGATGTGTGATAAAACGTACGAACAAGTCGTCAATGCGATCATTCAAGCCGGTACCAATGAGGAAGCTCTGCGGGACATCGTGGGGAAACTCAATTTGGATGGCGGACAGTTGCGTGAATTGCTCATACGACTCGCCGTAAAGAGGCAAGAAGAGTGCAAGGGTTGCGTGATGGTCGAACTCGCGCAGAGAGACCCGCTTACTGGCTTGTTCAACAGGCGAGGCCTCGAAGTACGCTGGGAGGAGCGGTATCGAGTCACGCGTGGTGATATCTGCGTAGTGGCCTTTGATATCGATAACTTCAAGCAGATTAACGATGAGGGCGGTCATCCGGTTGGGGACTACGTGCTTCAAGAGATCGCTGAGATCCTGAGGCATACCCTACGGCAAGGAGAATGTTCAATCGCTCGTCTGGGCGGTGATGAGTTCTTCCTGGTTCTTGCTGCTGCTCCGAGTGAAGTCGAGATCGTTGTTGAACGCTTGAAGCATTTGGCGTCTGAAATCGAACACCCAGGGCTCACTAGAACGGTATCTCTGTCGGTGGGTGTCGTGATGGGTGTAGGGATGCACGCATTCCAAGAGGTCTATCAGATTGCCGACAAGATGTTGTATCAGGCAAAAAAATCTCGCGGAAGCATATGCACTCATCACCTAGCATGATGGCCTGACCATTTAGCTCTTCTCAAGTCGTCCTTCGGGACAGCTTTTATTTTGCCCGGCTCACGAACGGGTTGCCTTTTATGTAAAAACGCCAGGGGAGTTCGGTCCCGTTTTTGATACCGATGCGGCCGGAAGTGCCGATGTCTTTCTTTGCCCTCTCTGGTGCGTCATAAATCGCGAAGTCGCCACCCACGGGCAAGTCGTTCTCTTTGCCGGTGATGCCGAAAGCCTGGCAGAATTTCGCCGGGCCGTTCGTGAGGTTCTTCGGCGCATCGGTCTTGCGGCGGCGCTTCATTGCGGCAAACCCTTCAGTCGGCTCGACCGCGCGGATGAGTACGGCGCCCGTGCCGCCCTTGTTCGTCGTTACGTTTGCGCACCAGTGCATACCGTAGGTGAAGTAGACGTACCAGTGTCCGAAGGTTTCGCGCATGAGGCGTCCGCGTTCGCCGCCCTTTGCTGCGTGCGACGCAGCGTCGGTGGTGTAGGCTTCCGTCTCGACGATGACGCCTACGCACGAGCCTTTCTTCACGATCTTGCCGAGGAGCTTGGGTGCCAGGGTGACTGCGTCTTCTTCAAACCACGAGCGGGGGAGGGGTTTCATACAAGCAGTATACAAAAAGACCAGCAAAGCTGGTCTTGGAAGAAAAGGAACGGGAGGAAGAAAAAGAAGAAGGAACAGGGGTGTCAGACGCGGAAGAGGTAGTGATAGGTGTAGATGCATCTGACGAGAAAGGACAAGGTAGAAGGGTTGAAGTTGAAGAAGATAAGGATGGCCGAGAGGGGAGGAGGTAAGGATGTCGAGTGTGCGGAAAGCAAAAAACTCAGACAAACCTTACCTGCCTCCACCTCCGCCAAGTTTCAAACCCCTCTGCCTTCTATAACCGCACGCAGGAAGAAAGGTCACATGGTAACGTCTCTGTTTATGCGCAGAGTGGGTAGTTGTATAAATATAGCGGTAGTGCTATATTAGAAAAATGTCAGATTTGGACAAGAAGCCAATGCTAATCAGCGTAGCACTCACGTCTTGTGCTGAAGAGCAACTAGAGCATCTTGAAACAACTGACATTGAGCAGATTGATTCAAAGATGCAGGAGGTGCAAGGGCAGCAGCTCCTTCAATTGAGGAAAGCGGAAGTATTAAAGGATTTGCTTCCCAAGCCTCTCCAGGAGTTAGTGATTGGTTCGTTTCGTCTCTTGGGTCAAACTGTGCCAATAGGATCATTGCGTGACTGCATGTTTTGGGTCGTCGATATTCAAAGGAAGAGAGGGCGTATTCTCCCAAAAAAAGTCCGTGAAGCGGCCGCGAAGAAGTTACAAAAATAAATAAAACCATGAGCATAAAAAATATCCATACCGTAACTAAGAAAATTCTCTCTTCACGAGAGAGAAAATGGGAAGATCGCTACGATGCGGATGTAAGTGCAATTATTACAAAAGCTCGTATCTCACGCGGGTTTACTCAAGCGCGTCTTGCTGAACTTGCACAGACCACACAGTCTAGTATTGCCAGAGCGGAGACAGGAGCTGTCCTCCCAAGCCATCCTCTTCTAAAGAAGATTGCTAGAGCAGTTGGAGCTACATTGGAGGCCCCCAAGCTTCATTTGGAAGGGGTTCCGGCATACGAGTACGCTTTAGAATCGGTTTCTAGTTCGGCATCGGGTTTTATGAGTGTAAACCAGTGGGGAGGGATTTGGTCAATGCCGAGGAATACCGCTCAAACAGTAACAATCTAAAACCATGCAAAAAGAATTAGGAATAACACATATTTGGTCCGCAGTTTGCTCAACTTCTGTAATAGACAAAGAAACCAATAATATCAGTCTCTCAAATCTTATCGAGAAAATAACAATCAATGTTCCGAAAGATGTAATGGAGAAAGTTAAAGAAGAGAAGAAAGATGGCATTGTTTTCTCGCTTCCTTTTGAGGTTGTTAGTCGATTTTTCCGACCTGACGCGGGGCGTCCAAGCGCGTTTGATATCCGTATTCGCTTACAAGATCCAAAAGGTAAGACGAACTTCAATTCTGAAAGAAGGGTCGCTATTGAAAAGGGTATTCGTAATATGCGAGTACGAACGCGATTTGAAAATATACCAGTGAGTATCACAGGTGACTACGAAGTGCTTGTCGATTTCAAGGATGTCGATACCAACACTTTTAAAAATGTTGCGATAGTACCTCTCGAAATAGCTATCGATACTTCGAAATAAAACAATAACGAACCCGCTCAAGCGGGTTCGTTATTGTAGAATATGAAGGTGCGGGTTGGTCACGAGTCGCTAAGCGTATTGTTCCAAGTGTTCACAATCCGCTAAGCGCTCTCGACCCCGGCTCGCGGCGCTCACGCGCAACGCTCCGCCTCTCGATACCCCACACGAGCCGAGCAGTCGGCTCGCTCCACTCCACAAAGCAAAAAGTCCGCTTGCGCGGACCTCTTGCTGCTTTGTGGAGGTGGGGGGTATCGAACCCCCGTCCGAATCTGGCTATGAAAGCGAGTCTACGACGCATAGTCCCAATTGAAATCTGGTCGTGGGTGTAAAAATCGAGACGAAACCACTCCACGATGAGTCCTTGTTTCGGAACGCGGGCGGACGGCCGCGATCCTAGCTCACAGAAGATTCCGCCCTCACCCAGCGCTGTGGGCGCCGACTGGAAGAAGACGTCGCGCTAGGCGTAACCGGTAAAAAGCGGTTTACGCGTAGGCGAACGCAAAATCCTTCATACCGAAGTACGGGGACTTTACGCTTGCAAGAGTGTTCTTTGCAAGTATGTTTTCTCGCTAGATTTAAGTGGTAGGCGAGAGTGCACTGCGTCGCACGTCTTTCAAAGTACAGACCGTCAAAGCCGGTCACCCCCGAGAAGTACACGATAGCATCCTGTCCTTTTCGTGAGTACCGACATCAGGTGATTCCTGCGAAAAGCACGGAATAATTTCTGGCTCGAAATTTTCCTCCTGCTCGGGCTGTCGCCCTGCGCAGAGTCTTTTCTCGGAATCACCTGATGTCGGCTTAGCGGTTTTTCAGCACGCGCGCGGTCTCGCGCGCGGCATCGCGTTTCCTCAAGTCCTCCCGGCGGTCGGCTTTGCCTTTGCCGTGGACGATCGCGATCTTTGCCTTGATGAGTCTGCCGCTAGAATACACCTCAAGTGGCACGATTGTCAACCCTTTCTTGGCCTCTTCCGTAGCGAGATGCGCGATTTCTTTCTTGGTGAGGAGGAGGCGCCGCGGGGCTTCTGGGTCGTACCCCTTTGGCAGGTTTGCCGCTTGGTAGGGAGGGATCGTCATGCCAACGATAAAGGCCTCGCCGCCGCGCACCACCACGCGTGAGCCATCGAGCGAGCCGAGCTTGCTTCGAAGCGCTTTGACCTCCTGGCCTGAAAGTTCGATACCTGCGGCAAACGTCTCGATAGGCGCGAACCTCAGGAAGGCCTTCTTGTATTCGACGAGAATCATGCCTATAGAGTATAGTATTTTTTATGCCATCTCTACCACCAAAAGGCTCGAAGAAAAAGCCAGCCATCAAATCATCGAAAGGACCTAAGCGGCCCAAGTGGTCACCGCTTGGTAAGGGGCCGTCGTTTGCGAGCAGCCTGCTGACCACCGTCATCACCTTCCTGCTTCTCATGAGCCTCTACTCGCTCGTGACCGACCTCACGAAGAAGAATGAAATCGTGCCGCTTTCTACCGTTGCGGCCGACATGTCGGCAGGGAAGATCAGTACCATCACCGTGAAGGGCGACTCGCTCGACCTCGAGTATGCCGACGGTACGCTCAAGACTTCGCGTAAGGATCCTTCCGCAGGCTTGCCGGAAACGCTCGCCACCTACGGCGTAACGCCCGAAGAGCTTTCTAAGGCGTCTATCACGATCAAAGGACAGTCCGCTCTTGAGTTTTGGTTCCTCACGCTTGCGCCGATACTCTTGCCGCTCCTCTTCATAGGCTTCCTCTTCTGGTTCCTTTCGCGCCAGGTGAAGGGCGCTGGTATGCAGGCTCTTAGTTTCGGGCAGTCGAAGGCGCGTGTCATCGATCCGGCCGATGTGTCGCAGCGGGTGACGTTCGCCGACGTTGCGGGTGCTCGCGAAGCGAAAGAAGAACTCCTCGAGATCGTCGACTTCCTCAAGAACCCGAAAAAGTTCCTCGATATCGGTGCGCGGATTCCGAAAGGCATTCTCCTTATGGGCGCACCGGGTACCGGTAAGACGTTGCTTGCGCGTGCGGTAGCAGGGGAGGCAGGCGTGCCGTTCTTTACTATCTCCGGCTCTGAGTTCGTCGAGATGTTCGTCGGTGTGGGTGCCTCCCGCGTGCGGGATCTCTTCCAGATGGCCAAGAAGGCTGCCCCAGCGATCATCTTCGTCGACGAGATCGACGCGGTCGGGCGTGCGCGCGGCACCGGCATGGGCGGCGGCAACGATGAGCGCGAACAGACGCTGAATCAGATCCTCGTCGAGATGGACGGCTTCGAGCCGAACGAAAAGGTCGTGGTCATGGCCGCGACGAACCGCCCCGACGTGCTTGATCCGGCGCTCCTTCGCCCGGGCCGTTTCGATCGCCGCGTCACCATCGACCTGCCCGATCGCCGCGATCGCGAAGAGATACTCAAGATCCATGCGCGCAAGAAGCCGCTCGGTCCTGATGTACAGCTTTCGGTCATCGCTGAGCGCACGCCAGGCTTCTCTGGTGCTGAGCTCTACTCGCTCATGAATGAGGGGGCGATCCTTGCCGCACGCGAGGACCGTAAGGAAGTCACGCAGTACGACCTCATCCGCTCGATTGAGAAGGTGATGCTCGGTCCGGAGCGTAAGAGCCACCTTCTCGGCAAGCGCGAGAAAGAGCTCACTGCCTACCACGAAGCCGGTCACGCGCTCGTCTCTTCGGTTTTGGAGCATGCCGATCCGGTGCACAAGATTTCCATCATCAGCCGCGGGCACGCTGCCGGCTACACGCTCAAGCTTCCGTTTGATGACAAGAAGATGCAGTCCAAAAAGCAGTTCCTCGATGATATCGCGGCAACGCTGGGCGGCTACGTCGCAGAAGAGACGCTCTTCGATGATGTCACTACGGGCCCCTCAAATGACCTCCAAGTCATCACCGCGCTCGCGCGCGATATGGTCGTGCGCTACGGCATGAGCGATAAGCTCGGGCCGATCGCCTTCGGCGAGCGCGAGCTCGGGCACGAGCCGTATTCGGAGAAGGTCGCGGCTGAGATCGATGCGGAAGTTTCGCGCATCATCGATGAGGCGAAGAAACGCGCTGAGCAGGTATTGGAAGACTATCGTGGCGCGCTCGACGCGATCGCGAAGGAGCTCATGGAAAAGGAAACGCTCGAACGCGAAGAGTTTGAAAAAGTCCTCATCGCGAGCGGCATCACGCCGAAGAAGAAAGAGGAAGACGAGAACTGAATAACAAAATGAAAAATCCGGCACCTAGGTGCCGGATTTGTTTCGGTAGGGAAGGTCTTCAGGACATCATGCGGTTTTGGCAGTTGGCGCAACGAGGATCGTTTGCGCTGTCAGGGCAGTACTGGGATGCATCCCTGACGCTCGCCGCCGTTACCAGCTGTTCGCGACCACGGGGATTGGCGATGAACCAGACACCGTTGGTTTCGTCGTGAAAGCCAGACGAAATCATGCCGGCGGTGAGTGTCTTTGTGTCGTGTTGCGGACAAATGACAACCCGGTGTTCCGGAACAGCGTTACCATCGGCATCGGCGATTACGGCCTTGCCGTCGGTCAGGTCGCGCAAGGCTGTCAGATGACCCTGTGTGACCTTTGCCCCGGTGTGGTAGCGCAAATGGACCTGCATGCGGTCGGTATGGTTCAGGCCGCCGAGATACCGTGAAGTCTCCCGTGCGGATCCTTGAGTACCCGCCACAACTGTTGCTACGCTCATAGTGAACTCCTTCCTATATTTGTTGAGTTGAATGTACAGTCCCACAGTTTTTGCGCTTTTAGGGCTGCAAAAACTGTCTGGAACAGTACCACTACCTTTATGTTTTGGCAATAGGCCGCCTGTCCACAACCTGGCGGTTGGTATAGTATGGACATATCCGCCCCTAGCTCAATGGTTAGAGCGCAGAGCTTACGGGCGAGGGCGAGAGAGAAATATACTGGGCATGTATGTAAGCATACCTACCCTGCGTTCGGCGCAGAAACATGCTTAAATACATCATGTTTCTGGTCTCACTTAGGGCATGTAGCTCAATGGTTAGAGCACCGAGCTTATACCTCGGCGGTTCCTGGTTCGAGTCCAGGCATGCCCACCAGTCCAGTTTTATTTCGAACGAGGCCGATGGCCGTACGCCTACGTATACCTAGGCGGTTCCAAGTCCCTCGTCCAGGGGCGGACAAAATCATTCAAGATGCATCTTCTCGTCAGCCGCGCGAGTGCGCAGGCGTAGTGCCGGGTGACGGGAGAGGTCAAGGTCGGTCTCGACGAGTTTCGCTGCTTCGGCGCGCGCTGCTTCGACGAGCTTCAGGTTCCGTAGCGCTTCCATGGCGATATCGGAGACGCCCCACTGGCGTCCGCCCGCAAGCTCGCCTGAGCCGCGGAGCGCGAGGTCGTACTCGGCAAGCTCGAAACCGTTTTTAGCTTCGGTGAATGCTTTCATACGCTCTTTGGTTGCTGGACCGAATGATTCGGGTAATGCGAAACAATAGGCTTGGTGTGAGGAGCGGATCACGCGGCCGCGGAGCTGATGGAGCTGAGCAAGGCCGAAACGTTCGGCGCCTTCGATGAGGATCACGGTGGCGTTCGGGACGTTCACACCGACCTCGACCACCGAGGTCGCGACCAGGATATCTGTCTTACCGTTCTCGAAGCGCTTCATGACTTCTTCTTTCTCCGTCGGGCGCATCTTGCTGTGCAGGATGTCGATCGTCGCGTCGGGGAATACTTCTTTCTTAAGGCGCGCCGCTTCGGCTTTCACCGACTTCGCCTGAAGCGCGAGCTCTTTCTCGGGATCAGGTTCGTCGATGCGCGGACAGATGACGTAGGCTTGTCGGCTGGCCGCGAGCTCTTCGCGCACGCGTGCATACGCCTCCTCGCGTTTTTCAGGGCCGAGGACCGCAGTCTTTACCGGCTTTCGGCCGAGCGGCATCTGGTCAAGAAGCGTGAGGTCGAGGTCGCCGTAGAGCGTGAGGGCGAGCGTGCGCGGGATGGGCGTCGCAGTCATCGAGAGGAGGTGCGGCGCGACGGCGCCCTTGGTCGCGAGCTTCTGGCGATGCATCGTGCCGAAGCGATGCTGCTCGTCGATGATCGCATAGGCGAAGTATTTGAATGAGAGGGATTTCTCGACGAGCGCATGCGTGCCGATGACGATCGGGATGGTGCCGTCGGCAACACGCTTCTTGAAGGCCGGTTTCGAGATCTTTGCGGACTCCTCGTAGCGCACCTTCGAAGGGAATACGCGACATTCGCTTCCGGTGATGAGCCCGATCGGGATCGGATGATCCTTGAAGTACGAGACGAAGGTCGAGAAGTGCTGCTTAGCGAGAATCTCGGTAGGGCAGAGATAGGCGACCTGCAAGGTGCCGGCAATGCGGCCTTTCGGTACTGACGTGGCGACCAGATAGGCAGTCGCCGCGGCGACAGCGGTCTTGCCGCTGCCTACGTCGCCCTCAAGGAGGCGGAGCATCGGGTGGGGTTTCTCGAAGTCGAGGGCGATAGTCTTGATCGCGTGCATCTGGCCTTCGGTCGCCGGGAAGGGGAACGAGGAGACGAAGTCCTTGAGCGCATCACGGTCGACGGTGACGGGAAGCGCCTTTTCAGACAGGTGTTCGCGTCGGCGTTGCTGCATCATTACCTGGAGCGCGAAAATCTCCTCGAAGGCGAAACGCTTCTTCGCAGCTTCGGCGTCCCCCAGCGTTCGTGGCGTGTGGATGAAAACGAGCGCAGAGGGAAGAGAGGGGAGCTTGTAACGCGTGAGAATGTCCGAGGGGATCGGGTCAGGGATATGCTCGTGCGCTTTCGCCTCGAATGCTTTGCGGACCGCGTGCGTGAGCCAGAGCGAGGAGACGCCTTTGCTCTCGGGGTAGACCGGGTGAAGCACCGTGTCCTCTTCGACGGTGCTTTCTGTAAAAAGCGAATCATGCACTTCATCCGGGCGCACGCCGGAACGCTCGATCTCCGGGTTCGCGAGGTAGGCTTTGGCACCTTCGCCCGCGATGCGTCCGGTTACTTTCACGAACATGCCGTCGTGGAGCGACTTCGCGATGTAGGGTTGCGAGAACCACATCATCTTGATCCTGCCGGAAGCGTCTTCGAGCCAGGCTTCCGCGATAGGCCGCCGGCTCTTCCAGGTTTTCCGCACGTCAGGCTTCCGCACGGTGCCGTAGAGCGTCACGTCCGTACCCGGCGTGACGCTCGTGATCGTGCCGGTCGGCCCGGCGTTCTCGTAGCGCGCAGGGAAATGGTAGAGGAGGTCGCGGACGGTGCGGATCCCAAGCTTCCCTAAGGCGCGTTTCTGGTCAGGCTTCAAGCGGGTGAAGTGCTTCTCGATCAGGTCGTCGGGGCGCATTTTTGTAGTATACTTGAAGCATATGACTACAACTTCAATCATCCTTATCGTCGTTGCCGTCGTGGCGCTTTGGCTCGTGCTCGCGTACAACGGTCTCGTTTCCCTTACCAACCGTGCCAAGGAAGCGTGGGCGGACATCAACGTCCAGCTCAAGCGCCGCTATGATCTCATCCCGAATCTCGTCGAGACGGTGAAGGGGTATGCCGCGCACGAGTCGACTGCCTTTGAGAACGTCACCAAGGCGCGCGCTGCTGCTATGGGGGTCGGCTCCGAGTCTCCGGCTGCGCACGCTGCTGCGGAAAACCAGCTCTCGGGTGCTTTGAAGTCGCTCTTCGCGGTCTCCGAAGCGTACCCGGACCTCAAGGCGAATCAGAACTTCCTCCAGCTCCAGAAAGAGCTTGGCGACACCGAGGACAAGATCCAGGCGGCGCGCCGTTTCTATAACGGCATGGTGATGACGCTCAATACGCGTGTCCAGTCGTTCCCGACGAACCTCATCGCAGGTATGTTCGGTTTCAAGGAGATGGATCTCTTCGAGCTCGACAACGCGGCAGCCGCCGAGCCGGTGAAGGTGCAGTTCTAAGCCTGAGGCAAACACGCGGTCCGGCGTAGCCGGACCGCGTGTTTTTGCTATTATGTCTTAATGAACCTCTACGATGCTCGCTCAGCAAATATCCGCCGCACCTGGCTCCTCATGCTCGGTTTCCTTATGCTTGTCATTGCCGTCGGTTTCGGGGCCTCCTGGTACTTCGATTCACAGGGCATCCTCTATGCGGCCGTTTTCTTCGCGCTCCTTACGAACGTCTGGAGCTACTACTACAGCGACCGTGTCGTCCTCTCCATGACAAACGCGCACCCAGCGACACGCGAACAGTACTTCGATTTTTACACCGTGACCGAGAACCTCACGATCACCGCGGGCCTCCCGATGCCCAAGCTCTACGTGATCGATGATCCTGCGCCGAACGCCTTTGCGACCGGGCGCGATGAAAAGCACGCGGTCGTCTGCGCGACCACAGGCCTCCTCTCGATGATGACCCGCCCCGAGCTCGAGGGCGTCATCGCGCACGAGCTCTCTCACGTGAAGAACCGCGACATCCTTGTGATGACGATCGCCGTCGTCCTTACGGGTTTCCTCGCGATCCTCGCGGACTTCTTTCTCAGGATGTCTTTCTACGGAGGGGGTAATCGCGAACGGGAAGGGAATCAGCTCACCCTCATCCTTGCGATCGTCGGCATGATCCTTGCGCCGCTTGCCGCACAGCTCATCCAGCTCGCTATCTCACGCAAGCGCGAATTCCTTGCCGATGCTTCAGGCGCGCTTCTGACCCGCTATCCGGAAGGGCTTGCCTCGGCGCTAGAGAAGATAAGCGCCTATGGCCGCCCGATGCGGCACGCAAGCCATGCGACCGCGCATCTCTTCATCGGAAATCCATTTGGTACCAAAGCAGGCGATTGGGTCGGACGCATCTTTTCCACGCACCCGCCGGTGGAAGATCGCGTTAAGGCGCTCCTCAGTGTACGATAGATGCTATGAGCGAGAAGAAACCGATCGTAAGCAAAGAAACCATAGAAGCAATCCAGCGGGAATTAGCTGCAGATGAAGCGCGGGTCGATGCGGCGATAGCTGAGAAAAAAGTGGATACGGAGGCTCGGACGGGCTTGGAAGAGCGCGATGGATATCGGGAATATCTGCCGGAATCTATCGCGGAGATAACAAGCGAGTGGCATGAAGACAGCCGAGCCGCTCGCGCAGCCCTTCAGGAGGCTATCGAAAATGATAATAAAGACGCGGCGCTTGCTGCGCTCGCGGACCTGCGTTCTCTCGAACGAGCCCACGATCTATATATCAAAGAGCAAGTAGAACGTACCGAGGAGCACGCAGAGATGGGAGTGACCGATAAGCTGACCGGTCTCGCCTCGCGCGCGTATTTCGAAAAAAGGCTCGAGGAACAGGTAGAGCATGAACGTCGTCACCATGGACCGCTCCATGTCGTCTTCATCGATCTCGATGGTTTCAAGTCGGTGAACGACACGTTTGGTCACCATGCCGGCGACGTGTACCTCAAGACCATCGCTCGGCACATGCGGGAAGCCTTGCGACGAGACGACCTTCTTGCACGTCTGGGCGGTGACGAGTTTACAGTAACCATGCTTGATAATACGCGGGAAGGAGCGGAACACGTCGCAAAATCCTTGCTTGGTGCGGTTATCGCCGGTTCTAATGAGGCCAAAGAGCTTTTAAGGGAAGAGGGTATCGAGGTTGGCGATGACGTGGGGAATGTGACTGCGAGTATCGGCATTTCCGAGCACAAGGAAGGAGATACGATGAAAAGCATGCTCGACAGGGCGGATACAGCCATGTATGACGCGAAAGAAGCAGGAAAGAATGTCATAAAGTTCCCGATCCCGGAGAAAGATGACGAGGACGATGATGGGGGTGGCGAAAACGATTCTCGTGTCGCCGTCGCGGCCTGATAGGTGACTAGGTAGTTCCTATAAAATAAAAAAGCCGCTCCCGAAGGGGCGGCCTTGCTTCAAGAGGGGGTGTTAACCTTCAGGAAGCAGGTGTGGCGCAAGCTCCGCAGCTTGTTCGAGCCAGTCAGGTTTCTGACCGAACACATCGTGCAGCCAAGCGATCCAGGCGATTTGCAAAGCAGCCGCTTCATTGCGGGTAAGCGATGGTTCGGTCGCCTCACCGTATTTTTTAAGGATACCCGCCACGGCATTCTCGAGTGAGTCGAAGTCGTGAACGACATAGGTACCTGAGGTTATGTGAATCTCGTCATCCGGTCCCAGGATTTTGCAACGCGAATAACCGGGTCGATCCGACAGGACGATTCGATTGGTTACCGAGGGAGGAGTTTCTTGAGCCATGAGAAGGCCTGCCTTTCTTGTCTGTGGTTGTAGAAATGTACAAGCGCACCCACGATGCGCTAAATACAATATACCACTTTTGGTTAAGAAAGCAATGGTCTTGGTCTCACGAAAAGGGGCGCGGGCGCTCATTTTATGGTATATAACAAGGAAGCACGGAGGCGTCGCATAGTGGTCTAGTGCACCGCCTTGGAAAGGCGGCAGGCTCGAAAGGGTCTCGAGAGTTCGAATCTCTCCGCCTCCGCAAACACAGAAATTAGACGCCGTAAGGCGTTATTTTTGTTTGCGGAGGCGGGGACACGCGGGGCGTGTCCGTGAGAGATTCGAAGACCTTGTGAGCTTAAAATCGAGCTCGCGAAGATTTTACCCACAAGGTGTACTGATCCGGTACGGATCGAAAAGCGTACTCGCGGTCTCTCCGCCTCCGCAAAAGACGAAGCCGCCTTCTGGCGGTTTTCGCTTTTGCCAAGGAGAGCACGCGCTGGACGTGCTCGTTATTTAGGAGTGCTGTTCCTGCAGGTAGGCGACGATGTCGTCTGACTCGTACATCTCGACACCGCGTTCTGAGTCGACGAGATAGGGAACCTGCGCCTTGCCGCCGCGCGCGACAAGTTCAGCCGATATCGCTGGATCAGCAATATTCTTTTCTATAAGCGGGATGCTGAGCTTCTCCGCAGCAGCGAGGACTTTTTCGCAGAACGGACATCCGGTGCGTACGTAGAGGATTAGCATGTGCAGGCTAGAGATCCTGCACCATCATCATGTTGGTGCCGCCGACCTTGCCGAAAGGAATGCCTGCGGCGATGACGATCTGATCGCCCTTCTTGGCAAGTTTTTCGTGCATCATCATTTTCTTCGACTCAGCGACGACCATGAGCAGGTCGCCAAACGACTTCATGACAAACGGATGGCAAGCAAATGAGAGCGCAAGGGTGCGCGCGGTTTTCTCCTTCGGCGTGAAGACGAGGATCGGACGCATCGGGCGGCAGCGCGAGATCATGCGGCCGGTGATGCCGCTCTCTGAAAGCGCGACGATTGCCTTCGCATCGATCGCCTGAGCCGTGCCGACGACGGCCTGACCGATCGCGTTTATCGTTTCCATCGCGGCATCCGTACTCTTTCTAGTGAAGAGTTTCTGATAGGCGAGATCGTTTTCAGTCTTAAGCGCGATCTGCGTCATCATCTCCACAGCTTCGACCGGGTATTCGCCCATGGCGGTCTCCTGCGAGAGCATGATCGCGTCGGTGCCGTCGAGAATCGCGTTTGCGACGTCGCCCACCTCTGCGCGGGTCGGTACCGGGCTCGTGATCATCGACTCGAGCATCTGGGTTGCGGTGATGACCGGCTTGCCGGCCGCGACGCTCTTACGGATGATCTTCTTCTGGAGAAGCGGGACATTTTCCGGCGAGACTTCTACGGCAAGGTCGCCGCGTGCGACCATGACCGCGTCGGTTCCCTCGATGATGTCGTGGAGATGTTCAATCGCTTCAAGGGTCTCGATCTTCGCGACGATCGGCGGCTGATGCTTTGGCGAGAGTTTCTTGATAAGCGTACGGAGCTTCGCGATGTCGGCAGGGGAGCGGACGAACGAGAGCGCGACGAAGTCGACGCCCTCTGAGAGGCCGAAAGCGAGGTCTGCACGGTCCTTTGCGGTGATGGGGCTCACCTTGCGGAAGGCCCCGGGGATGTTCACGCCACGGCGACCCTTGATGGTGCCACCCACGATGATCTTCGTGACGACATCAGTCCCTTTTACCGAAATGACTTCGAGCTTGCGACGGCCGTCATCAAGCAGGATGATCGCTCCTTTCTCGACTTCGTTGTGGAGGTGAGGATAGTTGATAAAGACACGATCGACGGTCCCTTCGCAGGCGACGGTCGAAAGGGTGAAGGTCTTGCCAGGAACAAGGGTGATGCTGCCTTCCTTGAAGTCGCCGATACGGACCTTCGGACCGGAGAGGTCCTGGAGGATGGCGACTGGCGTATTGAGCTTCTTCGCGACGGCGCGGATGGTCTTCACGTAGCTTGCATGCTCCTCATGAGAGCCGTGAGAAAAGTTGAGGCGGGCTACGTTCATGCCTGCTTTGATCAGGTTCTCAAGCGTTTTCGGGTCGCATGAGGAAGGGCCGATCGTCGCCACAATCTTGGTTCGTTTGAATCGCATCGTATGAAGGGTTACCGGAGAATCAGAGCTGTTATTTATCTAATCATACGCCATTTTGCCAAAAAAGAAAGCATATAGAACGTTTTTTGAGTCCTGCATGCGCAGTAGGTATACAATAGAGGGGTCATGTCACGAAAGATGCGCATCGGAGCGCTCGCAATCGGACTCCTTCTCGGGTTCGGTGTACTCATCCTGGCGAAAGTCATGCTCCTTGAGCCGGAAGCTAGTCTGCTTACGGCGCGCTTCGGTGATGTGTCCTTGAAACTCGATCTTGCGACGACCACCGTTGCGCGTGAGCGCGGGCTTGGTGGACGTACTGATGTCCCTGAAGGGTACGGAATGCTCTTCGTTTTCTCGAAAGAGGGAAGCTATGGTTTCTGGATGAAGGATACGCTCGTGCCGCTGGATATCTTCTGGCTCGACTCTCAAGGACACGTCGTCTCGATGGCGCAGCGCGTCGAACCAGCTTCCTACCCGGATGTCTTTTATCCGACAGAGCCGGTACGGTATGTCCTTGAGACTCGGGCAGGATTTGCGGCGGCTCATGGAGTGGCAACCGGTACCCCGCTTCTGTTGAAAAATTTCCCAACCGTTTCAGAGTGACACTATCCACATAACGTTTCGGTCTCCGAGGAGTAAACTTAAGAAGTAACACCGAACATCCATTACTCGAACCCCTTAATCACGTATCCTGTTCATGCCAAAAGCTACTAAGACTTCTACGCGCGCTAAAGCCCCGAAAGTCGAGACGAAAAAAGAGCTGAAGCCGCTCGTTTCGAAAGAGACGATCCGTTATCGAGAGCTCATTCCGAAAGTAGAGAAACGTGATGGACGACTGGTCCCGTTTGATTTCGATAAGATCGTGCACGCGGTCGAGAAGGCCATGGCAGCGGCGGGCGAAGGGAGCCAAGAGGATGCGGTCTTGGTTGCGCACCAGGTGGCAGGCGAGCTCTCTCGCTTCGCGAAGAAGTACAAGAGCTTCCTTCCGACGGTCGAAGGCATGCAGGATTCCGTCGAGAAGTACCTCATCCTGAACGACTACGTGAAGGCGGCAAAGTCCTACATCCTCTACCGCGATAAGCGTGCACAGATGCGCGCCTCGCATGTCGAGATCCCGCCGCATGTGAAGAAGCTCGCGGACGAGAGTAAGAAATATTTCGAAGGGAACGCGCTCGGCGAGTTCGTCTATCTGCGCACCTACGCGAAGTGGATCCCGGAAGAAGGTCGCCGCGAGACGTGGATCGAGACCGTCGACCGCTATGTCGACTTCATGCGTGAGAACCTCGGCAAGAAGCTCACCGATAAGGAGTACGCCGAAATCCGCGAAGGCATCCTTACGCAGTCAGTCATGCCGTCGATGCGCCTCATGCAGTTTGCGGGCGAGCCGGCCCGTCGCTGCAACACTTGTGCTTATAACTGTACCTTCACCGCACCGACCAAGCTCGATGACTTTGCTGAGATCATGTATCTCTCGATGCAAGGCTGCGGCGTCGGCTTCGCGGTCGAGAGCCAGAACATCGAACAGCTTCCGCAGATCATGCGCCAGACCGGCGAGAAGATCCCGACACATGTGATCGCAGACTCGAAGGAAGGATGGTGCGATGCGCTCACGCTCGGCCTCAAGACCTGGTATAGCGGCAAGGATATCGACTTCGACTTCTCACAGATCCGTCCTGCAGGCGCGCGCTTGAAGACGATGGGCGGCAAGGCTTCGGGACCGGAACCTTTGAAGTCGCTCCTTGCCTTCGCCCGCGAGCGTATCTTCTCCCGCCAGGGCCGCCGCCTCCGCCCGATCGATGCGCATGATGTGATCTGCAAGATCGGCGAGTGCGTGGTAGCGGGTGGCGTACGCCGCACGGCGATGATCTCGCTCTCCGATCTCGACGATGTCGAGATGCGTGACGCGAAGAAGGGCCAGTTCTATATGACCGATCCGCATCGTGCAGTCGCGAACAACTCGGCTGTCTACGAAGTGAAGCCGACCAATACCGAGCTCATGGACGAATGGGTCGCCCTTATGAAATCCGGTTCCGGCGAGCGCGGCATCTTCAACCGCGGCAGTCTCGCAGAGACGCTTCCCGAGCGCCGTGTCGAGTACTTCAAGAAGGTAGGCTTCATCGGCGAGGATGGCGTCGTACGCGGTCCGATCGGTACGAATCCGTGCGCCGAGATCATCCTCCAGTCGAAGCAGTTCTGCAATCTCTCCGAAGTCATCGCGCGTGCGGAGGACACGGAAGCGACACTTCTCAAGAAGGCGCGCCTTGCGGCGATTATCGGCACCTATCAGTCGACTCTTACGAAGTTCAACTACATCTCGAAAGCCTGGACCGACCACAACAAGGCGGAGCGTCTCCTCGGCGTCTCGATCACGGGCGAGTGGGATTCTCCGGTCGTGCGTGAGGCAGAAGTGATGCGCAAGATGCGCGACATGGCGGTGAAGACGAACGCGACCTACGCGAAGCGTTTCGGCGTCGAGCGGTCGATGTCGGTCACGGCCGTAAAGCCCTCCGGCACCGTCTCGCAGACCTTCAATTGTGCTTCGGGCATCCACCCGCGCCATGCGCCGTACTACATCCGCCGCGTGCGCATCAGCGCGACCGACTCGCTCTTCAAGATGATGCGCGACCAGGGCGTCCCGTACTATCCGGAAGTGGGACAGACGATGGATAGCGCGAACACGTACGTCTTCGAGTTCCCGGTCAAAGCGCCTGATCACTCTAAGACCGCGAAATTCAAGGATGATCTCACCGCACTCGATCAGCTTGAGTACTGGAAGAAAGTGAAGCTCAATTATACCGAGCACAATCCGTCAGCGACCATCTCGGTGGGTGAGGACGAGTGGGTCTCGGTAGTGAACTGGGTCGAGCAGAACTGGAACATCATCGGCGGGCTCTCCTTCCTTCCGCGAAGCAACCATGTCTACCGTCTCGCGCCGTACGAAGCGATCTCGAAGGAGGAGTATGAAGAGCGCATGCGTGTATTCCCGGAGATCGACTACTCCCAGCTCATCGCGTATGAACGTCAGGATGAGACCGAGATGAAGAAGGAGCTCGCCTGCGCTGGCGGCACTTGCGAGATCGTCTAAACCTAACCGTCAGATACAAAGTAAAATCCCGCGCGAAAGCGTGGGATTTTACATGTGATAGTTCAGGTCGATAAGCCGAATTCTGTCGCGGACGATCATTTATCTGGGCCCCTGATTGCTCAGGAGCTCGAGCGGCACTCCCGGCCGAAGCCGGGCACGGCCTTGCATGCGGGTAAGGATTTGGTCGTTGCACCCCTATCTTTCGATAGGGCTCTCCCCGAGGGGATCCTTCGGCTTTCGCCTCCGGCGTCTCTGTGGGCACCTCTATCCTTGCGGACGACGGGCGTTACCCGCTACCTGTTTTCCCCGCCCGAGAGCAGGGAGCATGTTCGGACTTTCCTCCCGAAGCTTTGAGGCCTCGAGCGATCGTCTAACCTGGACTGTCCCCAGTCTAGCATGATTTCCTGTGGAATAGGAGCGGGGGAAAAGGGCGGCAGGGAGGTATACTAGTAGGTACTTATTATTGTAATTAACCGCAGCATATATATGTTTCCGCAATCGACTGTCCCTGCCCGCCGCTCTCTCGACACCACGAGCAACTGGGCACTCATGACGACGCTCGTCGTGGCACTCGTCCTCGTGCTTCCGAGCACGCTTATCATCTCGACGACTGCCAAGAGTGTCGTGCTCGCTGCCGGTGCGCTCGTCTCACTTGGTATCTTTATCCTCGCGCGTCTCACGCATGGCAACATCGTCTTCCCGTCGTCGATCTTGCTCCCCGCGCTCTGGCTTCCGGCGATCGCGTACTTGCTCTCGGCAGTCTTCTCAGGAGGATCGTTCACGAGTGCGTTCTGGGGCACTACGCTTGAACCGGACACGTTCGGTTTCATGCTCACAGCTGCGGTACTCGGCACCGTCGCGATGCTTACGCTTCGCCGGGCTGAGCACTATCGGTCCTTTTTGACCCTTGGCGCGTATGTCTTCGGTGCCATCGCTCTATTCCAATTCCTTGTCCTCATTCTCGGACAGTTCATGCCGAATACGGTCTCTCCGGCATTCTCGCTCATCGGTGCAATCGGCGACTCTGCTGCATTCTTCGGTCTCGGTGCCGTATTCGTCCTACTTGCGTTCCGCTTTCTCCCCCTTTCGGAGAAAGCGAAGAAGGCCCTTCTTGCAAGCGGCGCGCTTGCGATGGTATCGCTTGCGGTAGCGAACGCGTCTTTGATCTGGGTACTCCTCGCGCTCGTCTCGCTCGGTCTCTTCGTCGAATCGATCATGCGTCACAAGTCTGAACCGATCGACACTGACTTCGAGGAGACGGTGGTCGTGAGCGAGATGCCGGTGGAATCCGGCTCGCAGAACCGCTCGCTCGTCCTTCCGCTCGGCGTGCTCGCGGTCTCGCTCTTCTTCCTTATCGGCGGTACGCTCGGTGGCGCGCTCGCGAGCGCGCTTCATGTGAACGTCATCGACGTGCGTCCGTCCTGGCAGTCGACCTTCACGACGATGCAGAAGACGTATGCCACGATGCCCGTTTTCGGTTCGGGTCCGGGCACGTTCGGATCAGAGTGGCTCAAGTTCCGTGCACCAACCCTGAACGCGACACAATTCTGGAACATAGACTTCCGAGCAGGTATCGGTTTCATCCCGACTTCGTTCGTCACTACAGGCATCCTCGGCCTCATCGCCTGGCTCGGCCTCATCGTCCTCTTCATCGGTCTCGGCTTGAAGATGCTTCTTACGCGTACGCCGCAAGATCCCTTCGTGCGCTTCGTCTCGATCAGTTCGTTCGTCGCCACGCTCTACCTCTTCGCCATAGCGATCTTCGATCTCCCGAGCACCGTGACTCTGGCGCTCCTGTTCGTCTTTGCCGGTGTCTTCATCTCGACGACCCGCTTCGCGGAGAACGGTCGCCAGCTCGGTATCCTGTTCTCGCGCAGTCCGCGCCTCGGTTTCGTGATCGTCTTCACGCTTACGATCTTGCTCCTTTCCTCTGTCGTCGCAGCCTACGCGCTTGTCGAACGCACGATCGCATCCGTCGAACTCACGAAGGCGAATGCGGCGCTTGCTGCGGGTAATCTTGATGCCGCGGATCGCGCCGTCCAAAGTTCGCTCTCGTTCGCTCAATCCTCGGCCGCATATCAGTTGGGCGCAGCTATCTCGCAAGCGCAGATCAATATCGTCGCGGCGTCCTCGACGATGGACAAGACAGCCGCACAGCAGGCATATCAGCAGGCGCTCTCGGCAGGTATCAACGCGGCTCTTACGGCAACGAATCTCAATCCTTCCGATTACCAGGGTTGGATGATCCTCGGCAACCTCTACGCGCAGGCGGTCCCGCTCAACATTTCCGGTTCCTACGACAGTGCGAAGACTGCCTATAAGAAGGCGCAGAACTTGAACCCGACGAATCCGCAGATCCTCTACGCGATGGCACAGCTTGACCTTGCGAATAAGGATACGGCAGCAGCAAAAAGCGAGCTCAAGGCAGCCGTCTCGCTCAAACAGGATTACACGCCCGCCATCTTCCTTCTCTCGCAGCTCGAAGTGCATGACGGGAACGTGAAAGACGCTCTTGACGCTGCGCTCGCTGCTGCGTACTTCACGCCGAACGATCCGAATATCCTTTTCCAGGTCGGTGTCCTCTATGCGGCCGAGAACGATTTCACCAATGCCGCAGCAGCGCTCTCAGCAGCGGTAGCGGTGAATCCTCAGTTCGCGAACGCACGATATCTGCTTGCTGCGGTATACGAGAAGCTTGGGGATTCGGCCAAGGCGCTTGAGCAGGTGAAAGCCATCGCCGCACTTTCAAGCGAAAATGCAACGGCACTTGCTTCCCAGATCAGCGCGCTTGAGGCAGGGAAGAACCCGTTCCCGGCAAACCTCCTGACCATCTCTTCGACGACCCCCGTGAAATAACCGGCAGGCGAGGTATCATACCTGCATGGTACGGAGATTTCTCGAGCGCATCGCTTCACCGATACGCGGCCTGCATCAGGCTGCGTATCTGCTTGCCGCGCTCACCTTAGCATCTCAGGTTCTTGCGCTCCTGCGCGACCGCACCTTCGCGCACGTCTTCGGTGCGGGGCAGACGCTCGACCTGTACTATGCGGCATTCCGCGTGCCGGACCTGGTCTTCGCGCTCGTGGCTTCGCTCGTCTCAGCGTACGTCATCATCCCGCGCATCATGCATGCGGATAAGCAGGAGACGGAGCGCCTGCTCTCTGAGTCCGCATCGTTTCTCTTCGCGCTCGGAGGTGTAATCTGCCTGGCACTCGCGGTCTATATGCCGCAATTCCTCACGTTTCTATATCCGGGTCTTGCCGCCTCGCAAGAAAGCGAAAGTTTCGTGCTACTTGCGCGGATGCTTCTCTTGCAGCCGATCCTGCTCGGTCTCTCGGGTGTGCTCGGCAGCGTAACGCAGGTGCATCGTCGCTTCGCGCTCTTTGCACTCTCGCCGGTCCTCTACAACCTCGGTATCATCCTCGGTATAGTCTTTCTTTATCCGCTCTGGGGTCTTGCTGGCATCGGTGTCGGAGTAATCTTGGGTGCGGTTGCGCATCTGCTCGTCAATATGCCGACGATGCTAGAAGCCGGTATCGTGCTACGCTTCCGTATTCCAAACCCGCGCTACCTCCTGCCGCTCGTTCGCGACTCGGTACCGCGTTCACTCGCACTCGGTATGGGTTCGGTGACCGCGCTCGTCTTGACCGCTGCTGCGTCGCGTATCGGTACAGGCGCAGTGTCGGTTTTTACTTTCGCTGGAAATCTGCAGGCAGTACCGCTTTCTCTCATCGGTGCTTCGTATGCTGTCGCGGCATTCCCGGCGCTCTCCGAAGCTTCCGCGCTCAACAAGCACGATGAGTTCCGACGTATCATCTCGGTGAGCGCACGCCATATCATCCTCTGGTCTGCCGTCGCGATCGGGCTCATCGTCGTGCTGCGTGCTCACCTCGTACGCGTCATCCTCGGTACGGGAGCATTCGATTGGGAAGCGACACGGCTTACTGCAGCGCTTCTCGCCATCCTTGCCGTGGGGCTTGCCGCGCAAGGGCTAGTGCTCCTTTTCTCGCGGGCGCTCTATGCTGCGCGTCAGTCGTGGCGGCCGTTCTTGTACCAGCTATCCGGCATGTTCCTTACGACAGGTCTAGCCTATGCGTTCCTCAGACTTCCCGCAGACGGTTTTCCTGCGGCTCTCGCGTGGCTTTTCAAGGTCGGAGATGTCACAGGCGCATCGATCTTGCTCGTCGCGCTTGCTGCCACGTTAGGCCAGATATTCCTAGCCGCGCTTTCGCTCGTTGCCCTGCATGGCGTGGCGCCCGGTATCGGAAAGACGCTTACGCGCTCGCTTGCTGACGGTATCGTCGCAGCAGTTGCAGGCGGTGTCGCGGCGTATGCGACTCTCATGATCGAGGGCGGCATTGCGCCACTCACCACCTTGGTTGCCGTCTTCACACAAGGTGTGCTTGCTGGTATCGTGGGCCTTACCGCTTCGGCAGCCGCGCTTTTCTATCTCGAGAACGAGGAATTCCGTATCGTGACAAGCGCCGTCGGTCGGCTGCTCCGGCCGCATGCCGAGCGTCTCGGCGTCCTTTCGCCGTCAGCCGAAGAGCCAGCTCAACCGTGACCCAATCTTCTATCCGAAACTTTTCCATCATCGCGCACGTCGACCACGGTAAGTCGACCTTGGCTGACCGCATGCTTGAACGCACTGGGGCAATCCCTGAACGCAAGATGCGTAACCAGGTGCTCGATCGCATGGACCTGGAACGCGAGCGCGGCATCACCATCAAGATGCAGCCGGTGCGCATGCAGTATCAGAACCATACGCTCAATCTCATCGACACGCCGGGTCACATCGACTTTTCGTACGAAGTCTCACGCGCCTTGAAAGCCGTGGAAGGAGTGCTCCTTTTGGTCGATTCGACGCAAGGGGTGCAAGCGCAGACTTTGACGACGCTTGCCGCAGCACAAGAGCAAGGATGTGTCGTGATTCCGGTCGTCTCGAAGATCGACGCGCCTGCTGCTCGCCCCGACGAGGTAGCGAGCGAGCTTGCCGACCTCCTCAAGGTTTCCAAAGATGAGGTCATCGCCGTGTCGGGCAAGACAGGAGCGGGCGTCATCGAACTGCTTGATGCGATCATCAAGCGGATTCCTCCTCCGCACTCGCTTGCGGGTTTTGAAGGGAACGAGCCACGCGGTCTCGTCTTCGACTTCTCGTATTCGAAACATCGCGGCGTTGCGGTCTACCTGCGCGTGTTCGACGGTGTCTTCAAGAAGGGGCAGCCGCTCGTCTTTCATGCGGCAGGGAAGGAATTCGTCGCGCTTGAAACCGGTATCTTTACGCCCGAAGAGACCCCTGCGGACTCGCTTTCGGCCGGTGAGATCGGCTATATCGTCACCGGTATCAAGGAGCCGGGCGTGGTGGCGGTGGGCGATACGGTCGGTGCGGTGAGAGGGGCACTTCCGCCGCTTGCGGGCTATGAGCGTCCACGTCCGGTCGTGTGGGCATCGGTCTATCCGGAGAGCCAGGATGACCTTCCGCTCCTGCGCCAGTCGCTCGAACGTCTGCGTCTCTCCGATTCCTCGCTTTCCTTTGAAGAAGAGTCTTCAGGCGTCCTCGGGCGCGGCTTCCGTTGCGGCTTCCTCGGTCTCTTGCATCTCGAGATCGTCACGGAGCGTTTGCGTCGTGAGTTCGGGCTGCAACTCATCGTCACAATCCCGACCATCTCGTACTCGGTGACCACCACAAACGGCGTGCGCGAGGTCGTGTATACGCCCGCCAAATTCCCCGAGCATGGCCAGATCGAAATGATTGAAGAACCATGGGCCAAGGTCATCATCATCGTTCCGCCAGACGTTCTTTCGAGTCTCGTACAGCTCCTGTATGACCATGAGGCGGAAACGGTCTCGACGGAAACCTTCCAGGATGGCCGTATCGAGATGGTCGTGGAAATGCCGCTTCGGGAACTTATGCGCGGCTTCTTCGACACGCTCAAGAACATCTCATCCGGCTACGCCTCGCTTTCGTATGAGCTTATGCCCGAGCGTCCAGCTGACGTCGTCCGTCTCGACATCCTTGTCGCTGAGGAGCCGGTACCGGCATTCGCACGCGTGGTGGCACGCAGGCGTATGCAAGAGGAAGCCGAGAAAATGGTCGAGAAGCTCCACGGGACCTTGCCCAAGCAGCTCTTCGTCACCAAGATCCAAGCACGCGCCTTGGGGCGTATCGTCGCCTCGAAGTCGCTTTCGGCGATGCGTAAGGACGTGACCGGGTATCTCTACGGCGGCGACGTCTCGCGCAAGAACAAACTCCTCGACAAGCAGAAGCGCGGCAAGAAGAAGATGCTCGAGCGGGGGACCGGGAAGGTCCATATCCCTGAAGAGGTCTTCATGAAGATGGTCCAGACGGAAGGGTAGTATACTGGTCCGTATGCGCGCGAAAGAGTGGCAACGAGGGATGCTCATCGGCTTCTTGCTCCTCATCATTTTCTGGCTGGTCTCGCTCATCTGGGGTCTTGCGGAGAAGGCGCATATCGCCGTTTCGCAGGCAAACGATGCAAAACGGCAGTATCAGACGATGGAGGAGCGTAAGACGCAGGTCGAAGGCAATCTTGCGGCACTCGCGACGCCACGCGGACAGGAAGCAGCGATCCGGACCGCCTTCGGGGTTGCGCGTCCTGGGGAAGAGGTTATCGTAGTAGTGCCACCAACACCGGCGACGACGACCACGCCCTTGTCCTGGTGGCAAAAACTGTTCTCATGGTTTTAATGCGGGTATGGTTTGAGTCGGCAGAACCGGCATTCGCTTTTTGTGCGGGATTAGTTTAGTGGCAGAATGAGTGCTTCCCAAGCACTAGGCACGAGTTCGATTCTCGTATCCCGCACAAAGTGCGAATACCGTTGGGAATCCTACGGATTCCCAATCCCTCGGTTGAGACCCGGGTTCGATTCCCGGTACCCGCACAGCTTAGGTTAAGTGGCAGAACCGGTTTTCCTACGGAAAACCGATGAAAGCCCTACAGACTTTCATTCCCGCGCACTAGGCACGAGTTCGATTCTCGTATCCCGCACAAAGTGCGAATACCGTTCTGAAATCCTACGGATTCCCAATCCCTCGGTTGAGACCCCGGTACCCGCACCAGTGCTAGCTGTGGATAACTAGGAGTGATATACTTGCAGGGTAATCACATCAATACATGGATAAAAACGTTACGATTTACAGCACGCCTACGTGCCACTTCTGCCAGATGACCAAGGATTTCCTCAAGGAAAAGGGCATCGCTTTCACTGACTACGATGTAGCTCAGGACCTCGAGAAGCGCCAGGAGATGATAAGCAAGTCCGGTCAGATGGGCGTTCCGGTTATCTTCGTCGGCGACGAGATGATCATCGGTTTCGATCAAGAGCGTCTCGTTTCGGCACTCGGCATCGCGTAAGTCTTCTTTCACAAAACGCGCCCTGCTCTCCGCAGGGCGCGTTTTGTGTTACCCTGCTTCCACGCCCCCGTATCTTCAAGGTCTCGATACGGGAGCTCGTTCGGAGGAAAAGTAATCACTTCGTGTTACTCTTCTCTTCACTTCGCCTCCGTATCTGCAAAACGCAGATACGGAGGCTCACTCGGCGAAAAAACAATCGCATAGTGTTGCTTTTTGCCTCGCTTCGCCCCCGTAGTTCAATGGATAGAACGGCTCACTCCTAACGAGCTGATGTAGGTCCGATTCCTGCCGGGGGCACAGAACTATCTGTTATACTTATTCGCATGGATCCGGAATTGAAACGCGAGCTCGACGAGATAAAAGCTCTTGCCAAGGATAACCATCAGATGCTCCACGCTATCCGGCGTCATCAATGGCTCGGCTTTATCGTCAAGATAGTCATCTGGGTTATCGTCCTCGCGCTCCCGCTCTACCTCTACCAGCAATACTTCCAGCCGATTGTCGATAAGTTCTCCGCGACTCCCGGAGCGACCACGACCGGCCTCTTTGGGATCCCGACTTCCGCTGAAATACAAAACCTGATAAACTCCTATAAAGCGGGCAAAGCCCCGTAAAAGACGCTTGGATAGCTCAGTTGGTAGAGCACTTCCCTGAAGAGGAAGGGGTCGTCGGTTCAAGCCCGACTCCAAGCACATTTTGACGCAATTGCGTTCGTGTGTTACTTTAAAAACAGGTAATACAGTTCTCGACAACATACATCACGTGAGGAGATTGAAATGGCGATACAGCTATTCTTGCTAGGGGCAGATGACCCTGAGATGCAAGCAGTAGAGCGATTACTCGCTCAAAACGGCATTCCGTTTGCCTATGCGACCGTGGGAGGGGTCCGGGCCACCCCGGGAAACTCTTATCGGATCGATCCTGTTACCGTACCCAACGAATGCGAGCTTGTCGTGATCGAGTGTGCGTTCCATGGCATGCCGTCCTCGACGACAACCATTGACCATCATCGAGAAGGCGATCCCGGTTTTGCGCTCGGTCCCGATCGGTTCTGGGAGGCTTCAAGTATCGGGCAGCTTCATGCTCTGCTCGGACTGGCACCCGGTCCTGACGCTCGCGTCGTTGCGGCGTTCGATCATTGTTTCGCAGCTGCCGCTTGCGGCATGTGCGAAGGTGTCGAACCTGAGGAAATCATACATATGCGGGTTAGCGAGATGTCGAAAGAGACGGGCAGACTCGGAAGTGACATCTGGGCATCTGTGAACGATTTCCGATGCGCATTCACCGCTGCGCCTGAAGTCATGATAGGCAATCAGCGGGTGAAAGATTTCCGTCACCAGCATCTCGGAAAAGGGTACTCGTTCGAGTACCTTGCAGCGCAGTTCGCTGCGGCGATGGGCGGCTTCGCCGTACTTCTGCGACACGGTGATCATGTGCGATCTGCGGAGAAATATACCCTCACCGGATATGCGGAAAAGCGCACGATCATCGCGTTCATGGAATCGTGGGGTCCGGAGCAAGGGCTCGTCCGGATCTTTGGCGTTCCTCAACGCGGATATGCCGGTGGGTTTATCTCTCGCTGATGTGTAAGCACCAGACCGATGGCGCAAGCGCCATCGGTTTTTTCTTTTGTATACTGGAGACATATGCAGTCGATTTTTTCTTGGCTTAAGAATCACGAGCGCCACCTCTCCGCCTTAGCGATGGTCGCCGGCTTCGTCACGGATAACCTGGTTTTCAGCCGTATCGATCTCTGGCAAACGCAAGCGGTCTTCATAGGCTATATCACTATCTGCTTCGTCACGATCCCGCTCTGGCATGCGCTTGAGATACGTGCCGAGCAAGGAAAGCCGTCACCGCGAGCACGACTTCTCCTCCCGCTTGCGACCCAGTTCGCTCTCGGCGGTTTCTGGAGCGGTTTCGTCATCTTCTACGGACGCGCGGCGGACTGGAGTTCGTCGTGGCCGTTCGTGCTTTTTCTCATCGCAGTGTTTCTCGGAAACGAGTATTTCCGTCGCTACCACGGCCGGCTGGTATTCACGAGCGTGCTGTTCTTCCTTGCACTCTATGCATACGCGATATTCGCGATCCCTATCGTGACCGGCACCATAAGCCGATGGACGTTCCTCGCGAGCGGTCTGGGGGCGATCGCGGTCTTCGCTCTCTTTACGGTGCTCTTGCGCCTTTTTGTACGCGAGCGGTTTACGCACGATATATGGCGCATCCGTCTAGGCGCGTTCGGAGTCCTCGCGCTCATGAACCTCTTTTATTTCACTAGCGTCCTGCCGCCCTTACCGCTCGCCGCACCGGCAGCAGGTATTTATCATGATGTTTCGCGTGTCGCCGGAACCTATCAAGCTGTGAGCGAAGAGGAATCGTGGAGAGTACGGTTCCTTAATTTCCCGCGAACCTTACATGTCGCTCCGGGTGAGCCGCTTGCCGCATACTCGGCCGTTTTCGCGCCGACAGCGCTTACGACCGCTATCACGCATCGATGGGAGTGGTACGACCCGCGTACGAAGACCTGGGTGCTTAAGGCGGCGATCACGTACCCGATTGCAGGCGGTCGCGATGACGGATATCGAGGCTATTCGACAGTAACGGTAGACAAGGAGGGGCAGTGGCGGGTGAGCGTAATCACGTCAGACGGACTCCGCATACGTCGTTTGCCCTTTACGGTAGCGTGGACAGACACGCCGCTCACGCTTATGACTATAACGTTGAAATAGGGCTTAGCCCGCTTTGACCTTGATCTTGGTCTGGCGTGCCTTGTCGAGCTTGGGGAGGATGATAGTGAGAAGCCCGTCCTTGGCGCTTGCGGTGGAAGCTTCCACGTCGACTTCCTGAGGGAGAAGGATCGTCCGGGTGAACGAGCCCCAGAAGAGCTCACGTGAGAAGTAATCAGGGCCGGAAATCTGCTCGCGCTCGGAGCGGGTGCCCTCGATCTCCACCATGTCCCGGCTTATGGAAATATTGAGCTCATCGGGACGGACGCCTGCGACGAAAGAGCGGACGATGATGTCGTTAGGCGTCTGGTAGACGTCGACAGGGAGCTGGCCTTCGCCGTTAGCGGAACCTTCCTCAGGGAGCATCGTTGTGGTCGGGAGCTCGGAGCCACGCGAGTCGTCGCGGACAGGAAGGCTTGCCGTAGGGAGTTCGTCATCAAACGCGTCGAATGCATCGTCGATAGAGGCGGTGCCGGAGAGTCGTTCGAAGAAGGAGCGTTTCGTGGCCATGATGATTAAGGATTAGTTGGTTGATTACGGTATTGGAAATATTTTAACACCTCGAACGCGGCGAAGAAGATCACCGCGGCGGTCCAGACGAGAGATATCGCAGCAAGAGTAGTCGAAGTGCCTGCTTCTATGATAAGGGCGTTGAAGGCCGTATGCAACGTGATAGCGAGGATAAGTCCGCTTACGACAGAAAAGACACGGGTCGGGAAAGAGTATTTTCTTGAGAAGGCGATAGCGAAACCGATGGTCGCCGATGCGACGACGTGGAGAAGAGTCGAACCCAAGAAACGGATATCGCCAGTGAGGATGCTCGAAGCGATGTGACCGTCAGAGATCGGCGCAAGCAGAAAGAGCATGTTTTCCGCCGCAGCAAAACCGAGCGCGACCGTGAGCATGTAGATCACGAAATCGACCGCTTCGTCGACGGCCGGACGCCAGAGTATGAAGATAGCCGCCATGCTGAACTTGAGAACTTCTTCGATGATGGCCCAAGAAACGAGCAAAGGAATTCCTTTGCCAAAGGTGTGCGCGGCAAGCTGCTCCAGCGGGATCGCAAGCGGTACTGCGGCCATACCCGTCACGAAAGTGAGCGCGATGAGGGTCTTCGGCTCTGGGTGCCGCGCGTCTTCTTGGAGGAGGAAGTAGAGCCAGATCAGGGACGGCAAGAGCCCGCCCAAAAACGCGTACCCAAGGGTGGCGAGAGTCATGCTTGTATTGTAACAGGCCTCTTATGAGGCTATGCTTCCGGCCACTTCGCGACCATGAGGAAGGACGCGTCTTTGGTCGGCATCGACTGGTAGATCTCTTCGGTCACAAACGGCATGAACGGGTGAAGGAGTTTGAGCGAACGGTCGAGAAGAGTGAGGAGAAGCGCTTGGCGCGATGCTTTCGCGGCGGCATCGTCACCCTGGATGATCGGCTTCGATTCCTCAAGGATCTTGTCAGCAAGCTCGTGCCAGACGTAGTGGTAGAGCTTCTCGGCAGCGAGATAGATGCGGTACGCTTCGATATCGGCTGTCACATCTTTCGCGATATCATCGAGAGTCGCGAGATGCGCCTGGTCTTGTTCGGAAAGCGGAGCCGCCAGATCAGCACCCTGCGTGTTTTCAAGTATGAAGCGCGAGATGTTCCAGAGCTTGTTCGCGAAAAGCTTATAGCCTTTGATCTTATCTTCGCTGATGCGCATGTCGGTACCTGGGGTATTGCCGACGACGAGCGCCATGCGCGCGGCGTCAGCGCCGAACTTCGCGGCGACATCGAGCGGATCCATGTTGTTGCCGAGCGACTTGCTCATTTTGCGCCCCTGCGCGTCCCTCACGAGGCCGTGGAGGTAGACGGTCTTGAACGGCACCTGGCCGAGCGTGAACTCGGTCATGAGGATCATGCGGGCGACCCAGAAGAAGAGGATATCGTACCCGGTCTCTATGAGATCGGTCGGGTGGTAGGTCGCAAGGTCTTTGGTCGATTCAGGCCAGCCGAGCGTGGAGAAGGTCCAGATGCCCGCAGAGAACCAGGTATCGAGCGTGTCCTCGTCCTGCGTCCAGCCGTCTTTCGCCCAGTCGCCAGCAGGCGCTTCACCTGCGACGGCCTCCTCACCGCGATACCACACGGGGATCCTGTGGCCGTACCAGATCTGGCGGCTGATGCACCAGTCGCGCAGGTTCTCGATCCAATGCACGTAGACCTTCTCGAAATGTTCGGAGACGAACGTGATCGCGCCGGTCTTCACCGGATCGAGCATGAGTTCCTTGAGGGTCATGCCCCGGCCCGGCACTTCTTTGTTTACGTCGATCCACCACTGGAGTTTCGGCAACGGCTCGATGATGCCGCCCGTGCGCTCTGCGGTCGCGACCTGCTGCGGCGTCTCTTCCTCTTTCTCAAGCAAGCCTTCGCTCTTGAGCCACTCGACGATTTCCTCGCGCGCCTCGGTAACTTTCTTACCCTCGAGGCGTCCAGGTACGGTCATCTTCGCGTACTCGTTGATGACGATGACTTCGTGCGAAAGCTCGTGGCGATCGGCGATCTCCCAGTCGATCTTGCTGTGGGCCGGGGTGATGCCGACCGCGCCCGTACCGAAGGCCGGATCCACATCCTTATCGGCGACCACCTTGATGTGAAGCGGCACGTCACAGAAGACGACGTCGTATTCTTTCCCGACGTATTCCTTGTAGCGTGCATCGTCCGGATGAACCGCAACACCGACATCACCCACCTTCGTCTCAGGACGGGTCGTCGCGACCGGAATAGGGAAGTCTTTACTGTAGCGGAAGGTGTAGAGCTTGGCGGTGCGTTCCTCGTAGACAATCTCGTCATCGGAGATGGTCGTCTGGCCTTTCGGATCCCAGTTCACGATGCGGAGGCCGCGGTAGATGAGTCCGGCGTCATACATCTTCTTGAAGACCGTGCGGACAGCGCGGCTGCGCGTCTCATCGAGCGTAAAGGCTTCACGGCTCCAGTCGAGCGATGCGCCCATCGTCTTCAGCTGCCCGATGATAGTGTCGTGACTTTCCGCCGCAAACGCTTGAACACGTTTCATGAGCTCTTCGCGGCCGAGGTCGTGACGGCTCAGTCCCTCCTCTTTCTTTACCTGCTTCTCGACGACTGACTGGGTCGCGATCGCGGCGTGGTCGGTGCCAGGGATCCAAAGGGTACGGAATCCGCGCATGCGCTTGAAGCGTATGATCGCGTCTTCGATCGCGAGCATGAGCGCATGGCCCATGTGGAGGCGGCCGGTGACGTTCGGGGGCGGAAGGACCATCGAGAAGGTCAGAGCGTCGTCTTTGGTGACGCCTTCGGCGATGCAGGTGTCCGGATTGAAGAGCCCGCTTTTTTCCCAGGCTTCGTAGATGCGCCCCTCCGTTTCGTTCGGGTTGTAGGGCTTGAGGAATTTCTCATCCATTGGGCAAAATAATACCGCAAATACGCGGTTCTCGCGAGCCTATGCGGCGAGCGAACGGTTACCGTCGGCAGTAATATCGGTCACGAATTCTTCGCGCAGTGCGTGGTAGAAACCAGCGAGCGCGATCATTATCGCGTTATCGGTCGTCAGCGTTGAGGTGGGGATGCGGAGTTCCACGTGCGGGTAGTCGCTTCTAACGGCATCAGTGAAGAGGCGACGGATATGCTTGTTTGCGGATACGCCACCGCCGAGCACGATCGTGCTCGCACCCGTCTCATCGAGCGCACGAGCCGTCTTCTTCCAGAGCACTTCGGTCACCGCATCTTCGAACTCTTGCGCGAGGCGCTCTCGCTCCGACGCATCGAGTTCTGGATATTTCTTAAGGAGCGTAAGGACGGCGGTCTTGAGGCCCGAGAAAGAGAAGTCGCAGGTTGCGTCGTGAAGCATCGGACGAGGTAGCTTCAGATCAGATGTGAAAGTCGGACTTTCACACTCCTGAGAATGTGAAAGTCCGACTTTCACATCTGCTTGATCGCGTTCGGCATGTAAGAGACCGCGTGTCCTAGATGCTTCGGCAAGCCTCGAGATCTCCGGACCGCCTGGGTACGGAAGTTCAAGCATGCGCGCGACCTTGTCGAACGCTTCGCCGACGGCGTCGTCGCGCGTCTGCCCTACGAGTTCATACTTGAGCCACTCTTTCATGAGCACGAGCTCGGTGTGCCCGCCGGAGATGAGAAGGGCGAGGACCGGCATTGCCACATCTTTTATAGAAAGCGAATCGTCATGCGTCTCGGCGAGTGCTGCCATGATGTGTCCCTCCATGTGATTCACTGCGACGATAGGCTTGCCCCAGGCGAGCGAGAGCGCCTTTGCAAAATTGATACCGACCCAGAGCGCAGGCTCGAGGCCGGGTCCTACGGTCACCGCGATTGCATCGATCTGGGGCACTTCGCACTCGGTGACGAAATCGAAGAACGCTTCGGAGAGGCCCGGCTCGCGCTCAAGGAGCGCGGCAATCGTATCGCGCGTCTCCTCGCTCATCGCCTGCGTGTCTTCGTGGAGGAGCTCCGCTTCCTCAAGGGCAGCTTCGAGGATGGGGACGAGGTTCTTCGCATGCTCGCGTTTAGCAAGTGCCGGGAAGACGCCGCCGTACTCGCGATGGAGCTCGATCTGGGAGAGAAGCGCGTTCCCGAGCACGTGGAACTGCGCGTCGTGCTCGCTTCCTGTTGCTTCGACGATCGCGATTGCCGTCTCGTCGCAGGAGGTTTCAATGGCTAGAATCTTCATGGTCTTCGATTTCGACCCACGGCATCTCCTTACCGTTCGGGATGAAAAATCCTGCTGCACCTGGATGGCCGTTGCCGCCGTACTTCTGAGCGATTTTTGCGACGTCTACGGAACCATCGCTTCGGATTGAGACACCAAATCCATCAGGACGCGCGGATACCATGATAGAGATCGGCGGGAGTTTTTCGTACAAAATATGGGCCACATATGACTTCATCGTGGTTGAAGGGTGTGAGTTCGCAAAATAGCATTGATAACCCTCGAAAGAGACAAGTCTCGCGCCTGAGGCTGCCTCGGCACCCAGGAGTTCGAAATACTCAGTATAGATTCGAGCTTTAGTCAGAAACTTCTCTCTTGTACTAGGATCTTCAAGAGTCATGACAAGTTCATCCCATTTTTCGAATGTATAGGGATACACTTGCAAGAATGAGAAGATGTCTCGCGTCTCAGGAAGTGTGTAGTGATACAAATCGCCGTCTTCAAGATAGTTGATGAGTTTCGGCATCGACGTGTCCGGATGGAAGTATGCCCATGCGATCGATGCTCCTGAGCGGGTAGGATCGAATACGCCTGGGAAGCTCGTCGCGACCGCCCGTATGCCTTCATGGTGATCGAGTACGGTTACCGATTCGGCAGTGCTGCGGAGCATCTCCATCTCCTCTTTGGGGAAGCAGAAGTCGACCATGATGATCTCGCGGCCGTCCATGTGCTCAGGGACCGGCCCGCCGTGCTTTACCGGGATGTACTCTGCCGTGTCGCCGTATTTTTTCCAAGCGGCATAGGCTGCCCCGAAGCCGTCGGGGCACTTCGCGTGGTAAAGGATGACCGTGTGCTGGTGGTGGGAATGCATGAGAAACAGTTTAGCGCACAAAACGCACGTAGATGCCGGCCGGGACAACGCGCTCGGAAGAAGACTCCTTTATATGAAGCTCGCCGCTTTCACCCTGCATGTCGCCGAAGGTGCTTTCGATCGCTTGCGCGAACGAGCGCGACGCGTAGCCAGCGGCGTAGCCGTTTAGGAGGAAAAACGAACCGGGTTTGTCTGAAAGAAGTCCGCGAAGGGTTGCAAGGAGTTCGGGAAGCGCCTCTTCGATCTTCCAGACTTCGCCTTTAGCGCCGCGCCCGAAGGCGGGAGGATCGAGAATGATGCCTTCGTAACGGTTCCCGCGACGCGCCTCGCGCTTCGCAAAAGAGAGTGCGTCGTCGAGGAGCCAGCGCACCTTGTCTTCGCCGATGCCGGAGCGGCGTGCGTTGTCGTGTGCCCAGTCGAGCGACTGCTTCGAGGCATCGACATGCGTTACGAATGCGCCGGCTTTTGCGGCGACCGACGTTGCAACCCCGGTGTAGCCGAAAAGGTTCAGCACCTTCGGCGCTTCGAGCTTTGCGATCTGCTCGGCCGACCACGACCAGTTCGGTGCTTGCTCGGGGAAGACACCGGTGTGCTTGAAGCCCGTGAGCGCAGCGGTGAAGCGCACGTCGCCCCAGCCGAGCTCCCACGAGTCGGGTACGGGCTTCTTCAGGTCCCACGTACCGCGCTTGTCGCGGAAAGAGAAGACCGCGTGCGCCTTTTCCCAAAGCTCCGGGCGCTCCTTTGCCCACAAGGCTTGCGTTTCAGGGCGTGCGACGACGACCTCGCCGAAGCGCTCGAGCTTCATGTTGGCGCCCGAGTCGAGAAGCTCGTAGTCCTGCCACGGAAGGGAGATGAGGTGTTGATCGTTGGCCATAAGACTAAGAGTACGGCAAAAAAGCTCCAGATGCGAGGCGTGAATGAGCATCAGAGCGAATCGTATCAAGCATACGGTGAGCGAGGAGCGGAATGAGCAACGAAGCAGGTGGATTTTTTAGTGTGCTCTTACGCGAGTGATTCAGGATGTTTGGTGGACCATTCGTAAAAGACGACGGCGGCGGAGACCGCAGCGTTCAAAGACTCCGTGCGCGGATGCATCGGGATCGAGAGCGTGACGTCACACGCTTCGAGCGTCTTCTCGCGGATACCAGCGCCTTCGTTACCGACGACGAAGACGCTCGGCGTGTCGAAAATTTCTGCACCGAGCGCGGCTGAACCCTGCATCGCGAGGCCATAGACCCAGAAGCCCTTCTCCTTGAGCGTCTTCAGCGTGTGGTTCACATTGCCGATCGAGACGAGCGGTACGCGGAAGACCATGCCGACCGACGTTTTCACGACTGTGCCCGTGATGCCTGCCTGATTGTGTTCGGGAATGAGAACGCCCGAGATACCGAAGGCTGCGGCCGAGCGGATGATCGCGCCCACGTTGTGCGGGTCCTGCACTTCACCCAGAAGTGCGAGCGCCGGCTTCTTCGAGAAATCGAGGTTCGCGATGAATTCATCAAAAGGGACCAGAAGCGCAGAAGGATCCATGACTGCGATGACACCCTGGTGCACCGCGTCGCGACCAGCAAGCTCCTTGCCCTGGCTTGCGCCAAGAGGGGAGACGGGGATTTGGTGCTCTTCGAGGAGTTTGCGGAGTTTAGGGTCGTGGAGGTCGGGCGCGAGGAAGGCTTTGCGGATTACGCCAGGGGTGTTCGAGAGAGCCTCGACGAGCGCGTGCTTGCCGTAAATATAGACTTTTTCTTTTCGTGCCGCAGGAGATTTCTTAGGGCGCATGGCTTTGTTATAGCACGATTTAGCAGTCTCGTTCGACATATGGCGTGGTAAGGGCACGGTCACAGATAATTCCCTCGCCGTCGCTCGGGAATTTCCGCAACCCAGGGCTCGCTGCTTCGCCTGCTGGCCCAGCTTGCTACACCTTTCGAGTCCCTTGCCGCGTCACAATAAAAGGCCCCAGATGCTTCGCATCCAGAGCCTTTTATCTTGTGCGCGGTAAGGGACTCGAACCCCTGACCCTCTCAACGTCAATGAGATGCTCTACCAACTGAGCTAACCGCGCAAGGGTGAAGAGACTATACCACAGAGCGTCCGTCGACGAAACTTAGCATTGATTAATGTGACCCTACGGGGAATCGAACCCCGATTTACGCCGTGAAAGGGCGCTGTCCTAGCCGTTAGACGATAGGGCCAATTTATTTGTTGTGAATCACGCCAGCGGGTTCGATTCGATCGGTCACGCATAATTTTCTGCTGAAAATTTGCGCGACCCCGCCTCGGCCCGTCGGCCTCCGGCCCTGAAATGCTTGCGTCACCTCGCATTTCAGCCCCTCTCTACGCTCGTGAAAGGGCGCTGTCCTAGCCGTTAGACGGTAGGGCCGTCCTGTTGATACTACCGCATATTCATAAAATGGCCAGGCTTTGTGGCGTTTTTGCGCTATACCCAGGGTCTTGCTGAGGATTGAAAAATGGGAGGGGTCGTGGTAAGATATAAATGTAGGTCGAATTTTGCCAGTCTTATCTTAAGTGTTGGACTGGTTTTGCGTTTTTAATGCAGAACCGGACACATATTCAAAATATGGACGAGATGACGAACACGCCGGTCGAGGAGACCACCGAGGCTACGGCCGAGGCTATGCCGGCAGAGACCACGGAGGAGGCAGCTGCATAAGCTCCTTTTACGTAAGATGCAGCCCGCGCCCCTTAAGGGGCGCGGGCTGCATCTTTTCCTGTTTATGATAGGATGACGGGGTATCCATACGGAGAGGTGGCTGAGTGGTCGAAGGCACCGCACTCGAAATGCGGCGTCCGGGTAACTGGACCGTGGGTTCGAATCCCACCCTCTCCGCTGATTGAACGCAGTGAAAGCTACGGAGAGGAGCAAGACGCCTGCGCGTCTTGCGTGGGGGATTCGAACGCCGGAGCATGTCCGAGCCAGCAGGCGAGGACAGCGAGGCGGTGCCCAGCCCTCGTGCGAGCGAAGGCGAGTACGAGAGGCGAGGGAGAAAAGGTGTAATCATCGGTCCCACCCTCTCCGCAGAAAAACGGCCGGCGCATATGCGCCGGCCGTTTGCATTTCAGACGGAGATATTGATTAGCGCTTCTTGAGCCAGAGGTAGAGATCCTCGACCGCTTTCACACCATCGCCGACCGCGATGTTGTTCTGGTGGTAGAGCTCATCGGTACAGTCGCCGGCAGCCCAGATACCTTCGATGCTTGCGCGCTGCGTGCGCGGGTCGGTTACGATATGGCCCACCGGGTCAAAATCAACAAGCCCGTGAGCGAAGTCGGTACTCGGCATCACGCCCGCCTCGACGAAGATGCCGGTAACCGGGAGTTCTTTGGTCTCATTCGTGTCCTTGTCGAGATAGGTGAGGCCGGTGACGAACTGGTCGCCCATAACCGCGGTCGGCTCCGCGTGGCGGATAACGCGCATGTTCGGGTGTGCGGATACCTTCTCGACGGTCACCGGGTCTGCCTTGAAATCCTTGTGGCGATGGATGAGCGTAACGGATTTCGCGTAGGCGAGGAGTTGCGCTGCGGTCTCGAAGCCGGCATTGCCGCCGCCGATGACCGCGACATCCTGCCCAGCGAAGACAGGGCCGTCGCAGGAGGCGCAGTACGTGACACCCTTGTGCTCGAACTTGTCAGCGCCCGGGATAGCGAGCTTGCGGCGGCTTGCGCCGGAAGCGATAAGCACGGAGCGGCCGGTGAATTCCTTGCCGGACTTCGTCTTTACGAGGAAGTCGTCGCCGGTTTTCTCCAGTGAGGCGACGCGTTCACCAAGCTCAAGCGTTACGATGTCGCCCTTGAGCGCTTCAAGATGGTCCTTGAGCGCTTTGGCGAGGTCGGCACCACTGATCTTCGGGGTACCGATCCAGTTCTCGATGCCTTCTGAGACGACGGACTGGCCACCGATCTCTTCGCTTATAAGTACGGTCTTAAGCTGTTTGCGTGCCGCATAGACGCCTGCTGCGACGCCTGCGGGGCCGCCGCCCACGATAATAAGGTCATGCATATGCCCCTAGTATACGCGGGGTCAAAAGCAGGGCAATGGGGAAAAGAATGCGGCCGCCCCGGAGGGGCGGCCGCGCAACACGTTTTTCGTATAGGTTACTTCTTGTGACGACGGAGGAATTCCGGTATCGCTCCCCAGGCGCCATCATCTTCCGGTGAAGGCGTCGCGAGCTCATCGCGCTTGTGGGGGACAGCCGTCACGATCGGCTCTTCTTTTTCAAGAGAAGCGAGAGGCTGGGCCTTCTGCTCCTTTTTCTTAAGGTCAGGTTTCTCCTTTGAGGCTGTCTCTTCAGGTTCACCATGGTCATCGCGCTTGAGGACTTCGTGATAGATGCGGCCACGTTCTTCTTCACGCTCAGCCGGTGCCATCGAGAAGAGCGAACGCTCCGAGCCAGCGACATGCGGGGTTGCATGCGCAGCGCTCTCGGGGAAGCCGGTCGCGATGACGATGATGCGGATCTGGCCCTTCTTGAGCTTTTCGTCCTTCATCATGCCGAAGATAATCTTCGCGTTCTTGTCGACCGACTCGTTGATAACCTTTGCAGCCTCCTGGACCTCCATGATGCCGAGGTCGTCGTTCGAAGCGACCACGAAGAGGATGCCTTTCGCTCCACCGATCGAAACATCGAGAAGTGGGGAATTAACTGCTTGTTTAGCGGCCGTCGAAGCGCGGTCGTCTCCTTCGGAAATGCCGATACCCATAAGGGCCGGGCCCGCGCCTTCCATAATGGCTTTGATGTCGTTGAAGTCGGTGTTGATCTCGCCTGGGGTGGTGATGATGTCGGATACGCCTTCGACAGCCTGGCGAAGGATCTCATCGCACATGGCAAAGGCGCTCTTGGCGGTGGTGTTCATGTCGACCACCGAGAGAAGCTTGTCGTTCGGGATCACGATGAAGGCGTCTACTTCCTTCTTGAGATCGGCAAGGCCGCGCTCCGCGATGTCCTTACGCTGGGCACCTTCGAAAGAGAACGGCTTGGTCACGACCGCAATAACGAGCGCGCCGGATTCCTTCGCGATCTTCGCGACGACCGACGAGGCGCCTGTGCCGGTGCCGCCACCCATACCGCCCGTGATGAAGACCATGTCCGAACCCTGAAGCGCTTCCTGGATCTCCTGACGCGTCTCTTCCGCTGCACGCTTGCCGAGCTCCGGGTTCATGCCGGTGCCAAGCCCGCGAGTGAGATTCTTGCCGATATGGATCTTCTTCTTAGCGAGCGAGCGATGCAGGTCCTGTGCATCGGAGTTCACCGCGATGAACTCGACGCCACGCACCTTCGACTCGATCATGTGATTGACGGCATTCTTGCCGGACCCTCCGACACCGACCACGCGGATGCGGGCAAATGTCTCGATTTCTGGTTCAACGCGTTTAGACATGGCTTAAAAATTGGCTGATTACCGCCATCATAACAGAACCGACCAGTATGCAAATATTGACAATATCGGGATGCGAATTGTCGTCTGAACCCCGTTTTGAGCGAACTAAGGGAGGAATTGCTGAATGAACTTGTTGAAGGAAGCAGAAAAGCTCTTCTTAGGGGCGTTCGTGTCACCAGTAAGGCCCCAGAGTGCCAGACCGTAGGAGACGGCCCAGGTCGCATCACGCATCTTAGTGTCGGAAGAGATGCGGAATTCGGCGAGACGCGCTGGAAGCTTCAGCGAGCCTTTCGCGATGTCGCTTACGTTCCCGATACCGGCACCTCCGCCCGAGATGATGATGCCGGCAGGCAAAGGGCCGCGGCGGCCGAGCGACTTCAAGTGCTTGTCGATGAGCGTGAACATCGCCGAGAGGCGACCCAAGACGAGATCATCGATCTTCTTGCGCGGATACATCGTACCGGAGAGGCGTCCGAGCTTCACCCGCTCCGCTTCTTCAAGCGAGATGCGGAAACCGAGCGCGATGTCGTCGGTAATGTGGCTCGAGCCGGTCGGGAAGACCTTCACGGAAATAGGGATACCCTCATCGTAAACCACGATCGAGACAGTCTCAGCGCCGATATTCGCAAGCACGCAGCCTTTCATCTTCTGCTCGCCCTCGAGAAGCACGTAGGAACCAGCCAAAGGCGACGCCATCTGATCGACAATCTCGATGTCGGCGTCCTCGACCGCCTTTGCGAGCATGTCCGCATGCTGGGCGAGGCAGGTGACGAAGAGATAATCGATCTCGAGGCGGACGCCTTTCATGCCGACCGGGTCGCCGAACACCTTCGCTCCATCGACACGGTACTCGACCGGAATGCTGTGGAGGACCTGACGGTTGAGGAAACCTGGTGCAGCTGCTTCGCGTGCGCTCTTGATCGCCTTATCAATGTCGAGCGCGGTGATTTCCTGGTCCGCACGGGAGATGATCGCGGAACCAGTCGCGCGCGCCTCGTCGAGCGAGATGCCTCCTACCGCGAGGAATGCGGAGCGGATCGGGACCCGAGCGGTGGCTTCAGCCTGTTCCTTCGCTTTGAGGATGCTGGCAGTCACTTCTTCCTTGTTGACGATGTAGCCGTGATGAAGCCCTTTCGATTCGGCAAGGCCGGTACCGATGATGCGCAGCTGACGTCCCCGACTCTTATCGGAGAATTCCTCAACGACCACTACCTTTACCTGGTAGGTGCCTATGTCGATTCCGGTTGCTATGCGTCGTGCCATGAGAGGATTTGCGCGCCGGACCCGGAGCGTATTTCGCAAGGAGTTCCTTTTCGCATCTCTCCATAGTAGCGCCATGAGCCTGTCCCTTCAAATGAAGTAATCCGTGGATAAACAGGAAAAGGACGAAGGTGCGCGCATCCATCTCGTGTTCGGGCGCCTGACGCTCGGCTTCCTCGAGGCAGATGAAGATCTCGCCATTCTTTTCCCCGAGCGCATAGGAGAGGACGTTCGGGATGTATGATTTGCCACGCAACTCAATATTCAGATCGCGTGCTTTCTTCGGACCGACGAATACGAGGGAGACATCCCAGTCGGGAAGAACCTCGTCGGCGACGCGGGCATATGGAAAACGCGGCACTGAGCGCCGCGTCATGTTTCGAGTGTCGATACCAGCCATCCCGGGCCTTTAGCGGCGGCGCGTCTTGCGCGCAGTCGGGTCGATCTTGCCGAGCTTCACGAGCTCGTTGTAGTTCTTGCGGCGGGCAAGGGAGACGAGGGCGCGCTTGCGCTCGACGTTCTTCGACTTGTCGCGCTCCCAGTAGCGGCCATCGCGCACGGCGCGAACGACGCCGAGGCCCTGGGCGCGGCGGGTGAAGCGGCGGATAAGCGACATCGAACTCTCGTTCTTGCCGCGGCGCACTTCGACTCGTATTGCTTCTGCTGCTGCCATAATAGAGGACATCCTACCACAAGGGGCTACGGATTGTCTACGCCGTTGCCTTAAGCCGTTCAATAAGGCTTGCAAGCGGGATGGTGGTCTCGGTCTGATTCTCGCGATGGCGAAGGATGGCAGAAGACTCGAGAGCTTCCTTGCGGCCCATGATGAGGAGATACGGAGTCGAAGCATGTTCGGCGAGGAGCATCTGCTCGGTGAGGGACTCGACGCCGATATGCTGCACCAAGGGCACACGCGCTTTCCGCAGATCTTCAGCGAGTTTGATCGACAGGCGTTTCGCTTCGTCGCCGATGTGGACGAACGAGAAGCGGATGCGCGGACTCGGTGCCTTCTTCACGACCGCCGTACCGCCGCTTGCAAAGGTGAGTACGACGCCAGTCGCGGTTAACGGTGACGGCGTCTTGAAGAAATGGCGCGCAAGCTCGTTGTAGCGCGAACCCCAGGCGACACGCTTCTCGCCCGCGAGGATCTCGAAGCAGAGGTCATTCCACGCGTTGCCGCGGGAGAGGAGCGTGCGCGCGAGCTCGTACGGCGTCTCGGTCATCTCAAGGTATTCGAGCAGGTCTTCGAAACGCTTGCGGCTCGCGTCGGAGAGGTGTTCGGTCGGCGCAGGGAGCTCATCCGCGCATTCGTTCGCGATGATGTATTCTGCCGCATCGAAGGCGTCGCTTTTCGCACGGGAAAGGCATTCTTCGGAGAGTGTGCCTGCACGCTTCTTGAAGAAGTTGCCAAGCTCGCGCGCGTAGCGGGCGCGCGTCTCTTTGTCGCCCATCGAGTTTATGCGCAGGACTGGCTCCTCGTGATAGAGGTCACGGACAAGCGCGAGCGCCGCGCGGATGATCGCCGCATCAGCAAGCGCGCGATCGGCGCCGATCGTGTGGAACTGCACGACCGCCTTTTTCTGAGGCGCGCGTCCGGCAGCGATGTTGGTATGCCAAAGGAAGAGCGGCTGACGGCTCGACGGCACTGCCTCGATGTTCTGGCACTGCTTGAGAAAGCTCGCGACAGACTCAGCAGAAGGATCAAGCGTGATGCCCGCGAGCGTTTCAGGATAGCCCTTTGCGCGGGCCGCACCACGTGCTTTTGCGGTGAGATCGGCAAGCGGGCGGAAGCCGTAGTATTGACCGACGCTATGCGCCTTATGCAGGATCTCTTCGGCCGGGATGGTGGTGCGCATCATGAGGCAGGCGTGGTCGAAGCGAGGTTGTACTGCGTCGTACCCGGGAAGAATCCGCTTTCTGAGGGCGGGAGAAGACGCAGGTCGGCGCGGCCGATGATGTTCTTTACAGGCAGAACCCCCCATACGCGGCTGTCGGAACTGTTCGGGCGATTATCACCCATAACGAAATATTCGTCCGGACCCAAGGTAACTTTCTTGGTATAGGTGGCGTCCTCGTAGACGATGTAGGGCTCGGGAAGTTCGAACGTGGCACCGTCGGCTGCGGTGATAGAGACAGAACCTTTTACGATCGAGACGGTCTCGCCAGGGAGGCCGATGACGCGCTTAATGTAGAAGATCGAAGGATTTCCCGGGTAGCGGAAGACGATCACGTCGCCACGAGCAGGGGACTTGAAAACGTAGATGAGTTCATTGACGATGAGGTAGTCGAGATTCTCGAAGGTGGGGTGCATCGACTCGCCATCGACTACGAACGGGGAGACGACGAAGAGCCTGATCGGTATGACGACGACGATAATAAGGAACGCGAGCGTGAAAAGATCCTTCAGAAGACCCTTTCCGTTGTCTTGCATGCGTGCATTGTACGCGAACGGTTTTGCGCGTCAACATTTTTGCATATCACGAACCGCACACCATTTGCTTGTCGGTCTGTGCGGGTACCCGCGACACTACTTCGTCGACTCCGCAAGGTCGCGATTTCGTGTCGCACCCTGTCACGACCTATCGCACATGGTGTGCGGTTCGTGATTCGCTCTGGGTACTGCATGTTCGTACTCGTGATATCATTTCATGCAATGGCACTCGTCATCGTTGGGCTCGGAAATCCGGGCAAAGAGTACGAAAAGACGCGACACAACGCGGGGCGCATGGCGGTCGAGCTTCTCGCGAAACAGGAAGGCTTCGATAATTTCGTTTTTAACAAGACGAGCAATGCGCTCGTGGCAAAAGGAGAGGTAGAAGGCGAGAAAGCGACGCTGGTCTTGCCCGAGACGATGATGAACCTTTCTGGGAAAGCGGTTGCCGCGTTCGTGAAGACGCCTAAAGCCGCAAAAAGCATGGTCGTGCTCCAAGATGACCTCGATCTGCCGCTTGGCACCATCAAGATGGTCGTAGGCAGGGGAAGCGGCGGGCACAAAGGCATCGAAAGCATCATGCGCTCCGTAAAGACGAAAGATTTCACGCGCATCCGTATCGGTATAAGCGCCGCAGGGAAGAAGAACCAGGCGAAGAAAGTCTCCGGAGAGGAGAAAGTGGTGAAGCACGTGATCGGCAAGTTCAAGCCGACCGAAGAAGCGACCCTCAAGAAAGCGCTCAAGAAGACGGTCGAAGCGGTGCAGCTCTTCGCGGCCGAGGGTGTCGAAGCGGCGACCATGTTCGCGAATACGCGCTGATTTGTTACGATAATCCCGAGCCCCTGTGCTCCCGCCGGATTGGGATTGGATTAGATACCCACCCAAGCAGTTCCGGCGGTCTTCATTTTTATATCTGAACAAGATTTGACCTTGTCTAGAGACCCTTGATGTCCTCGACGAGTTCAGGAAAGGTTTCTTGAGCGAAGAAGTGTCCGCGATCGGTAAAAGTACGTACGGTCGCCTGAGGAAGTGCCGCTTGGTACTTCGCGAGCTCAGTAAAGGGTACGACAGGGTCGTCCTCGCTGTAATACAGGAAGATATTGGCGCATTGCTCGGAAAGAAGCGAGAAGGAAGCCGGTGCGGCGAATTCCTCAGTAAGCTCATCGTCCGCGTCGTATGGTACGGCGACGAGGAAGATACCATCAAGGCGGATCGGCAGCCTGTTTTCTGCCAGGTACCGCACCAAGAAACTCCCACCCAGCGAGTGTCCGACGAGAATAGCACCATCTTCCAGAAAAGGGATGAGTTTTTCGAACCAGATCTGCCATTCGAGATACTTCGCATTCTGCTTGTTGGGCATCCGTGGGGAGATGACTTGATAGTTCCCGCCAAAGCCGAGATAGAGTTGGAAGGTCTGTTTCCAGTCCGGATACCCGATGAAGTAGTCCAGACTCTCGATTTTCTTTTCCTTGAGGTGTGAGAGGTAATCGTCGTAGCTCTTGAACGTATCCCCGCCATGGATGATCACCACTTGCTTCATGAGTGCGAGTATAGCAAAAACGACGGCGCCCGAGGGCGCCGTGACAAAATGAAGAGACGATTCATTCGCGTGTGATGGTGAGTTCGAAACCTGACCATGCGTCGAGCGCGGTGAGGCCGCGGGTCGAGTAGCGCCCGTTTACACGCACCGCTTCCTCAAGCCGGGACAGCAGCGCAGAGAGTTCCCGGTCAGACGGTTTCTGGATAAATGATATCCGCACTTCTTGCGTAGTAAACGGATGAGGGGCGTTGGGTACCGAGAAGCACGTTGCGGGTGTATAAATGACGAATTTGGACGGCGTGTTCATGGCTTCTCTGAGTTCGCCCCAGAGGTTAAACGGCTCGACACCTTCAGGCATCGTCGAACGAGCGGTAAAACGGACAATATACAGGGTAGCCTTGGTAGACATGGTTAACACTCCTCGTCTGGTGAATGGGCAATCTTCTGAGAGCCTATCGTCGAGCATGCATGACGTCAAACGAAACACCCGCGGCGCCGTACGGCGCCGCGGGTGTTTCGTGTCTGACTACGAATAGTTACTTCTTCTTGGCCGTATAGGTGAGCGTCATGCGCTGCTCCTTCGGCTCGAAGAGGGCAATCGTGAACGGATAGGTCTTACCGAGCTCAAGCGTCTCGCGAAGCTCAGCCGGGGAGGCGAACTCGCTCACGTGGATGAGACCGGCGACACCTTCCTCGATGGAAGCGAGTGCGCCATGCTTGTTGTACTTGATGATGACGCCCGGAACCTCCATGCCCTTCTTGTAACGCTCGTCGGCGGTGTGCCACGGGTTATCCTTGAGCGCCTTCACCGAGAGGGAGATCTTGCCGTCCTTGATCTCGATGATCTTCACGCGGACCGTATCGCCTACGGCAAAGAGCGCGTGAGGATCCTCGACGAGGCCCCAGTCGAGCTCGCTGATGTGTGCGAGACCCTCGAGACCCTGCTCGAGCTTCACGAAGATACCGAAGTCGACGATACCTGTGACTTCGCCCTCGACGATATCACCCACCTGGTACTTGTCGATGAGGGAACCCTTCTCTTCAGCCTCGTTGCCCGTGCGCTCCGAGAAGATGAGCTTGTTCTCCTTCGGGTCTGCGGTGATGATGCGGACCGAAAGCGGCTTGCCGACGAGGAGCATGAGTTCGCCAAGAATCTTGTCCTTGTCGCCCTCCGGCACGCGCGGATAGTGCTCGCTCGAGAGCTGGGAAGCCGGGAGGAAGCCCTGGATGCCCTGCCACGAGAGGATGAGACCGCCCTTGTTCGCTTCCTCGACGATGAGCGAGTACGGGGTCTGCGAAAGGATCGCAGTCTCGGCTTCGCCCCAGATAGCTGCCTGGCGCGCCTCCTTGAGGGAGAGCTCGATGTAGCCGTCACGGCCAGAGGGATCGACGACCTTGGCGCTGATCGTATCGCCCGGGTTCGCCTTGCGGAGGACGTCAGCGGCGTTCAGGTACTCGCGGCCGTAGATGAGGCCGGTACCGAACGGCGGGAGCGCGACGTAGACACGACCGCGAGAGATCGCGATGATCGTGCCCTCGACGAGGTCGCCCGAGGAAGGCGGGGTCGGGATGGACTCGACGAATGCGGCCATCGGGTGACCTTCCGAGAGATGAATGGTGGCTGCCGGTGCGACAACCTTCTTTTCTTCAGACATGAAATATAAAGCGGTGCAGGCTTTCGGGAGCGGTGTTCGCTTTCGCGAAGGGTTAGTCGCTTCTTACTGGTCGCACGCGATGGGAGGACTATAGCACATATATAAAAGAATTGCACCCTCCTTGTGGGAGGGTGCGGCGGCTAAGCGGGTTGCTTGGCCGCGGGCTCGGGCAGTCAGATGATGAACTTGATGCTCGGGTCGGACTTCACGATGCCGTCGGCAGTGACACCGTCGTTGTTCGGCCAATCCGTCCAGCCTTCGTTGGCGGTTTGTGCCTTGGAATCGCTACCAAGGGCCGGGGAAGGCGTTGGCCTTTTGTCGTTGGCCCAGATGTCGCCTTTGGTGGAGTCCCAGTCCGCGTTTTGGCTCGCGTTTGCGGATTGGTCAGCTTGTGCTGCGGCAACCAGACCGGGCACTGGCGCCACGGCGAGCAGAGCAGCACCGCCGGCGACGAACGCTAACGTCAGCGCAGCAGCCAGCTTCTTCTTGGTGAAGACTTGGTTCATAACAGCCTCCTAACTTTCCTGGTTTCGGGAGTGGGAGATCCGTACGATCTTCTGCAAGGAGCTCCTGGGGAGACTATAGCACGCCCGCTGCGGAGCGGCGGGCGTGTGCTTCTTTATTCGTGTATTTCGTGCTAAAATGAAAGCACTATATGGTCATCACCCACCACGGCGGACAGT
>JAJZTG010000004.1 GCA_021849125.1 bacterium | reverse complement strand
AGAAGGACATGCTCGCGGATATCGCGGCAGTCGTGGGCGGTCAGGTGATAAGTCCGGAAGTCGGTATGACCTTCGAGAGCACAACGCTCTCGATGCTCGGCAAGGCATCGCGCGTCGTCGCGACCAAGGACACGACTACGATCGTAGGCGGCAAGGGCAAGAAGGCAGACATCGCTGCACGCGTGGCACAGCTCAAGGCGCAGGCAGAGACGACCGACTCGAAGTTCGACAAGGAGAAGCTTGAGGAACGTATCGCGAAGCTCTCGGGTGGTGTCGCGGTGATCTCGGTAGGTGCTGCGACCGAGACAGAGATGAAGTATCTGAAGGATAAGATCGACGACGCGGTCAAGGCGACCAAGGCTTCGATCGAGGAGGGTATCGTGCCGGGGGGAGGTACCGCGCTCGCGAAGATCTCAAAGAAGCTTGCTACGCACAAGGGCAAGCTCACGGCAGACGAACAGAGTGGTTTCGACATCGTCGTGCGTGCGCTCGAGGTGCCGCTCACGCAGATCGCGCTTAATGCGGGGAAAGACGACGCGGCCGTCATCGTCTCCAAGGTGCAGGCGGGGAAGGCGAATGCCGGCTACAACGCGCTTACCGACGAGATGGTAGAGGACATGCTCGAGGCAGGCGTCGTCGACCCGGTGAAGATGCCGCGTATGGCGCTTGAGAACGCAGTCTCTGCTGCGGCGATCCTCCTCACCACCGAAGCCGCCATCACGGACATCCCCGAACCCAAGAAAGAGCCTGCAGAAGGCATGGGCGGCATGGGTTATTAAAAAGAATGAAAACACCGGCCCTTATGGGCCGGTGTTTTCATTCTTCGACCGCTTTTTCGTTGAAGCTGATCACCTTCCAACCGCGGGTCTTTGAGAACGTCAACCACGGGTGGTACTCGCAGACGGTGATGCCGGCATTATCGGAAATATTGAAGAAAGAGAGCTTCACGAAGTCGCCGGCGTGAATATTTTCTCGGTAGAGCATATAGGCGAGGAGCATCTTGAGGAAATGGTGATGCGTCACGATCACGGTATTACGCGCACCTTGGCGGGAGAGGAGAGCGAGTGCCTTTTTCGCACGCATCTTGATGTCGAGAAAACTCTCTTCGTCAGAGAAGCGGTAGTCATCAGCGTGATAGGCGAGGTCCATCTGGTCGACGATACGAATCACTTCAGGATCGCGCGTACTCTTACCGATGATCTCTGAAGGGTTCTTTCGTTCGGCAAAGAGCTTCGAAGCGAGAACGGGAACCTTGAGTTCGGTCGCAAGGATCGCTGCGGTTTCTCCAGCGCGCGGGTAGGTGCTCGTGATGATCCGTTCGATAGGGAAGCGCTTCAGATACAGGCCGACTTTTTCGGCTTGAGCGCGGCCTTTCGGAGAAAGCAATCCTTCTTCGCCTTGTCGGATGCGCTGCGCGTTCAACAAGGTCTCGCCATGACGGACGAAATAGAAACGTCGTGGTCGCATAAGAAGCCACAGCAAAACGACAAGAAGAGGCGCGAAAAGAGGCGCGAAGGCTGAGAAGAGGGAGGAAGTAGAAAGCACGATATTTCCAGTATACCCGAGCTATCCTCTATCGAGTTTTGCACAGGGGGACACGAGAAGGTGCAAAAGAAGGGCATACTTAAAGGAGCGGGACACCCCGCGCTAACCAAAACCCATTCCTCCAGCATGAAATCAACGCACCGTCTCTCAGTCCTGCTCCTCGTCATCGGCGGCCTCAATTGGGGTCTCGTCGGGCTCGGCTCGTTCATGGGCAGCAATTGGAATGTCGTGAATCTCATCCTCGGCTCCTGGCCGACGGTCGAGAATCTCGTCTACGTGCTCGTCGGTCTCGCTGCGCTCTCGTGCATGTTTACGCACAAGGCAGCCTGCCGCGAATGTTCCGCAAACCCTTCGGGGATGTAATCTCTTCTTCAGAAAAAGAAACCGCCGGCATAAATGCCGGCGGTTTCTTTTTCGTGCGCTAGTGCACCCCGGGGAGGAGCGAACGGATCTTCGCGATGATCTCAGCCGGCGTAAAGTGTACCTTCACGAGGAAATCTATCGCACCGGCATCTTTGGCACGCTTGATTTCCTCAGCTTCGCCGAGATTGCTTGCGACGACGACCGGGATGCTTGCAGTCGCCGGATCGGCCTTAAGGGCAGCGAGGGTCTCAAAGCCATCCATACCAGGCATCACGAGATCAAGCATGATGAGATCAGGCTTTTCTTTCGCCATCTCGAGACCTTGAGTACCGTCATGAGCGGCGAGCACCTCGTATCCGGCACCCTGAAGTTCGCTTGAGATAAGGGAAGAGAGGAACGTATCGTCTTCGATGACTAGGATTTTCATAACCGTATGATATCAGCCCTTGGGGGCGGTGTCTGGTTGCGGTGTGGAGACCGGCGTGGCGGTAATGCCGGCTAGGAAGCGTTCTCCAGCGGCACCAACTAAGGGCAGTTCAACGCTAAATGTAGTGCCATTGCCGAGTGTCGAGGTGAACGTGAGCGTGCCCCTCATGCGCTCGACGAACGTCTTTCCTATGAAGAGACCGACTCCGAAACCGTCCGGTTCCTTTACGCGCGCATTATCTGCGCGAAAAAACTGGCCGAATATCTTCGATTGCTGTTCGGGAGGGATACCGATGCCGGTGTCAGCGACGGTAAAGTTAAGATGGTGGCCGATGACGCTCATGGTAGCGGACACGGAACCATTCTCAGGTGTGTACTTGATGGCGTTATTCAGAAGGCCTTCGAAGACGATTTGCAGCTTCTCTTTGTCGATCGCGATATAAGTGTTAGGCGGAGGAGGGAGAAGCGATACTTTCAGGACGATATGTTTTGCCGCAGCAAGCGACTTTGCCGCGTTGGTAATCTCGTCGAGAAGCGCAAAGACTTCAGGGACCGGACGGATCTCGACCTGGTAGGTCGTCTGTGCCGAACTCACGCGCGCAGCCTCGAGGAGCTCGTTCACGGCCGTAATGGCACGTTCGTTCTCAAGCTTCAGGGCGCGTAGGTTTTCAGGCGTGAGTATCTTTTCCTGGTTCTCGCCGCCAAGCGCGGCAAGTACCCACTTGATACCGGTTAGAGGCGTCCTGATGTGATGGAGCACCATCGAGATGAACGCGTCTTTCGAGCGTGCGACTTCACGGACCGCACGAGAGTACGTGCGCTCGTTGAGCCAGAGCTGAGTCAACGAGATGCTCAAGCCTGCGAAGAAACCCGTTGCTGCGCTGAGACTAAGCAGCACCACCGCTTGCCAGAAGACGACGGGTGCTTCGGTGAAATCCGAGACGATCCGTTCGTAGGCGGTCACATCGGTCGCGCCCGGGTAGATGAGTTCTTTCAAGATCCAAGAGCCGAGATAGAGGCCCGCGAAAAGCCCGAGCAGACTGTTAACGACGCTCCAAGTCGGTCCGTTCGGTTTTTGTTCAGACATTTAGCTAAGCTCTGGAGTGCTCGGCTGTGCCTGGATGGCGGTTCGACGGTGATAGAAGAGGCCGAGGAAGACGATAAGGAAGCCGAGCGGGAGGAGCAGGTCAGCATTGTCCACCTCGAAGCCGACCGGAGGAGGACCGAGCCAGACATGGACACCGCCCAAGACGCCGATCCAGGCCGTACCGATCGCGATGACGAGGATACGTGTGCGTGCTTCCGCAGTGCTCGCGACGAGCGCCTCGCGTACGAAGAAGAGCGCGACAGGGATGAGCACGATGAGAATGACGCTGAGGCGGATGTTAGGGAGGTTCGCCCATGCGAACTGGTAGATTCCCTGGAAAGCGCCGAGAGAGGCGAAGAGGTTGTTCGCCTTGACGAAGATTACCGAGCCGATGAACGCGCCTCCGGCGATGACAAGCGTCGCGAGCGCGTAACCGACCTTCATATACCTACGGTAGATCGCGAAAGGCAGGAGAAGGAGCGCTGCGCTCGCGAAGTAATGGAAGGGGAGACTGAGCGATGCGCCCACGAGCTGCGCGTATTGCGGCTTCAGGTCGAGGATGCCGGACTCCGCGAGGAAGATCGAGCTCGAGCCGATGAGCGTACAGGCGGTCCAGAGCCACGCGAAGTTGCGGAAATATTTCGCGTAAGTATTGGTGCGATCGGCGCGGTACGCGCGCTCAAGGAGCGCTGCCATGAGAAGGAGGATAGGAAGCAGAACGAAGAAATGTCCCATAAATAAGGTAATTAGGCTAAGACTCTTTCAGTATAGGGCACTGAAAAGTATGAGAAATCCTTATCCCCATGCGGTGGGAAGCATTGATCTGATACCCCCATGGGGTATAATGGACTCCATGCGATACATGGACGACAAGGCCAAGGCGAAGGTCATCCGCCGCCTCAAGCTCATCGAGGGACAGGTGCGCGGCCTCCAGAAGATGGTCGAGAGTGACACGTACTGCATAGACGTGATCACTCAGACCTCGGCCGTGAAGCAAGGGTTGTCGAACGTCGAGGATATGCTTCTTGAAAACCACCTGAATCACTGCGTCCATCATCAGATGAAAGCCGGTCAAGTCGCGAAGGCAGGCGCAGAGATTATCAAAGTCTATAAGCTGAAGAGAAAATAGTATATGCGTACGCAGACATACGATGTGAAAGGAATGCACTGTGCCTCCTGTGCATCCATCATCGAAAAGACTTTGAAGAAAACGGAGGGAGTGCATGCGATCGAGGTCAATTACGGGACAGAACGGGTGAAAGTCTCTTTTGACCCCTCAAAAACCAGTCCGCACGAGCTTTCTAAGCATATCGAATCGCTCGGGTATTCTCTCAGGGTACCGCCTGGTGCCGAAATGATGAATATGTCGGAGGAGGAACATGCAGCTCATGCAGGTTTGGGCCGCTCAAAAGATGAGAAACTGATGGAAATCACGGACTTGAGATCAAAGGTGATATCCGCGATCCCCTTAGCAATTTTCAGCATATTGGTGATGGGTTGGGATATAGCGGCGCAATACGCGATGGTGCCGGCGATGGGCACCACGCCCAAGGAATTTTTCCATCATCTTCTGCCAATCTTCGCGACATATACGTTATTTGTCGTCGGCAAACCATATCTCCTCGGTGTTTATCGTTTCGCACGATACGGTAAGGCGAATATGGATACGCTCATAGGCATCGGAACCTCAGTCGCGTTTCTGTACAGCTTCATCGTAAGCGCCTTCGAGGACACATTGAGACCTTTCATAAACGTCGAGCACACGTACTATGACGTGACCATCGTCGTCATCACGTTTATCGCGCTCGGGAAATATCTTGAAGCTCGATCAAAACTAAGGACTGGAGATGCTATCGAAAAGCTTCTGCATCTGCAGGCAAAGACAGCGCTGGTCATCCGTGACGGCACAGAGACAGATATCCCTATCGCTGACGTACGGCATGGCGACCACGTCGTGGTAAAGCCAGGTGCAAGGATACCTGTTGATGGGGTCGTTATCGACGGATCTTCATTCGTCGACGAGTCGATGGTTACTGGCGAGCCGATGCCGGTCAAAAAAGGGATTGGCGGAGCGGTCGTCTCTGGAACGATGAATACCACGGGTACTTTTACATTCGAAGCCACGAAGATCGGTTCGGAGACCCTTCTTGCGCAGATCATCAGGATGGTCGAAGAGGCCCAAGGAAGCCGTGCACCCATCCAGGCCTTGGCAGACAAGATCTCGAGCGTTTTCGTTCCCACAACGCTGGTCATCGCTTTTCTCACGCTCGGTGCCTGGCTTCTTATCGGCACGAGCACACTCGGGTTTTCTCAGGCGCTTTCGTTCGGGCTCGTTTCTTTCGTTGGCGTGCTCGTCATCGCTTGTCCTTGTGCACTCGGGCTTGCAACCCCGACGGCTATCATTGTCGGGATCGGGAAGGGAGCCAAAGAGGGCATTCTCGTAAAAGACGCAGCTACGCTTGAGACTCTGCATAAGATTGACACGGTTATCCTAGACAAGACAGGAACCGTTACCATCGGCAAACCGATGCTCACCGATATCCAAAGCCTTTCAGCCCTTAATGAAAGAGCGCTCGTCACGATCTTGGCTTCGCTTGAGAAAAAGTCGGAACATCCTGTCGCGCATGCGATCGGCATGTATGCTGAGGAGAAGGAGATTAATTTCAACGTTGTTTCGGAATTCGAAGGAATGCAAGGGAAGGGGATTAAAGGGACGATCGAAGGTGTCGAATATTTCGCTGGAAACGCGAAACTCATCAATGAGCTCGGGCTGACATTCGACCGGTCGTCGATCGATCGCTTTACTACTCAGGGCAAAACGCCGGTTATCCTCGCAACGAAAGAAGAAGTCTTAGGATTCGTTACGGTTGCTGACGAAATCAAGAAAGAGTCCAAGGAGGCAATCGCGGACCTGCATCGTCTCGGGATCAAGGTAGTGATGCTTACTGGAGATGAAGAGAAGACGGCCCAGTATGTGGCCTCATTGGTGGGTATCGATGAAGTTGTCGCGCATGTGTTACCGGAGGACAAGTTGCGTAAGGTACAAGAACTGCAAGGACAAGGGAAGATTGTTGCGATGGCTGGTGACGGTGTAAACGATGCCCCAGCGCTCGCTCAAGCGAACGTCGGAATCGCGATGGGGACGGGAACCGATGTCGCGATAGAATCCGCGGGCATCACGCTTTTGGGCGGCGACCTTTCTAAACTGGTGAAGGCCATTAAGCTCTCGAAACTCACGATGCGCGGTATCAAGCAGAATCTGTTCTGGGCTTTCATTTACAACAGCATCGGCATTCCGCTTGCTGCCGGGCTGTTCTACCCGATCTTCGGATGGCTCTTGAGTCCGGTCTTTGCTGGAATGGCGATGGCGTTCTCAAGCGTTTCGGTCGTCTCCAATTCGCTGAGGATCAAAGCGCAGCGCTTATAAGCAAACCGACCTTCATATATGAAAACTATTACCTTCCATGTCTCCGGCACGCACTGCCCGTCATGCAAGATCTTTATCGAGGATGCGTTACGTGAACACGTCGGTATCATTCGAGCAGACGTCGATTTGAAGACAGAGACCGTTTCAGTCGAGACGTCTCTTGATGAGAATGATCGCGCACTCGCCGAGACGCTGACCGAGAAAATAAAGGATAACGGATATCGTCTCTCGCTTGAAAAAGGGGTGCGTGAAAAAGATGGAGGTGCCGTCTGGCAGGCTTTGCCGATAGGACTCGCGTTCCTTGGGCTCTTTTTCTTCATTCAAAAATCAGGAATCCTGGATTTCGGATTGGGAGGAGTAATCACCCCGACAACTAGCTTCATTATCGGATTGGTCGCCTCGGTATCAAGCTGTCTTGCAGTAGTCGGCGGACTGGTGCTCTCGTTATCGGCGACCATCTCTCAGGACAAAGTAAGCGACATAAAGCCGATGATGCTTTTTCATGGAGGGCGGCTCGCGAGTTTTGCCGTCCTCGGAGGAGTGCTTGGTGCGCTTGGCGGGTTGATTGGAATCAGTTTTATCGTTACGGCGGTACTCGGCATCATCGCTTCATCCGTAATGATACTGCTCGGGCTTCACCTGATAGGCGTGCTTGAGAAGAGCCGAATAACGCTTCCCGCAGGTGTGTTCGGTTTTTTCCGCACGATCGAACATCAGACTATCACGCCGTTTCTCGTTGGTGCAGGGACGTTCTTCTTGCCGTGCGGATTCACTCAGGCGATGCAGGTGGCCGCGCTCTCAAGCGGTTCATTCCTCTCGGGGTTGTTCATTATGCTCGCATTCGCGCTTGGAACGCTTCCGATGCTTGCGCTCCTCTCTTTTGGTTCTGCATCGTTTGCACAATCGAAATATGCGCCGGTATTTTTCAAATCAGCTGGGGTGGTGGTGGTCGGGCTTGGCGCATTCGCATTGCTCGCGGGACTTGCCGGGTTAGGTGTCATTGAGCCCTTGTTTAGCATCTAATGTATCGTTTATATCTTATGCAAAAAAGCACGATTCTATCAGTTGCCCTGAGCCTCAGCATCATAGGCATCGCGTTCTATGCCGTCTCAGACGATTCATCATCTGCCGGCGTGGAACAAGTTCAAAATGTAGAAATCAGAGACGGTGTGCAGTATGTCACGATTACTGCACGTGGCGGTTATTTCCCACGCGTATCAGAAATAAAGGAGGGAATACCTACGAAGCTTATCGTACAGACGAGCGGCACCTATGATTGTTCAGCGGCGCTTGTCATTCGTTCAGCAGGATTTCAGAAGATACTACAACCGACGGGCGAAGAGGTTATTGATCTTGGTGTGCCGCAGTCGGGCCAGAAAATACAAGGCGTGTGTGGTATGGGGATGTACAATTTCCAGGTCAACGCACGATAGGTAGCTTTGGTTTCCAGGTACCACCTTACTCTTGAAAATAAGGAGACGGTGGAATCACGATTACGCTTTTCGAAACTTACTGCAATGAGGGAGGATTAAAGGATGCTGATTTCAGTATCCTTTAATGCCGAGTGAAGAAGCAGTATGCCCTGCATACAGGGTCAGTACACCTTGTGAAGATTCTGCTTCGTTCGCTCGCAAAATCTGCTCACAAGGTCTTCGGATCCCACTTGCAGTGCTCGAGAGCATTTGCTCGTCCCGCAAATGTGCGGCGCACATTGGCGGAGACGGTGGGATTCGAACCCACGAGGGACTTTAAGATCCCTGCCTCGTTAGCAGTGAGGTGCCTTCGACCAGCTCAGCCACGTCTCCAATACTGTGAGAATACCAAATTTAATGCGCGAGGGCGAGCGGCAGGATATTTTTAGCGCCGGCTTCTGTAAGTGCGTCGATGGCAGCCTGGAGGGTGGCGCCAGTCGTAACGACATCGTCGAGGACTATATATAAGTGTGCAGGGTCGGCCGCATGCGTGGCGCCGAAGGCGCCACGCATGTTTTCTTCTCGAGCGTGCCGAGGAAGCGAGACCTGCGAAGCGGTTTCCCGTACCCGCATGAGGAGTTCTACATCGATCGTGAATCGTCCGGTCTCCTCAAGGAAGGGAAGGGTCTGGAGTATGACTTCTTCAGTCTGATTGAAACCGCGTTCCCGCCGCCGCACGTTTCCAAGCGGTACGGGTACGATCACCACGTGTCGTGAGCTTTCGTCGGCGTCGCGTAGGTATTCGGCGAGCGCGACAGCAAGGAGGTTGGAAGCACGCGCACTGCCGTGGTATTTCGCTTCATGTATCGCGGCGCGTACGACAGGGTCGTGAAAAGGGAGGAGAACAGCAGTCCCTGGTCGGGTTGCTGGAACGAGTTGAGGAGAGAGCGCGCTAAACAGCCCGTCGGGCTCGAGGTCGCGGATAAGGCGTTCGTCATCGCGTGGCGGGAAGAGCAGGTCGAGCAGGCGGTGCATGGTATCATTGTGACATGTCGTTTTTCGATTCGTTGTTTGCCAAGAAGCCCGAGAGCGTTCTGGGCATCGACATCGGTTCCTCCTCGCTCAAGGTCGTCCAGCTGCGCAAGCAGGGCGGGAAAGCGATCCTTGAGACCTACGGCGAACTCGCGCTCGGTCCTTACGGCGGTGCCGAGGTCGGGCAGGCGACGAATCTCTCATCCGAGCAGATTACCGAAACCTTGAAAGATCTCCTGCGCGAAGCGAAGGTTACGGCGAAAGGCTGTGGTGTATCGATCCCGTTCGCACGCTCGCTCCTCTCGCTCGTCACGCTCCCGTATCGCAAGGATAAGGCAGAACAAAAGACGATCATCGAGCTCGAGGCGCGCAAGTATATCCCGGTGCCGATGAGCGAAGTACAGCTCGACTGGTTCATCATTCCCGAAACGGAACCGTCGGAAAAGGAAAAGGATACCGTGGACGTACTCCTCGTTGCCGTACACAACGACGAACTTACGCTTCTGCAGAACGTCGTCTCTGGCGCCGGCCTCGCGGCAAGTTTCTACGAGATCGAGATCTTCAGCACTATCCGTGCGGTTGTCGACGAGCCATTGCGCCCGGTCATGGTCTTGGATATCGGCGCAGCCTCGACGAAGATCTACGTAGTCGAACGCGGCGTCGTCGCTCTTTCGCACTCGGTTGCGGTGGGGAGTCAGGACATCACGCGTGCCATCGCGGTTTCAAGTGGCGTATCGCTTACGCGGGCGGAAGCCGTGAAGAAGGAAGCAGGTATAGAAGGGGAGGAGGCGCAGGGACACCCAGAACTCGTCTTTTCGCGTATCTTTTCCGAAGCACGTCGCGTGCTCACGCAATATGAGACCTCGCATAATAAGAGCGTCACTTCGATCATGCTCACCGGGGGTGGCGGGGTGACCAAATCGCTCGGTGCCTACGCGAAAAAAACATTCTCGATCGATGTTCGCCTTGCCGATCCATTCGCAAAAACGGAAGCTCCTGCGTTCATGCGTCCGGTGCTTGAGGAGATCGGCCCGGAGTTCGCCGTTGCGGTCGGTCTTGCGCTCCGTAAGCTCGAAGAAATCTAGACTTTTGCACAGTATAGAACGCACACGCGCGTTCCTGTAGCGTATACTTAGGAATGAAATGGCGCTCATACCTTCGATCCCTACCTCGTTCGTGCCGCATGAGATGTCGGCACGGCAACGTCCAGGCGCTGATCTTCTCGGCACCTTCAGTCTCCTCGCGTATGTCGTGCTCGGTATCGTATTCGTGCTCGCGATCGGGCTCTTCTTTTATGGACGCATCCTTTCTGCCCAGCAGTCGGCCAAGGAGGCCGAACTCGCGAAGACGGAAGCAGCGATCGACCCCGAGACCGTAAACAGTTTCGTACGTTTACGGGACCGGTTGAATGCCGGACAGACGCTCCTTGACGGTCACGTCGCTTACTCGAACTTCTTCTCTTCGCTTGAGAAGCTGCTCCCTGCGAGCGTCCGGTTCACGACATTACACCTATCTTTTGACGGCACTGTCGCGACGAAGGTTGAAGGAACCGGCATTGCGAAAAGTTTCAACGCGCTCTCTGCCGCTTCGACAGGATTCTCTTCTGACGGACGTATCAAGGACGTCATCTTCTCGAAGATAAGCGTCGCGAAGGATAACTCCGTGTCTTTCAGCTTCTCGGCAGCTCTTGATCCGAGACTTACCGCCTACACGCCTTCGGCATACACGGCCACGTTCCCGACCACGGTCTCAAGTACGACGACCCTCCCGATACCATGAACAGCCGCATCCTTCCCATCATCGCCCTCATCGCTGCCGTAGTCATCTTTTTCGCCTACGTGAATCCGACCTGGACCGGCTCTATCGCTACCGCTCGCGCTGCTATCGCGGCTGATGATCAAGCACTTGAGGCGGCTAAGCAGTATGCGACGCAACAGAACCAACTTGCGTCCGCTCGAGATTCGATTGATCCGACGGATCTTTCCGCTCTGACCAGATTCTTGCCTGACTCAGTCGATAACGTGGGTCTCATCCTCGACCTGAACGCGCTTGCGGCGCGTGCCGGTCTCTCGGTTGCCAATATCGACGTCGTTTCAAGCGCAAAAAATGTCGCACGCGCACCTGATGCAGGCGTCCTTCCGACAGCTGCGCTTACGCCGGTAGGATCGGTCGACCTCTCTCTTTCTGCAACTGGCACGTATCCTGCGCTCCAAACCTTCCTGAAGGGTATCGAACAGAGCGCGCGTCTGCTTGATATCCGCGACCTGGTCGTGAAGGGTTCGGACACGGGCGTATACATTTATCAGATGACCTTGCGCCTTTACTGGTTGCGCTGAAATCACCTATGAAATCAACGAACGCCATCTCGCTTTCCATCGCCACGCTCGTCATCTTCGCGGGAGGTTATTGGTACTTCTCATCTCGTGAAGGGAACCAGCCGCCACTCACGTCCACCTCGTCTGTCGGTGCTGCCGCACAGACGCAATTCCAGGCGCTCGTGAGCCAGCTACAACCCATCACGTTCAATACCGCGATCTTTACCGATACGAAGTTCACTTCGCTTGTCGACCTTACGACTCCCGTGGCGGCTGAGACCTCTGGTCGTACGGATCCTTTCGCTCCGCTTGCGGGCAGCATCGCAGGCCATTAGGAATGAACCTTCTCGGATTTCTCGTCGATAAAGGAACCCTTTCGCCGAAAGGTCGTGCGGACGTGGAAGCCGCGTTGCAAGAGAAACGTTCGCTCGCTGATGCGCTTTCCGAACAGAACATCGCGCTCAGCGATGCGCTTGCGGATGCGGCTGCGGCCTACGGGCTTTCAAGTCGCATTCTAGGAGATCCGCCTGCTAACCAAGAAGTGTTCGGGTATATCCCGATAGAATCGGTGCAGCACTACGGCATCGTCCCTCTCGATAAGGTCGAGGGCGCGCTTGAGGTCGGCATCGTTGATCCCGATAACATCGAAGCGCTCGATGCCTTGCAGTTCATATCCGGTAAGATCGGATTGCCGTACAAGGTATTTCTCATAACCAAACAGGATTTCGATCGTGTCGTCGATGCGTACCAGAACCTTTCAGGAGAGATCGGCAAAGCTCTTTCCGAATATGAGACCATCAAGAAGCCGGTATCCGCCGAGGAGACTCCGGTTGCGGTCATCGATACGGGAGAAGAGACGCTTTCGCTTGGTGCCGAGACGGGCGGATCCCTAGAGCAGGACCTGAAAGAGGGGGCGCCTGTCGCGAAGATCGTCTCGACCATCCTGCGATACGCCATCGAAGGCCGTTCCTCCGATGTGCACGTCGAGCCGTCTCCGATCAAGACGCGCGTGCGCTTCCGTATGGATGGAGCGCTGCATACCTCGCTCGAGCTTCCTGCAAAAGTGCATGAGGCCGTGGTCGCGCGTATCAAGATCCTCGCGAAGCTCCGTCTCGACGAGAAGCGCAAGCCGCAGGACGGCCGTTTCTCCGCGACGGTGGGTAAGCGCCGCATCGATTTCCGCGTATCGACATTTCCGACCGAATACGGCGAGAAAGTCGTGATGCGTATCCTCGACCAGTCAAGCGCGGTCGCGACGCTCGATTCGGTCGGTCTCTCGCCGAAAGATCTCGCGACGCTTCGGGATATGATCCGGTCCCCATACGGCATCATACTTTTTGCGGGTCCCACGGGCTCCGGCAAGTCGACGACCTTGTTCGGCATCCTCTCGGAGCTTGATCGGGAGCGCTTCAATGTCGTGTCGCTCGAGGATCCGGTCGAATACCAGATACCGGGCGTCGCGCAGAGTCAGGTACGCCCGGAGATCGGCTACACGTTCGCGAACGGTCTGCGCTCGATCCTCCGTCAAGACCCGGACATCATCATGGTCGGCGAGATCCGCGACAAGGAGACCGCCGCGCTTGCCGTGCAGGCGGCTCTCACCGGCCATCTCGTATTCTCCACGATCCATACCAACACGGCCGCTGGCGCAATCCCGCGTCTGGTCGATATGGGTATCGACCCGTTCCTCATCGCGCCGACTCTGGTTGCCGTGGTCGGACAACGTCTGGTCCGCAAGGTCTGTGAAGGGGCAGGAGAACCATTCCCGATCACCGATTCGCTCAAAGAGTATCTGGACCGTGAGTTCGCCGATCTGCCGGAGAAGTATCGAGCGGAACTTCCTCCGTTTACGCAGTTCTATCACGCAAAGCCGACACCAGCTTGTCCTAACGGGACGCATGGCCGTACCGGCGTATTTGAGATCTTGCGCATGGACAACGATCTCGAGCAGATCGTGCTCAAGGACCCGGTAGAAGAGAAGATCTATGCCGCCGCGCGTCAGAACGGCATGATCACCATGCGCGAAGATGCGATCTTGAAAGCGCTCTCCGGCACGATCCCGTTTGAGGACATCAACACCCTAGGAGGCGAGCTTTTCCCCGAAGAAGAACCAGGGTGATGCTAGGCGCGTAGTATACTGAAAGTGATGGCCTACCGCATATATCTCGTCGATGATGACCGTTTCCTGCTTGATCTCTATGCGGTGAAATTCAAGAACGCAGGGCATGACATACATTCATTTTCTGGAGGAGAAGAGCTCTTGGCCGCTCTTCGGAAAGAGGACGCGGTGATGCCTGATGCGATCCTGATCGATGTCATCATGCCGGGCATGACCGGCTTTGAGACGGTCGCGACCATACGGAAGGAAAATCTCGCGAAAGAAGCGAAGATCATATTCCTTTCGAATCAGGGCCAGAACTCGGATATCGAAGAAGCGAAAAAGCTCACCGTAGACGGCTACATCATCAAGGCGGCAGCTATCCCTTCCGAGGTGCTCGCAGAGACGGAACGCATTATCAAGGGCGAAGCCGGTCATCCATAATCATTTCCTATGACTCCCGACAAGATCCTCGAAGAATTGCTCGAACTGGTTATCAGCCAAGGCGGTTCCGACTTGCATATCTTTGCAGGCGGTACGCCGATGATCCGCGTAGCAGGCGCGCTCATTCCTGTGACGAAACACTCTGTGCTCACGAAGGAGCAGACGGAGGCGATCCTGAAGAGCATCGTGCCGTCCGAGCGATGGGATACGTTCCTCAAGAATCAGGCGATCGATCTCTCATACGCGCATAAGGAAGACGCGCGCTTCCGCGTGAACGGATATCGCGTGCAAGGGACCGTCGCGCTCGCGCTCCGACTCATCCCGAATGCGACCCGCACCTTCGCCGAGCTTAATCTGCCGCCCGTACTCGAGGTTTTCACACAGCATAGCCAAGGCTTCTTCCTCGTAGTGGGTCCGGTCGGGCAGGGTAAGTCGACCACCCTCGCGGCGATGATCGACCGCATCAACGAGACGCGCTCAGAACATATCCTTACGATCGAGGACCCGGTCGAATATGTCTTCGCGCCCAAGAAGTCGCTCATCCATCAGCGTGAGGTGCATATCGATGCGCCGGATTTTCACTCGGCACTCCAAAGCGCTTTCCGCGAAGACGTCGACGTGATCATGGTAGGGGAGATGCGCGACTACGAGACGATCTCGGCTGCCGTGACCGCAGCCGAGACCGGTCACCTCGTCTTCTCGACCCTGCACACCAATAATGCGGCACAGACGATCGACCGCATCATCGACATGTTCCCGGCCGAACAGCAAGATCAGGTCCGCGTGCAGCTTGCCGGAAGCTTGCGCGGCATCTTCTCGCAACGCCTCGTCCCGCGTATTTCGGGGGGCCTTATCCCGGCGTACGAGCTCCTCATCAATAACAACGCGATATCGACTCTCATCCGCGAGTCGCGTACGCATGAGATCACCGCAGTCGTCCAGACATCGTCCCAGGAAGGCATGATCGACATGGACCGTTCGCTCGCGGAGCTTGTGCGACGCGGGGAAGTCACGGTCGAGCACGCCTATGAGCATGCGATGGAACCGAAGACCTTCGAAGCCTATCTATAATCCGCCATGCTTTTCTCTTACCGAGCTATAGACCAGGATGGACACGAACGAGAGGGTACTATCGAGGCCCCGTCGCAGGATATCGCCGTCTCCGCGCTGCAACGTCGGAGCCTCATCATCTCGGCGATCGAATCCGCAGAGACCAAGAAAAGCTTCTTTGAAGACCTCCCGTTCTTTCATCGGGTGAGTAATCGCGAGATCGTTATCCTTTCGCGCCAGATCGCGACGCTTTTTGAAGCGCAGGTATCGACGCTCCGCGTTTTCCGTCTGCTCGCTGCCGAAATTGAGAACAAATATCTCGCAGACGTCCTTTCGGCCGTGGGCGACGATATCCAAGGCGGCATTCCGATCAGCAAGGCGCTCGCACGCCATCCGCAGGTCTTTTCTTCATTCTATGTAAATATGGTTCGCGCAGGCGAGGAGTCGGGAAAGCTTTCCGATACGTTCACGTATCTTGCCGACTATCTCGACCGGTCCTACGACGTCATCTCCAAGGCGGAGAATGCGCTCATCTACCCGGTGTTTGTTATTGCCGTCTTCTTCGGCGTGATGGGTCTCATGCTCACGCTCGTTATTCCGAAGATCACCGCCGTACTACTCGACTCTGGCCAGGCTATCCCAGTGTATACGAGCATCATCATCGGTTTCTCGAACTTCCTCGTGCAATACGGGATATTGATATTCATCGCGCTGGTTGCGGGGGCTGCATACCTCTGGCAACTCCATAAGACCGAGCACGGCAAGCTCGTTCTTGATCGTCTGAAGCTCTCGGTACCCTATGTGGGAGATCTCTATACCAAGCTCTACCTTTCGCGTATCGCTGACAACTTCGCCACCATGCTCCTCTCGGGTATCTCGGTGGTGGAAGCTATCGATATCACCAGCTCGGTCGTGGGCAACGTTGCTTATGAACAAGTGCTCACCGCAGTCGCTGCTGACGTGAAAGGCGGCTTGCCGATCTCTGACGCGCTTGGGAAGCACCCGGAGATCCCAGGAATCATGGTGGCCATGACGAAAGTGGGTGAGGAGACCGGCGAGCTCGGAAAGATCCTCACGACGCTCGCGAAATTCTACAATCGTGAGGTGACCAATGCTGTCGATACACTCGTCGGGCTCATCGAGCCGGTCATGATCGTGCTCCTCGGTCTTGGCGTAGGCACGCTTCTTGCGGCCGTCCTCCTCCCGATCTACAACCTCGCAGGGTCCATTTAGGGAAATCGCTTATCCACAGCATGGTTTCCTTACGAGAGACCATGGCGTACAATTGAAGCATTAATAAAATACAAAATATTATGTACAAGACTCGTTCCCACGGTTTCACCCTTATCGAACTTCTCGTCGTGATTGCCATCATCGGCATCCTCTCGGCAGTCGTGCTTGCATCCCTCAACACGGCCCGCAGCAAGGGTAATGACGCAGCTATCCAGGCCGACTTCTCGACCATTCAGACCCAGGCGGAAATCTTCTACGGCGGTGCCGGTAATAATAGCTACGGTTCGGTTGCAGTTTCTAATAACAGTTGTGCCGCAACGGCAGGAACTCTCTTCGCAGACGCGACGATTGTAAAGGCGCTTGCAGGCGTAGACACGGCCAATGGTACCGGTACAGTTACCTGCAACAGCTCGGCATCGGCATACGCAGTTCAGTCACCGCTCGCATCTGACAATACCAAGTACTGGTGCGTCGACAGCACGGGTACCGCAAAGCAGACGACGGCGGCTATGGTCGCTGGCGCAACAGCCTGCGGAAATTAATCTCCTCAAAAGGATCCTTTGAATTTAAAAGGATTCCGTAACTCGATATACTCATGAACGTCAAACGCGGTTTCACCCTTATCGAACTTCTCGTCGTGATTGCCATCATCGGCATCCTCTCGGCAGTCGTGCTTGCATCCCTCAACACGGCCCGCAGCAAGGGTAATGACGCAGCGATAAAGGCGGATCTCGGTACGGTGGCTACCCAAGCAGCAATCTTCTTGTCAGATAACGGAAATTCCTACGGGACGTTCGATAACGGTTCAGGATCGCCAGCGACTTGTCCTACGGTGGGGACTGCCGGAACGACTCTCTTCCACGATTCGACGGTTGAAAAGGCGATTGCTGGAGCGTTAACGAATTCTGCAGGTGGTGTCGCGGCCTGCCTATCGACGGGCTCCGCGTATGCTGTAGCGGTATCGCGTCCTGCTGATGTTGCAGCCTCTAATTCAACCTATTGGTGCGTCGACAGCAGCGGAAGCCGGTGCGGGGTGAACTCGCTCCTCTTGACCGGAGCATCCTGCGGCACCTGCGCTTCGGTGCAATAGTCGATCCTAAGAAGAATATCCAGAAGACCCGCGGCGTATGCCGCGGGTCTTCTGCTATCATGCGAGCATGTCTCTGCTTTTGCCGCTTACGTTCTTTGCGCTCGGTGCGATCAGTGCAAGCTTCATAGGAGTCATCGTCGCACGTCTCTACACTGCGCAAGGTTTTATTTCCGGCCGCTCCTCCTGTGATGCGTGCACGGTGACGCTTGTGCCGGGAGCGCTTTTCCCGATTCTCTCGTTCGTCGGGCTCGGCGGTCGCGCTTCCTGTTGCGGTACGCGCCTTTCGCCGGTTTCACCTATAAGCGAAGCGCTCCTCGGGACCTTGTTCGCTCTCGCGTATCTGCAGCTCGGGCTGTCGGTCGCTCTGCCGTTCATGCTTTTGGCGCTTGCGGCACTCCTCTCGCTCGTTCTCTACGATCTTGCGCATCAGATACTGCCGACGCCGCTTCTCGTCGTGTTCATAACGGCAAGCTTGATCGTCGCGTTTCTCTCCGCTCCGTCTCTTGTCGCTTTTCGTGATACGGCAGTAGCCGCACTCCTTATTGCAGGAAGCCTTGCGGCGATCAATATGCTTTCGCGCGGCAGGGCGATGGGGTTTGCCGATGCGCCGCTTTCTTTCGGCCTCGCGCTTCTCACAGGGTCCGCAGCTTTCCCTGGCTTCATCTTTTCATTCTGGATCGGGGCAGTTATCGGCATAGTGCTGTTGGCGCGGAGACCGCGAGGTTTTAGAATGGGAGTTGAGGTACCCTTCGCGCCGTTTCTCGCTTCGGGCTTCCTCCTCGCGTACTTTACCCAATGGAACCCTTTCACTCTCATCGCGGTTTTACCCTGGTAGAACTCCTCGTGGTTCTCGCTATCATTGCCGTTGTGATGGCGGTAGTGCTTTCGAGTCAGAGCGCGTTCAATAAGACCTTGGTCCTCGCTAATACTTCCTATGATGTCGCGCTTTCTTTGACAGCCGTAGAAACGTATGGCATCGGTGGGCGTGCTATCGGGACCGTGCCCGCCGGCTATGGGGCGCATTTCGATATCGCGACGCCTGGGTCGTATACGGTGTTCGCCGATACGTACCCGGCCCCCTCTACCGGGTCGGTGTGCCACAGGATAACGGACCCGTCGGCCCCGGACGCGCTTTCAGGAGATTGCAGCTACGGATCGCAAGATACGCGTGTCACGGACTATACGCTCGGGAATAACATCACGATAAGCGATTTCTGCGCCCTTGCCGGAGGATCCTGGGCCTGTGCGGTCGCGCAAGGAGGAGGGCTCTCCACGCTCGATATCGTCTTTGCCCGCCCGAACCCGAATCCTTTCATAAGCACGAACGGGACCTATCCGTCGCTCAATCCGATCACGGAAGCTTGCCTTACTCTCGCTTCGCCGCAAGGGGGTGCCCGGTATGTCTCGATCTCGGCATCCGGCGAGATAACCGCGACCGCCGCATCATGCCCATGACACAGTCTCTATCGACATACGGAAAACGAAATGCAGCGAGGCGCGGGTACACGCTTATCGAGCTTATCGTCGCAGTCGGTCTCTTCGCATTTGTCATGATGATGTCGGCGAGCGCATACCTCATCATGATCGCGCTCAATCATCAGGCGCAAGGGACGACGGTCGGTATCAACAATCTCTCGTTCGCGCTTGAGACCATGACGCGCGACATCCGCACCGGTTCGGCGTATAGCTGTGGCGGAGCGGGCGACTGTCCGACTGGCGGAGCTTCCTTCTCGTTCAACGATAAAGAAGGGACACCCGTTTCATACAGTCTTTCCGGTTCATCGCTCCAGAAAGTGACGAACGGCGTACCGGTTTCTCTTACCGACCCATCCGTCGTGATCACTTCGCTCACGTTTTATACGTCAGGCAGCCAGCCGGTGCCCAGTGATTACCATCAGCCGCGGCTGACGATCATCGTCGTCGGCTCGGTATCGACCGGACCCGGGAAGACACAGCCTTTTACGGTCGAGACGGGCGCCACCATGCGCGGAAGCGACATATGACCATGCTCTCTCACAAGCAGTACCGGAAAAAGAACGAAGGCTTCACGCTCGTGGAGGCTATGATCGCGGTTACCATCCTCGTCCTTTCGATCGCAGGACCCCTCTTTACCGCGAATCGGGCGCTGGTCGCTGCCGAGATCGCGCGCGATGAGCTTACCGCTTCGTATCTGGCGCAGGAAGGCGTCGAATACGTTCGAGCGATGCGCGATGATACCTATCTTTCCGCGTATCAGGCAGGCGGTAGCGGCGCATCGGCTGCAGCATGGACGGATTTCCTTACCGGCTCGAGCGCGGGTTCCGTGACACCGTGCCGGACGGCCGTCTGTACGCTTGATCCGGCGCGCAGCATGGGTGCAGGAAGCGGGTTCGCGCTTGAGCCGTGCCCAGGAGGGACCTGTTCGCCGCTCTACCTCGTGAACAATATCTATACGGAGCAAGGAGGCTTAAGCGGTGCGGAGGTCACGCCGTTCACTCGGACGATCCAAGTGAGTGATATCTCCGCAAACGAGGTCCGTGTCGTCTCGCAAGTCTCGTGGACTTTCCACGGTTCGCCCTACCAGATAACGGTCACTGACCATCTGACGCCATGGCAATAGCAAACGACAGCAAGGATATCCGCACGATCGCACGGGGCGATAACCGCGGTTTCGCGCTCCTTATCGCTATCATTTTCATGTCGGTGATGCTCCTTTTCGGCCTCGCGCTCGGCTCCCTCGGCTTTAAGCAGCAACAGCTGGTCTCGAGCGCGCTCGGTTCGCAGTATGCGTTTTACGTGGCAGATGCGGCGCTCGAGTGCGCGCTCTATGCCGACCAGCAGCAGAATCTCTTTGCCTATACTCCGGATATGTCCGCACCTGCACCGAGCATGACCTGCGATGGCACAGCACCGGTCTCCGCGGCCGTGACAGCACATACGCTTTCACGCTGGGTCGTGACCCAACGTTTTTCGCTCGATGGCGGTAAGCGGTGCGCCGATGTCGTCATTTCGAAGCCAGCCGCAGGCACGGATATAACGTATCTTTTCGCACAGGGTTACGACGTAGCGTGTGCCGTGATTGCTGGCGGTAGCAGTAACCGCTTTGCGGCACGCGGTATCAACGCTCGTTACTAAGGAGCCTCGAAGTCCGGTATACTGGGCGTATGCACGCTCCGAAGGAAGCCGTTGAACGAGCTCGCCAGCTACGCGAGACGATCACCAAATACCGCACCTTGCAGCACGAGAAGGATGAGACGCCGATCTCGCCCGAAGCGCTCGACTCGCTCAAGTACGAGCTCGCGCTCCTCGAAGAGAAATATCCCGAGCTCATCACGCCTGACTCGCCGACTCAGGTGGTCGCGGGTGCACCGCTGCCTTTCCTGAAGAAAGTCCGTCACTCCGTAGAGCAGTGGTCGTTTAACGATGCGTTCTCTGAAGACGACATCCGTGCGTTCGATGCCCGCATTCGCAAGACACTCGGTGAGGCGCCCACCTACGATCTGGAGCTCAAGATCGACGGGCTCAAAATCGTTGTTACCTATGAGAAAGGGAAACTCAAGACCGCAGCTACGCGCGGCGACGGGCTTATCGGCGAGGATGTCACGCACAATGTCCGTACGGTCGCGTCGGTACCCGCTACGCTTTTGCGCCCGGTCGATCTGGTCGCCGAAGGGGAAGTGTATCTCACGCGCTCCGGATTCAAGCGCTTGAATGAGCAGCGCGCCTCGCAAGGCGAGTCACTGTTCGCGAATCCGCGCAATGCTGCGGCCGGCTCGATCCGACAGCTCGATCCGAAGATCGCGGCGGCGCGTCCGCTCGGCGTCTTTATCTACGATCTCGCGCAGACCTCTGAGGCGTTCCCTTCGACGCAGAGCGAAGAGCTCCAGTACCTCGCCGAGCTCGGCTTCCCGGTGAATCGCGAGCACGCACATGCGAAATCGCTCGATGAGGTCTTTGCCTACTGGAAGAAATGGCAAAGCTCCGCACGCGATGCCGTCGACTATCAGATCGACGGCATCGTGCTGAAGGTCGAGTCGAGAAAAGCTGCAGAGCTCTTGGGCTATACCGGCAAGGCGCCACGTTTCGGTGTCGCGTATAAGTTTCCGCCTGAGCAGGTGGAGACCGTGCTTGAGGACATCACGCTCCAGGTCGGGCGTACGGGCAAGCTCACTCCGGTCGCGCACCTGCGTCCCGTCGCGGTCGCGGGAACCGTCGTTGCGCGCGCGACGCTGCATAACGAGGATTTCATAAAAGAAAAGGACATCCGTGTGGGCGATACGGTCATCCTGCAGAAAGCGGGCGACATCATTCCGGAAATCTTCGCGGTCATCAAAGAGATGCGGCCGAAGGGCGCGAAGGCGTGGACCTTTCCGACGCATTCGCCACTGTGTGGCGGAGATGGCGCGATCGAGCGCGTGCCGGGGGAGGCCGCGCATCGCTGTAAGGTCTCCGGATCCTTCGAGCAACAGGCGCGCAAGCTCATCCATTTCGCAGGGAAAAGCGCGCTCGACATAGACGGTATGGGGAAGGAGACGGTACGCCTTCTCATGGAACACGATCTCATTTCCGATTTTGATGACATCTTCGACCTCACTAAGGACGAACTCCTCGAGCTTCCGAGCTTTGAAGAAAAGAAAGCTGAAAATCTGATGCAGGCGGTCAAAGCGGTACGCAAGGTCCCGCTCGATCGGCTGCTCGTCGGGCTCGGTATCCCGCACGTAGGGGAAGAGAACGCGCGTCTGCTTGCTGTGCACTACCATACGCTCGGGAAACTCCGTGTCGCGAGTGCAGAAAAGCTTTCGGGTGTCGAAGGCGTCGGTCCCATCATCGGAGAAGCGGTGGCCGCCTGGTTTGCTGATAGCGCTAATGGCGCGCTTCTTGAGCGGCTCACGAAGCACCTCACCATCACCAAGGTCGAAGGCGTCGGTTCAGGTCCCTTGATCGGGCAGTCGGTCGTCGTCACCGGAACCTTGCCGACCCTTTCGCGCGAAGAGGCAGAGGAGAAGGTGCGTGCTGCCGGTGGCCGCGCGGCGAGCTCGGTTTCTTCGAAGACCTCGTTCGTCGTCGCGGGGGAGAACCCGGGCAGCAAACTCGAGAAAGCCGAGTCGCTCGGCATTTCGGTCCTAAGCGAAGCTGAGTTCCTCAAAAAGCTCTCGCGGTGACCTGCCCAGCGCCAAAAGCCTACGATCTTAGCAAGCGTCATGTGGCCAGTAATGGAAGCTTTTTGGTGCTGTGGTAGAGTACCTTCTATGGCAACCACGGAAGACGTGAAGAAGCTTGCGGCGCTCGCGCGCGTGAAGATCGCGGACGCTGACCTGGAGAAGTTTACGAACGAGTTCGACGCGATCCTCGCGTACGTCGGGCAGCTCGAGTCGCTCGATATCTCCACGAGCCCTGACGCGAAGAAGCCGCCGCTTCGAAACGTGATGCGCGAAGACGGTGAGCCCCATACGCCGGGTGCGTACACGGAGAAGATCGCGGCGCAGTTCCCCGCACGTGAAGGCGATGCACTCGTCGTGAAGCAGATCATCGCTCATGACTAAGAAACCGAACGAGCTCGGGATCATCGAAGCAGCCCGCGCGCTCCGCGCACGGGAGTGTACCGTACGCGAGCTCTGGGATGCGTGCGTCACGGCGGCGAAGGAGAAGAATCTGGAGCTGAACGCCTACCTTGAGATCTTCGAGGCAGACGATGCTGCGATCGCGGCCGCGCAGGAGCGCATCGACCGCGAAGGCGACGCAGCACCGCTTCTTTCGGGCATCCCGCTTGCGATCAAGGACAACATCCTGATAGAAGGGAAGATCGCGAGCGCTGCGTCGAAGATGCTCGAGAACTATCGCGCGACGTATGACGCGACCGTCATCACGAAGCTCAAGGAAGCGGGTGCGCTCTTCGTCGGGCGTGCGAACATGGACGAGTTCGCGATGGGTAGCTCGACCGAGCACTCGGCATTCGGTTCGACCAAGAACCCGCACGACCCTGAGCGTGTGCCCGGAGGCTCGTCGGGCGGCTCTGCTGCCGCAGTCGCGGCACATCTCTGCATCGCAGCACTCGGTACCGATACGGGCGGTTCTATCCGCCAGCCAGCAGCACTCTGCGGCCTTGTCGGCGTGAAGCCCACCTACGGCGCCGTCTCGCGCAGCGGTGCGATCGCGATGGGTTCTTCCCTCGACCAGATCGGTCCGCTTACGAAGTCGGTGGAAGACGCGAAGGTGCTTTTCGATACGATCCGCGGCATCGACCCGATGGACGCGACGACCATTCCGGACGGGCTCTATCCGTCAAAAGAAGTTTCAGAGAAGCTTGTGATCGGCGTCCCGCGTCACCTTCTTACGGAGGGCGTGCAAGAAGATGTTCGCGCGGCGTTCGATGAGACGCTGAAGAAGCTTGAGTCAGAAGGGCATACGCTCGTCGATATCGAGCTTCCCACGAGCGGGCATGCGCTTGCGGCGTACTACGTCCTCATGCCAGCCGAGGTCTCGACGAACCTCGCGCGCCTCGATGGTGTCCGCTACGGGCACGCCTCGCGCGGCGATACCCTCCTTGAGGACTACCTCCTCTCGCGTACCGAGGGCTTCGGGGAAGAGACGCGTCGCCGCATCCTCCTTGGCACCTTCGTCCTTTCGTCGGGCTATATCGATGCGTACTACCGCAAGGCTGATGCCGCACGTGGCGTCCTCCGTCGCGAATACGATGACGCGTTCGAGAAGGTAGACGTCATCGCCTTCCCGACGACGCTTTCGCCGGCTTTCAAGTTCGGCGAGAAGAGTGATCCGATCTCCATGTACCTCGAGGACATCTTTACGGTGACCGCGAACCTGACTGGCATGCCGGCACTCTCGGTACCGATGGGTACGGTAGAGCGCGATGGAAGAGCGCTCCCTATCGGCATCCACTTCACCGCACCGCATCAGGCGGAGGAGATTCTCTTCAACGTAGCATCAGCAGTGGAGAAAGCAGGCTAAAGACGCTTCGCGCTTGGTATGCTAAGGATATATGCCTACTAGCCAGGCCAACGTCGAGTATTGGTTCCGTCTCTTGTATGACTGCCTGCATGGCGGCTGTTACGGATCGGTCGACCTTGCCGGTTTCTCTGCGTGGCTTGCGCACCTCTGGCTCATCATCGTCATCGTGGGCTATATCCTCGCGGTCCTCGCGCTCATTCTCATCATCTATGAGACGATCCGGCTCTTCGAGTTGCGCAAGCGCGAAGACGAGTACTACGGCACGCTCATCCTTACGCCAGAAGAGGAGGGCGGCAACCCGCGCTGGGCGCATATCGAGTCGCTTGAAGGGAGCACGAACCCGAGCGACTGGCGCACCGCGATCATAGAAGCGGACATTATGCTCGACGATATGCTCACCAAGCAGGGCTACACGGGGGAGGGTGTAGGCGAGAAGCTGAAGACGGTGGACCCGGCCGACTTCGATACGCTGAACGACGCCTGGGAGGCGCACAAAGTGCGCAATCAGATCGCGCACCAGGGCTCTGCTTTCGATCTTTCGGAAACCCTCATGCGCCGCACGCTCGCGCGCTACGAATCCGTCTTCCGCGAGTTCGAGATGCTCTAGGGTTGCACGAGCGCTCAAAAATCGTTATATTAGTGTCATAGCAAGACGGTGTGCCGTCTCGTGCTGTTTAGGATAGCGGGGTAGAGGAGAGGTACCTCGGGAGGCTCATAACCTCCAGACGCCGGTTCGATTCCGGCCCCCGCAACACGGTTGTGACGCCAGGAACCAGTACCGGCCCGCCCAAAGGCCAGTACGGTACCGACGGGCATCACGTAAGCAAAAGCCGCGACGACTTGTCGCGGCTTTTGCTTTAGCCTTGCGCTAGGACGATCTCCTTATTTGAAAGTACAAGCTTGCCGCGCAATTGCTCTAGAAGCTGCCTCTTCTCTTCGGTCGTGCCTTCTTCGAGCAGGTACTTTGCATAGCGTTTGATATCTACATCGCGGGCCTTCTCCGCTATCTTTGTCCCCATTACCTTCGACTGCATCTTATTGAACCGGGCAACCTCCTTTTCGATAAGCGCCCTCGCGCCGAGGCGGTCTATTTCAATCTCGTCTATAAGGGCGCAGAGTTGTTCGACAAGCGCGTCCTCGCGGACATACGGATTCTTGCAACGTCGGTCGCGCGAACGGCCGCAAACGTAGTACCTATAGATCTTTGATTCACCGGTGCCTTTGATGATTTTCTCCTTTTCGATAGCCGTTACGCCCGATCCGCAGTCGCCGCATGTCATCATGCGGAGAAACGCGAAGCCATCCGTCTTGGCATGCGGCTTCGTCTCCTCGAGCACTTTCTGTCTAACCATCTCGAACAGCTCTCTCGATATCAGGGGAGGGTGCTTGCCGACATACCAGTTGCCCGAACCGCGCGGGTACTCAAATACGCCGCAGTAGAATGGATTTTTTAGCACGGTGTAAATCGTGCTCAAGTTCAGATTCACACCGCTCCGCGTTTTGAACCCGACCTCTTCTTTAAGCCAGTGATAGACACGCACGCCGCTCCATTTTTCTTTGCCGACCTTCTCGAAGATCATTTTCACGACTGGTGCGCGTACCGGGTCCAGGAGGTACTCGCATTTATGATCCGAGCGGTTGTCATTCAGGTATCCGACCGGTGCCCAGCCGGGGAGCATGCCCATTTCAGCTCGCGTCCGCAGACCGCGCTTCACGTTCAGACTTTTATTGTCGTTCTCGAGCTTCGCCTGCGAACAGAGAATCATCAGAAGGAATTTCTCGTTCGGATTGTTCGAGAACTTCTGACTGTATGTCTGTATCTGCACTAACACTCCTGCATCCATCAGGTCGACGACCCTCCCGAGGTCGCCTGCGTTGCGGCTGATGCGGTCTGCCGCCCATGTCAGTATCCCGTTGAACCTGCCAGTGCGAATCCCGTCCAGCATCTCATTGAATACCGGCCTCCGGCTGGCCTCTTTGGCCGAGTGGCTTTCACGTTTTACCTCGACGACCTCCAGTCCGTCCCTCGCCGCAAGCGCGGTCATCTCCTTGATCTGGCTATCTATCGAGAGCGCCTGCATTTCGTCCTGCTCGGTGCTCTTTCTGGCGTAGAGGCAGTACCGCACCCTTACCGCCTCCTGGGGTGCCGGTTTTGCCCCCAAAACGCCCGTTCCTGTCCCTATTTCCGTTGGCATGTCCGTTGTTTACTTGATAATTCGCACACCCCAAGGGATGACGCAATCCGCGCAGGGAGTCTAGGCAGACTTTGCAATTTCCTTGATGCCCTATATACTTGGGGTATGAAATTATCAGTGCCCAAAGAGCCCATAGAGGTAAAAGAGTGGATTCGAAAGATTGAAGGTATGACTGATAAGTCAGGCCGAATAAATTGGGATTCCTTAAATGTCTGGTACGGGAATAAGCTGCCTCAATATCTGTGGAGGGAGTGGAAAGACGCATTAAAACCCAATGGTTTTACTTGGCAGAAGTTCCTCAAACTCTTAAAACATAGAACGGATGCCGTCCTCCTTTGGTATAAGGGTTCGTATACGTGGGAGGAGTTCGTAAAAGAAACAATCAAGCTTATTGAGGGGCCTTTGGGTCAAGATATAGTTAAATAATGATATGTCGCCCTATCGCAGCAAATTTGATGCAAGGCGATATTGGGCAACCAAACCTCTATGCACTGTCTGCAAGAAACACAAAGTCAAACAGGGCACGGTGTGTTCTGAATGCAAAGCGGAAGCCATGAAGCAGCAACGCGAAATTCTCAAGAATCAGAAGTCTGTCGTTGAGATCTCAAGCCCCACGGATATTGAGGTTACAGAGTCTCGGGTGAAGCGTGTCTCCAATCTTTCTGCAGAAGCACAAAATAAAGTCATCCGACTCTTTACATATTTGGAGAAAGCTCTCGCAATTGATGATTCAATTATTAGAGATTTCCGCACCACTAGTGCAGCACCTTCCCCTTGGTGGCTTGCTGACTATCCAACAGATCTCGAGAACCTAACCATCCGTCCTTTTGATACTGAAAAAACTCCTGAGGGTGTACAGTCCACTTCTTGGCTCAAGGTAGAAAAGAAAAACATCAAAGCAGCACCGGAGTTGCCAAGCCTTCTCGAAGAATGGATTGACGAAGTGAATCCGTTGCAAGCACCGATTGCTAAAGAAAAGATCGATCGCAAGGTCCGATTTGCTGATGACAAGGATCGTGAGAAGGAATTCAGAGACTTCCGCAAGAATTACGAGCAAGGAGATGATATTCCTGAAAGCTTGAAGGATTGGGTAACTATTTTGCCAAACAAGCTACCAGAAATCATTAGTGTGAGATATGAGCCTGATCATTGGGTGGATCATCCGGCGCTCGCGAAGCTTCTCAATGGGTATACCGAGAATGACTGGAAACCTTGGGCAGAGCAGGTGAAGAAAGTCTATAAGGCAAACCTTCTTTATGATCAGCTTTACGCACTCCGATTGCTTCTCAAGAATGAAGGCGACAACTATGAACTCCTTTTGGGTCACGGTGTTTTGGCCTGGCAGCATCAAGGTGTAGGTACGATCTACACTCCGATCTTCTTAAGCCCGCTCACGCTCGATTTCGATGCCTCAAAGCGAACAATTGAGATCAATCCTGATCCCATGTTCAGAAATTTTGTAGAGACTTCAGCGCTCTATGAAACTGACAACCCGGCAGAAATGGATCTCATCACGTGGGGAGATACCATCAATACCAACCCTTTTGACTTCTGGCACCTTGAGACACTGAAAGGCCAGGCTCAGACGCTTATCAACTACATCTCACCGGATGGAGAGGATCAATTCACCGATGAAATCGTATCGGCCCCTACGGCTTCAAAGAATCCAAGCATCTGGAATGCGCCAGTGATCTTCGCACGCAAGCGAACAAACGATATGTGGTCAAAGTACGCGGCCACTATTCGAAAAGATATCGAACAATATGGTGTTGAAGCAACCGAATTCATTGCTGACCTCGTTGGTGAATATGACGAGGCTCCTATAGGTGCCCATGATGGATCTGGCGAGAGGGCAGCAGGCGGCAATGTCTCTATTCCTGAATCAGAGCTCTTTTTCCCATTGCCTTGGAATGATGAACAGAAAAGAATCGCGGAACGACTCGACGCAAATTATGGTGTTGTCGTAAAAGGTCCACCGGGCACCGGAAAGAGTCACACTATTGCAAACCTGATCTCACGCTTCCTTGCAGAAGGTAAAAGCGTGTTGGTGACTTCTCAAACCAGTAAAGCCCTGGAGGTCTTGCGTGACAAGCTTCCTGAAAACATCAGAAGCCTTGCAGTATCTCAATTGCAGCAGACCGCGAAGCGCGATGACGTGCTTCAGCAATCGATCGCGGAAATTAGCTCAAATTTGGGTGAAAGAGATACCAAATTCAGCGATGCTCGAGCGGAGAATGTTCGAAGAGATCTTAAGAAGGTTCGTGAAGAGAAAGCCACTCTTGCATCAAAGATCCGGCAGTACATTCTCACTGATTCATCAGAGAAGTTAGTTATTGATGGTGCAGAAATTAAGCCGATCGATGCTGCAAAGTTTGTTGATAAGAATAAAGATAACGAAGCTGTTGCGTGGTTCACCGATAAGGTTCCATTCGATGCTGATCCTGAATTTACCGAAGAAGATCTGCAGGAGCTCTACGATCTCGCTCGAGAAGTAGAAGCTGTAGATCGTACCCTCTACAAAGAGGATCTGCCTGATCCTTCAACCCTTCCAAATGAAGATGTGGTGCTCAGTGCTTTTGCCTCATATCGTGATCTCAGCGCAAAATCTAAATCTTCTGACGAGGCATTCAGTAAGGCAAAGATTGATCAAGAGAAACTGGGTCAGCTGTGGGAATTGCTCAACAAGGCAAAGAGGGTCTTGGGATCAATCAATAAAGACTACGAACAGGAAATCTTCGACGCATGCACTATTAGTCAGAATGAGCGCGAAAAGTGGTCCACCATTCTTTCAAAGATTTCAGATAAGATTCAGATTGTTGCAAAGGGTAAGAACAGCTCAATCGGTCACATCATTTCAGGACAATCGAATCTCTCACCTCATGATCTCCGTGAAGCGATAGAAGCGTTATATGCAAAAGCATCAAAGGGCAAGTTGGGAACATTCGGTAAAATGCTCCTTCCTGGAAACGCAAAGCGCATTCTTGAAATGTACAAGGTGGATGGTGTCGAGCCAGACAGTCCGGAGAGGGTAGAGATCCTGCGGAACTCGATACTTGTTGAGTCTGCGGAGCGCGACATCAAGACGCTTCTCGAACAAGGTCTGTCGACGCTCAAGAATCCGCTTGAAATCGACATGGATCGCCTCGATATGGTTAAGCTCGAGGTATTCGTTGCGGGCCTTCAGAGATTGGTGAATTACCGCTCTGATTTCTCAGCCATCGACGCTTGCTTCAATGAGGTAAAGGAACTCTCCGATCTCTCATTTATCAAAAAGGAAGATATTGATACTGCCATCGAACTTACTGCGTCACGCGCGGCTGCTTTCGAGCTAAAGAACCTCGAGAAGTCATTTACTGAATGGGAAGAAGCCATTCGATCATCTGTGAATTTCCGCACACAGCACGCAATTGTTGATGAGCTTGCACAGGCAATTGTGAAGCATAATTCTTCCGGTTGGAAAAGCTGCACTGAGAAGCTTGATCTACTTGTAGGAAAGAAAGAGAAGGCCATTAGGATCAATGAATTGTGCGAACTGCTTAAGAAGCAGGTTCCTCAACTTTGCGGAGAGATCATCGAGCTTGCTGATCAGAAGCAGAAATTTGAATGTCCGGACAATTTGCTCGTGGCTTGGAAGGTCGCTCGACTCGAATCGTGGCTCAATAGCATTCACGATCATGACGACATCGACAATCTCCAGGGTCAGCTCGAGCGTCTGACCAAGAAAGAATTCGAACTGAATTCTGAGCTTGTTACGGTGCTTGCCTGGCAGCGCCAAATCGACAAGGTTACCAAGCGTCAGCGCGATGCTCTGATGGCATGGTCCGATGCGATGAAGAAGTACGGAAAGGGAACCGGCAAATATGCCAACAAGTGGCTCAATTCGGCGCAGCAGTCTCTTAAGGAGGCAAAGAATGCGGTCCCTGTATGGATCATGCCCTTGCACCGCGTAGCTCAAATGTTCTCAGATCCTATTCCCGGCATGTTCGATGTCGTGATCTTCGATGAGGCAAGTCAGTGCGATATTCGCGGTCTTACTATCGGTTATCTTGGTAAGAAATTGCTTGTCGTGGGTGACCCTGACCAGATCAGCCCGGCGGGAATCTTCCAGGATCAAGAAAAGATCTTTGAACTCATTTCTCGATTCCTCTTCGATATCCCTCATAAGGATAATTTCTCGATAACTTCGAGCCTCTTTGACCTGGCGAAGATAAGAATTCCTAACATGATCCAACTGAATGAACATTTTAGATGTGTTCCAGATATTATCGAATTTAGTAATCATTATATTTATGACCACAAGCTTCAGCCGCTTCGGCATCCTAATCCGAAAGGTCTTCTTAAACCGGCTCTCGTGCCTATCTTAATTGGGGGTGGATATCAAAATACAAACAACAAGGTAAACGAGCCCGAGGCGAAGGCGATTGTCGATAAACTCGTTGAGCTTCTTGAAGATCCGAATTATCAGAAGCGGCCAGATGGTCATCTCTGCACATTCGGGGTTATCTCCTTGCTTGCTGAGGACCAAGCAAAATACATCAAGGATCTCATTTTGAAGCATCCCAAGATCGGAGAGAAGGTGATCGAAGAGCGAAAAATCATCTGCGGAGACGCTTACGCCTTTCAAGGCGATGAACGCGACGTAATGCTCCTATCGATGGTCCGAGCTCTCGATCCCAACAAACCAAATGACACCATCGCCCCTCTCACTGACAAGGGGGCAGCGCAGCGCTTCAATGTGGCTGCCACTCGCGCACGCGACCAGGTATTCCTTTTCCATTCAATTCCCTTGGAAGAATTCAGAAATCAGAACGACTGGCGATTCAAGCTCCTCAATTGGTACTACGATCCGAAGAAAGAAGAGCTCAAGGCGGGTCGGGAAGCACTTAAGAAAGAATTCGATTCTGGACGAGCATCACAATTCTCATATGAGGTTGGGAATCTCATCCTTGATAAGGGATATCAGGTCCTGCCGGAATATCCCGTAATTGGTTACCGTATCGATTTAGTCGTGCAGGGTGCCGAAGCTCGTCTTGCGGTGGAGTGTGACGGAGATCAGTATCATACGCTCGAGAATTGGGAAGAAGATCAAGTACGCGAACGACAATTGCGTCGTGCGGGATGGGAATTTTGGCGTATCACAGGTAGTTCGTTCTATCGCCACAAAGAAGGGGCACTTGATAGTTTGTGGGGAAAATTGGAAGAACTAGGAATAAAACCCGTTATTTAGGTATCGTTCCATGATGATCTCCAAAACTACCTTTCTCGAGTTTCTAATGTGTCCGAAAAATATCTGGCTTAAACGGCACAAGCCGGAGTTGCTCGACATGTTCTCGCTCTCGCCATTCGAGTTGCAATTAGTCGAGCAGGGAAACGAAGTGGAGACATACGCGCGCAATCTTTTCCCAGGAGGTGTGCAGGTAACTGCTACCGAGGACGAGGCAGTTAGAGAAACCGAAAGGCTCGTGCTCGCAAGGGTTTCGGCCATCTTCCAGGCAACTTTCGTTGTTGATGGGTTTATCACGAAGGTTGATGTTCTCGGTTATGACGAGACGAGCAGGCGATGGGATATCTACGAGATAAAAGGCACCAATTCGATCAAGGAAGAGGGGTCAGATCGAAGCCACATAGACGATCTCGCATTTCAGGCGTCCGTCCTAAAGCGGGCTAGGGTGGAAGTTGGCAAATACTTCCTCATACATCTCAACAAAGAATATGTGCGCGCCGGAGATTTGGAGCTCGACAAGATGTTTCTAGTGGAGGACATGAGTGAGAAGATAGCCGCCCGTTTGTCGGAAATTGAAGAAAAGATGGACGCGGCAAAGGGATATCTTTCAAGAACAGACGAACCCTCCGAAGGATGTGATTGTGTCTATTCAGGAAGAAGCTCTCATTGCTCAACCTTCAAATACTCAAATCCGGACGTGCCGGAGTACTCCATACATGATCTGGCTCGTATCGGAAATAGTAAGAAGAAACTCTCAATAATGGTCGAGCGGCGACTTTTCGATCTTAACGATGTTCCGGCTGATATCGAACTAAGTGAAATCCAAGTGAATCAGCTACGAGTGCATCGCTCGCAAACGGCAATTATCGAAGTCGATAGGATACGGGAGGAATTGGAGCAGTTGACCTTTCCGCTTTATTTCCTAGATTATGAGACCTTTGCGCCTGCCATTCCCATGTTCAACGGCTATAGCCCATATAGTCGTATCCCGTTTCAATTCTCTCTCCATATTCTTCGAGACCCTTCAGTCGAACCGGAACATGTTGAGTATCTGCATGAAATCGCATCTGACCCATCAAAACCACTCGCTGATCTGTTGGTGCGAAGCATCGGTGCAAAGGGTAGTATTATTTCTTGGAACAAAAGTTTCGAGCAGGGTGTGAACAGAGAGATGGCTGCACGCTTGCCAGATCACAAGGCGGCTCTGGAAAGGATCAATGAACAGATGTACGACCTGAAGGACGTATTCCATAAGCAGTATTACGTCCACCCTGAATTTCGAGGTAAAACTTCTATCAAGAAGGTGCTTCCCGCGCTTGCGCCTGACCTTAATTACGGAGATCTTAACATCCATGAAGGCGGTCAGGCTTCCGATGCCTGGTGGTCAATGATATCCCCCACGGCTCCTGAAGAAGAACGTAGGCAAATCGCATCAGATCTAAGGATATATTGCGGACGCGACACATTCGCGATGTACGTGATTTGGAAGCATCTCTACCAGCTGGCCGTGGGTGTCTAACATGGATCTTTCTCGCTTCCTTAGACACGATGTTGAGGAACAAGCGGCTACGGGACTCATTGTGCATACTCCCGCGTCTCTCAAAAAGCAGTTCGTCATACCCGAACCCACAAAATCACTTCTCTGGGTTACTTTTGAAGATGTATCGAAAATTGCCTCACCGATGGCAATTAAGATGACAATTTCCGTTTCGTCAGGTGAGGTAGAAACGCACGTTGATGATGGGCATAATTTTTTTGGAGAACCTAGTTTGATTTGGACAAAATTGCCCGTAGAGGAGAACGACGAACTGGAGAAAGAACCGATGTATTACCCATCGTATTCTCGTCTCTCCCCCAAACATCGATATCAATATCTCTCCTGGTTAAGGGATATCACTAAGCCAACAAATCTGAGTTATGTATTTCTTTATTATTACGGACTTGAACGACATCTTTTAATCGGCAATTTCGAAAGTGCGGTTTCAGAGATTCTCAGACTTCTGCAGCACCACGACCGAGGAACCTTTCGCGCATATGCTCAAGAATCCTTGATTGTTGCAACACTCCATCGAAAAAGGATTGATTTATTGGAACAGTACTCATTCATTCGAGACCATGTTAGTAATGAGAGTCTATTGATGAGGAAGGCTCTAGGGAAGGGCGTGGAAGCAAAAGATTTGATGGAGCTGGCTTCGCGGGTCGGCTTTAAAAACCATCGATACATAAAATCACGTCCACTTGATTTCGAGAAGGCACTTCAATCGAAGCTCACAACTTTCGAGGCGGAGTATGGGCCATTGCTTGATGTGGTGCCCGCTGATGATATGCGCTGCAAAAAATCTTCGGTTTTTGCCAACTATTCTCTTCCGGAATCTGTGCGCGCAATCCAAATTCCTCAGCTAGTTACTGACCACCGTTTCCAGGCTGCTGCTCTCCAATTACTTGTAGGCGCACACGAAAGCCTAAAAAGTCGAAAATAGCTCTCTGTTTGCTAGCTGTTGGTGGACCTCTTCGCAAACCCGTTTATCTAAGCTACTCTTTAAGTACTAGCCCTGTGCTAGTAACGACCTAAACTAATGGCTCCGGCCGCTGGCATGGTCACAAATCGCATCGAACCTAGAAAACCCGTCATCAGGGCGTTCGATGCGTTATAGGGGGAAACTCCTATAGGCCCGCAAGGGCTCCTGGTGGCGGGTTTTGTGTACCCGCTTCTCAGGAATTACCAACTCGCGTAATCCTATGAAGCATCAGCATATTTGGGACAAGGTCCTCAACAAGGACGAAGAAGTGAAGTACGAATTCTCGGTCGGCGATCGCTACAGGTACGTCTGCATGGGACTCGGCATATTCTTCGGCGTGTTCGTTTTCTTCCTTTCGTGGATGTGGGGCCTGATCGCAATCGGCATCGCCGTCTGGTACTACGGCGTATACGCGAAGGCGGCGAATGCGTTCGCATTCACCGACCGTCGCGTCCTATGCCATCGCGGTTTCCTCTCGACCAACCTGACCACCACCGAGTACTCCAAGATAACGGACGTCACCGTCGTGGAGCCGATCCTCGACAGCTGGATATACAAGACCGGCTCGCTCGGGATCAATACTGCCGGTAGCAGGGGAGAGGAAATCGTGTTCGCGCACATCGAGCGTCCGTACGAGATCAAGAAGAAGCTCGACGAGCTCCGGGACGGCGCTTAGGCAATCTTCAGGATTTCTTCTTCCTGAACATCTCGTTCAGCTCTTCGTTCTTCTTTTCCTCCTCGTCGACCTGCTGCAAGAGCGCATCAATCTCCTGCTGAGACACATTGGCTTTCCGAAGCGCGCGCTCGAGAGCTTCCTCACGCTTGCTCCGCCTGAAGATTCCTCGGACCGCTCTCTCCAGATGCTTGGCCAGTTTCGGATCGGCTTTTTCAAGATCTTCGTCAGTGGTCATGGGGACAGTCGGCTGCAGCCACTTCGACGGCTTTTCGGGCTTTGCCTTGGGCACTGCGTCTTTCTGCCGGATCTCGATTACCGATTTCTCCTGTTTCTTGTAGGCGGGAGAGAACGTCTTGAGCCACCACATGACATAAGTCTTGTCGCCATGCTTCACGCCCTTAAGCACATGAACTTCGGCCATGTCGCTGACCATCCTCCGGCCGTTCCTGATCGAACGGTCCGCCTCTTTCCTGAACCGCGTGTCCTGATCCCGCCACCGGTAATACGTGCTCGTCGGTATGCCGAGTTTCCGGCACGCGGCGAGCACGATCGGGTTAGACTTGAGCTCCAGAATCAGGGCCAACTTCTCCGACGCTATTTGCCGCATAGAGTTTGGTGGGCGTCTTGCCCGAGAATTTGGTCCAGCGATTAAGGATGACTTCCGCGTACACCGTGGATTTTTCCATGATGTAGCAGCGGCGTCCGATCGTGTTCGAGGCGATGAGCGTCGACCCGCTCCCGCCGAATGGCTCAAGCACGATCTGGCCGCGCTTGGTGAGCACCTTTATGTACGGAATCAGGATCTCGACCGGCTTCGTGCCGAAGATGATCGCCTGTCCCGAGGACTTTTCGTCGGCCGCGTTGAAGTCGATGAAATCCGTCGGGCAGTATTTCTTGCCTTTCTCGTACGACTCCCACTGCGGCCTGCCCGAGATCGCGAAGAGCGCCGTCTCGTATTCGTTCTGCACGAGCTCGTCCTCGTCGCCCATGTCGGCTTCGCGTTCCGCGTCGCTCGTGCCGACCATCGCGATATCGTACTTCGAGAAGAACTTGTGCTTGCCCGCGTAGCCCTGGTTCCGGTTGGGGAGGTGCCACACCAGCATGTTCCGCACCTTCCAGCGCTTCGCCATCTCGTCCCATATCGTCCGGATGTTTTTCCAATTCTCGTACACGATGATGGCGAAATCCGGTGCTTGGACTTTGGCGACGGCGTTCATCCAGAGTTCGGTGAAGTTTTCCGGCAGGCTTTCCGTCTCGAGATACCGCCGGTTACGTTTCGCGCCGAAGCCGGTCGTTGCTGAACCGTGCCGCCCCTTGCCGTGGAGGTAATCAAGAATGTACGGGGGATCGGTCATCACCATGTCCGCTTTCTGATCGCCCATGAGTCTGAGCATATCGGCTTCGATCGTCGAATCGCCGCACATGAGGCGCGAGCCGTCCAGGTCGTACACGTCGCCCTTCTGCACCTTCACTTCCTCGATTCCGATCCGCTCGAGCTCCTTCTCGAGATCGAAGAGTTCTTCTTCCTTCTCCTCTTCGAAGATCGCATCGAGCTCTTCGCTCGAGAAGCCGACCTCCTCGAGGAACGACTCGTCGAATTCTGCCAAGAGCGCGAGATCGAACTCGCCCTGGTTCTTGTTGAGGCGAAGATTGAGTTCGCGCTCTTTCTGCTCGTCCGGAATATTCACGTACACCACGGGCACGCTTTCGATGCCGAGTTCCATTGCCGCGACGATCCGCATGTGCCCGCCGAGCACCAAGTTCTCGCGGCCCGGCGCTTTGTTGGCGACGACCGGATCGACGAATCCGAATCGCCGCAGGCTTTCTTTGAGCTGCTCGAGCGCCTCCGCCGTCCAGGTGCGGGGGTTATAAGGCGCGGGAGTGAGGCTCGCGATCGGCACGTAGCTGATCGCAATATCTTGCGTTTGCATACCTACATCATTAGATCGAGTAAAGGAGATCCAATGACCTGCAGGAATCCGGTGCCTATGTGTGAGCCGTGGCTCGATGCGGCAATTGCCCTAGATCGGTCAATTTCAATGCTAGCAGGTTTCCTAGAAATAAAATCCACAACCGGATCGTAGGGGGTATCCCGTTTATCCCGTTTGGTTCGGTACCGGCCCCCTTGTTCGACGCTCAAAGCTGAGCGAAAACCCTGCAAACCATTGAAAACTGACCCATACCGGCCCCCGTCGACTAAGGGGGAAGGAAGGTGCTTGAAAAACCTTGTAACTCCCTATGGGGACCAGTACGGTACCGACACGGGCAACACGATTGTGACGTGAGGCAACCAGTACCGGCCCCCGTTGGGATCAGTACCGTACCGCCAGGCGTCACGTACGCAAAAGCCGCCCGAAGGGGCGCTTGGGGACAAGCCGCTCATGCACAAATAGCCTGTGCTATTGTACAGCAATGAAGAACTACATTCTTAGAATTCCGATTGGTCTTGCCCTCCTGGTAGGGTTGTCGTTGGGTGTGGCACCGCACTTTGTATCCGCTGCCGCGGTCAGTCTTACGTCAATTACTTCGACTTCGACGCCTGTCTATGTAAATACCGGCTTCGCTACGACATCGCGAGCCACAACGGGAGACGGCGTCAACTATCAGCTGACGCTCGATGCCACCCCTTGGCAAGCGCCTAAGATCAATATCTTCGCTATGGGTTCCACGTCCTTTTCTGGCAGTGGAACCAATTGGTACTATGCCACGACAACCAGTAGCACCTGGACCGAGGGAGCGGTTTCGTTCCAAGTTTCATGGGGCGATACGGTTGGTACGGCCACGACTACGATCTCTCAGTCTAGCTTAACCGGTCCCAATGTGACCTATGACGTAACCGGACCGACGCTCAATTCAGTTTCGTGGTCCGATGTCGATGGATCCACGAATATCTCAGGGACTGACACACTCGCGCTTACTTTCAGCGAGACGTTGGCCACATCGACGCTCACGACCTCAAACCTCAATACGAACCTCTCGTTGTCGGGTAGTCATACGTTTGGCACCACCGCAAATGGCCTCGCCATATCATGGAATACTGCGGGCACCGTCCTTACTATCACGCTTGGCTCGGATATGACGGTTGCGAGCGGCGATACGATTAATCCGACCTCCGCAGTCAAGGATTCCGTGGGTATTGCCGCGACCGGCAGTACTCGAACGATTACGGACAATCTTGCCCCTCTTACGCCGATCTTTTCCCCCGACGGGATTGTGTTCCATGGCTCGCAGACCATTACCATTACCTCGACTGGTGCCTCCTCCATTCGCTTCACGTCTGACGGTTCGACACCCACCTGTTCAAGCCCTACGTACTCAAGCATCACTGTTTCCTCCACGGCATCGTTTAAAGCCGTAGGGTGCGACACGGTTGGGAACATATCTACCGTCGCTACGTCTGGCGTTTTTAGTCCGGCATCCGGTGGCGGCTATTGGAGCACAATGGAAACGACTGCGACTACTTCCGACACCACGGGAACGATAGCGTCTTCCTCTGAGCAAACCATCTCCGCCACCTCTTCTCCCTCGGTAACCGAGACGGCTACTCCTGTCGCATCCGCACCAGCTCCTGCAGGACTGTCAGAGGGTCAAATCGCGGCACTCATTAACGTCCTCGCCTCATTTAAGGTCGATCAGGCGGTTATCGATAATGTGCGCGCCATACTACAGCACCAGCCGGTATCTCCCCCTGCAAACACAATCCCCGTTTTCCAAAGGGACTTGCGGAAGGGCTCCACCGGAGTCGATGTGCAAGAACTCCAACGCTACCTCAATGCACACGGCTTCACTGTTGCAGTCGATGGTCCGGGGTCTGCCGAGCATGAGACTACCTCTTTCGGGTCGGCAACTCAAGCAGCTCTCATTAAGCTGCAAAAGGCGGTAGGCATAGTTCCGGCCGCAGGGTACTTCGGGTCCGTAACTCGCGCATACGTACAGGCCCATCCCTGATATCTTCGGGCAGGCAACGAACCTTCCCCAAGGGTTAGAACGCGTCAAGGTTAGCAAGGTGATGTAAGTCCAGATTGAAACCCGGCACAGGCCGGGTTTCAATATTATTCGTTGCGGCACTGATGTAGATACTGAGTTTCGCTTGTATCGGCGACATCACCCGCCGGGCGCGCACGTCATCGCCCTGCCTATTCGCCCATCAAAACTCGCTGAACATCTCCCAACCATCTCAAAACCGACCTTTACCGGCCCCCGTTGGGATCAGTACCGTACCGCCAGGCATCACGTACGCAAAAGCCGCTCGAGAGAGCGGCTTTTGCGTTTGCGAAATCAAGCTATACTTCACCTATATGGAGAAAGGACCGAAATTCATCGGTAGAGCCTACGACGAGGAAGAGTTGGCTCAAGCTGAGAAATCCTTGGGGAAATGGGCAGAAGAATCTGCTATGCATGTCGAAGGGGAAGAGGAGAAAACCGAAGAAAATCGTGCATATATTGAAAAAGCAAATGACCTGCTACAGCGTCGTCTTGCCGACCTCGGTATCCCGTACACGCCGATATCTCCTGAAAAGATCCACCTACTTTCAGCAGAAGCGTATGAAAAAAGACTTGGGAATAGTGCCGATCATGGCTCCACCTCTGCATTTGACGATGCGATTTTCGTAAACAAGGACAAACATCATGGCGGAGCCGATCTGTTAGATACACTGGTTCACGAAATGGTTCATCGCGCATCAAAGCACCGATTCTTCGGGAGTGAGGAGCATGGAATGGTTCCTGCGCGGATTGGCTATCAGCTTGCATCCCCATGGAAGGAACCAGAAGGTCGCGCGGCTCTTACTGGTTTTAATGAAATCGTGACAGAGTATATGGCCGTCAGGATTCTAGAGGCCACTAAAGATGAGCTCGAAGAGGAGCTCGGTATCGCTAAAAAAGATATCGAGGAGTTTTCGTATGGGTACGCGCAGTACAATAATGTGTTTTCTAAAATTGTCAGAGGAGTCGCGATGACGAAAGGGATTTCTGTAGGAGAAGTGATGGATAGTTTCGAGCGCGGTCAGTTTGCCGAGAATCTATTCGCTCTTAAGGACATTGAAGCCACTTTTGGAAAAGGATCACTTAGGGTTCTCGCGTGTCTCGGGGTATTACATGATTCCACCGAGCGAGAAAAAGTAGATGCTCTTGTTGAACAATATTTCAGTTCTAATAATCAAGATGAAAGAGCAAGACTCCAAGAAGAAGTTCGTTCCTCGTTTGAGCGCGCGTGGTACACCCAGATGGCTCAAAGTGAGAAGGATAATTCGTGACTTAATCTTAGTACGGTACCGATCCTCCTGTTCGCCACTCAAAACTCGCCAAAAATCCTTTAATCATCTCAAAGTCGACCCATACCGGCCCCCATTGCTAAAGAGGGAAGAAGAGTCGCCAAAGAACCTTTGGATTGCTTGCGGTGGCGGGTACCGTACCGACACGGGCAACAAGCAAAACAACAAAGCGCCCATGTAGGCGCTTTGTTGTTTTGCGCAGTCACGAGAAGTCATCGACGAGGGGCACGCATTGTGACGCCAGCCTGTCCCGACGAAGGAGGGGGAACTAGTACCGTCCCCCATTGGGATCAGTACAGTACCGCCAGGCGACATTGTTTTCTTAGGAGCGAAGCGAGTTAGAAAACAAGAAGTGCCCTTGTGGTGCATCACGTACGTAAAAGCCGCCCTAATGGGCGGCTTTTACCAGACGATAGGTAGAGTTATACTGGTTTTGATATATGTTTCCAGATGCTCCAAAAGAAGTTCTTGACGAAATCAAATGCGAATACGAGACGACACTCAACATTCCGGACATGAAGCCATCTGCTCAATGGATGCTTATGCCTGTTGGACTTGTCGGATCAGGAAAGACGACAGTAACGAGACCTCTTGCAGAGCATTTTGGCCTCATTCGTATTTCAACGGACGAGATTCGTAAGAGATTTAAGTCGGCAGGGTATTCGTATGAAGGTGCCAGAGAAATATCACAGGAACTCACTGAGAAATATCTCGATTTTGGGTATAGTGTTGCCGTGGATGCAAACACTGGAAGTCCACGCGGGCTCGCTTACAATGAAAAAACAAAGAAACTTTTTCCAAACGTGCGACAGTTATTCATTCACATCAACCCTCCTGTCGAGTTCATCATCAACAAACTTAAGAATTATCCGCACACTTGGCTCTTTAAGGATGCCGAGCACGCTATAGAGCGTTTCAATTTTCATAAAGATCAGTTCAAGCTTCCTGATCTTCCATTTGTGTATACCTTTGATACATCAAGAGATGACCTCCACGAACAGATCAAGCAGGGGATTGCGGCGATAGAAAAAACTCTCAGTCAGAAATGAAATAGAAGGGAATCGGAATCGAACTACAACGAACAAAGTAAAAAATGGGGGCAAGAATCGAACTCTAGCAAATACGGGGAAATTGAGCACGTAAGCTTTGCACTTGGAAGCGAAGCTTCCAAGTGCATGCAGGGAAAATAAGCAAAAGGCGCCCAGGAGAGCGCCTAATCCGGATCGGTGCTATGGTGTATCTATGAGAGGGCCTGATCTGGACCGGGAGCGTAGCGAGCAGAAGCGTTCTGCTTCGGAATTCCTCACGCTCTATAACCAGGGTCTGCCCCTTGAATTCCCTCGTGCTACGGCCGCATTCCTCGCGGAGTACAAGCGCCAATACGCTGACCAGTTCAAAGACGGTTTCTGGTCGCTCGATCTCCACCGCAAGAAGTTCATGGATTGGCTGCCGGGTCATCTGAAGTCGCGCGAGTCGTGATTGACTAGAGTTATTTTCTGCGGTATCGTATACCTATCAACCAGCGCTGAACCAGCGGAGTCCGGTTCGAGCCTCTTCTCCAGCCCACTGCATTGATATCTTAGGCAAAACTCATTATTCATATTGCATATGCAAGAAGGAACAATCGCTCGTCTCACTGACAAAGGCTTCGGCTTCATCAAGATGGCGGGACAGGAGAAGGATCTCTTCTTCCATTCCAACGAGCTCGTCGGCGTATCGTTCGACTCGCTCCGGGAAGGGGACAAGGTGACCTTCGAGATCGGGGACAGTCCGAAAGGACCGAACGCGGTCAAGGTCAGCAAGGTGGCGTAACGGCCACGACGAGAACGGCGCCCGAAAGGGCGCCGTTCTCGTTTGCTATTCCGGAGAGCGCCGCTAGGGAGGCTATACTAGAGAGCACATGGATACCGCCCCGAAAGACGTGCTTCTCGTCATCACGGACATAAGCGGGTATACCCGCTTCATGGTCGCAAACCGGAAAGCGCTCTTTCACGCCCAGACGATCATCGCCGAGCTTATGCAAGCGATCATCGCGGAGGTCGATATACCGCTTGAGATATCGAAGCTTGAAGGCGATGCGGTCTTTTTATATGCCATACGAGACAAGGAGCATGCGTGGGCAGAGTCGAGCGAGAAGATAGCTCTGAAGCTCAGAGCATTCCACGCTGCATTTTCCGAGAAGCTCAGCGGGCTCCGAAAGGTTACGAGCACGTGCGACTGTGAGGCTTGCCGCCATGTTACGGATCTCAAACTGAAGATCGTGGTGCACAGCGGCCAAGCATTGTTCTCGCATGTCGGGAAGTTTTATGAATTGTCCGGCCCGGACGTGATCCTTGCGCACCGTCTCCTCAAGAATACAGTACAGGCAGATGAGTACATCCTTTTTACTGAGGAAGCGCGCGCGGTGCTCCCAACTGTCGGTGCGGAAGATCTTCTTAAGTCGGCCGAGACGTACGACCACTTCGGAACGGTCCCGATTTATGTTTCGGTGTTGTCGGCACAGGAATCCGCAAGAGGTGCGTGGGACATGATAGCGGTGCGGCTCGGGCATGCTTTCACGCTCGTTACAGTCTGGTTGCGAAGGAATATTTTGGGAAGACGTCGAGAATCAGGAGACTTGGTATACTGAAAGGGTATGCATCTTAAGACCTCGCTCGCATCTCTCGTGATCGCATTCGGCCTGCTTTCGCCGAGTGCGGTTTCTGCAGCAGGGCTTAATTCTACGCAAGTGAATGCGATTCTCGGTCTTTTGCGAGCCTTCGGTGCGGAAGAGAAGATCGTCGCTAACGTGTCCCTTGCGCTTGGCGTGTCTATGGAAGCGGCAAGCACGGTTTCACCCTCGCAAACGCAAGCGACGACTACGTCCTATGTACGCCCTTCGACGCTCGGCAGCATGTATCCCTCGAGCGGTGTCGGGTTCGATCTCTCCTACGACACGAAGAACTATCCGCAGCCGCCGTTCGGGTTTGCGGTGATCGGCGTCACGGCAGGGAAAGCGTTTACTACGAACGCGCGTCTCGCCAATGAGTTCAACTGGGCGACGCTGAGCTCGGCGGTGCGCCCTACGTTCTACCTCAACCTGAATGCGCCGTATGGAAGCAGCGCTACGACGGCGAACGTGAGTGGGCCGAGAAAGTGCGAAACGCTCTTCGGTGCCGCAGTCACCTCTGCTTCGTCCGGTGGGACGTATCCGGAGCCGACACCGTGCGCGGCTTACAACTATGGCTACAACACGGCAAAACATGCGTATGCGTATGTTTCGAACCAAGCCAACGTCTCATCGCCGTTCTGGTGGCTTGATATCGAGGAGGCGAACAGCTGGTCGGACAACACGGCGGTAAACGATGAGGTCATCCAAGGCGCTATCGATTATCTGAACACGAAAGATATTCGTGTCGGTATCTATTCGGTCCCGTATATGTGGAAGAATATCGCGGGTCTTGACTTTACGCCGACGCAGAACGCGAAAGGGCAGACCAGCATCCCCACATGGTTCCCGATCGGTATCTCGACGCAGGTCAAAGCGCTGAATGCTTGTCTCAATCGCGCTTCTTTCATCCCTGGAAGTCCGGTTTGGATCATCCAGTACGAGCTTGATCGCACCTCGGTCGATCAGAACGTCGCCTGCTAGCCGTATTGCACGAGGATGTGCAGCGTGGTTTACTCCACGCGGAAGCGGAGTCTTTACGTAATCAGCCGGCGAAGGAGGCATTATGGCTACCGAAACGTGCTTTATCATCGGCGAGACCTATTATGCCTCGCAGATAGCAGCTCTTCTGGTTGCAACGTACGGCATCGATGCTCACTCCTACGTGAGTTCTTTCAATCGAGATGCCCTTATAAATGAATGCGCGAGCACTCAAGGCCTGAAAGTTGTCGCGGTCTGTTGCAGGAACTTTTCTGACTATGGCGTGGAATTCATTGAAGCGCTGCGGAGCAGGATCAATCCTGCGATCGGCATTCACGCATTACTCGAGATAAGCAAACCTAAGACAACGGAAGTCGAGCGAGCCTTGAAGAAGGCAGGCGCAAACATCGTGTTTTACCTGTTCCCGATGACTCCCGAAAAAGCCTCGCTTTCCATACGGAAGGATTGGTTTTCTGGAGTGCTGCGTATGACCACGAAAAAGAAACAGCGCGAGCCGAAAGAAGGTTCTGCAGGGAGCCGCAGACGAGGAGGAAGAGCCAAGACTCACGAGGTATCGGAACCATTCCTTCTCGCTGGAGCATGGAACCCTGTCAGGATACCCGATGAGGAATAAGTTATGCCCCTAGCTAAGGCCCGGCCGCTTGCCGGGCCTTTTGTTTTAGAACAGAGGAGCGTGAGATACGGTATGATCGGAGTACTATGCCACCCGAACAACTCACGCTCCATAGGGCAGAGGATCGCGGCAAGGGCGAATACGGCTGGCTTTCGACCCGGTACAGTTTCAGCTTCGCGGACTGGTACGAGCCGTCGCGGATGGGCTTCGGTGCGCTGCGGGTCCTGAACGACGACACGATCACCGAAGGTTCCGGCTTCGGTATGCACGGGCACGCGAACATGGAGATCATCACGATCGTGCTCGAGGGCGCGCTCGCGCACAAGGACAGCATGGGCGAGACCGGGGTCCTCGTGCCGGGCGACGTGCAGGTGATGTCCGCCGGAACCGGCATCCTCCACTCCGAATACAATGGCGGCCAAGGCGATCTGAAGCTGTTCCAGATCTGGATCGCACCGGATACCGAAAGGGTCACGCCTCGGTACGATCAACGCTCCATAGGGCTCACGCAGCCGGGCGAGACGCTCCTTGTCGCATCGATGGGAGACGAAACCACACTCACGATCCATCAGGATGCGTACCTTTCGCGACTTACGCTCGATGCGGAGCATCCGCTTACGTATCGTCTCAAGAAGCCTGGGCACGGCGTGTATTTTTTCGTCATCACCGGACCGGTCACTGTCGCGGAAACCAGACTCGATTCGCGTGATGCGTTCGGCGTCGAAGGTGTCGACACGGTCTCGCTTTCTGCAAAAGGGGAAGCGGACGTACTCGCGATAGAGGTGCCAATGTGACTTATCTGAATGGGTATCAAAGATCGCGTTTGACGATAAGGGCACGCATTGCGTATAGTCTGCAGTGGCAGTACGTTGACTTGCTTTCGGATACGGATGTTCCGTACCGATCCGGCTTAAGCGGCCACTCTGACTATAAGGGAAACCATCATGACGGTACTTGCTTCTCCAAGTGCGCCCCGGCAAGGGACGAATGAGCCACTGACCTGTTCGGTTCTCGCCGAGTTTCATATCGGCGGGCTCGAGGCGGTGGACACCAGTAAGTGCTTTATCCAATACAGCACAGACCCCGACCTTCGGAAGTATGCGCGGCTCAGGCAACCGGCAATGCTTCCAGCCTCGATCAAGGTTTGCGGCTTCCCGCAGAACTGGGATACCGAACGAGCCGTTTCGGGGGTATTGGGAACCTTCCCAGATGATCTGAGTAAGAAAAATCTGGGCATCCTGCTTATCAAGGGAAGGTACACGCTCACGCTGCATCAGGCGGAGAAATTTGCAGACGCTTTGCGGAACGGGCAAGGGGAACAGCTTGATGTTGATCCTGAATGGGGCGTCTTATTCCCATTCGAGACAGGAGACGAGAAATGCCCGGTTGTCTTCGGGTCAATCTATCGCGACCGTCAGGGCGTATGGCATGTGGATGTTCCGGCGCCGCTCGCGAAACCGAAATGGTCGGCTTCTCGCCGACTGCTCATTTGCCGCCGAGTGGTAACGAGTTGAATGCGTTCTTTCAAATAAAGACCTCCTGCAATCCTGCAGGAGGTTCGTTGTTTATATGCAAAAGGCTTACGCTAGCGGAAGCTTGGCAGCCTGCCAGGCGATGATGCCGCCGGCGACATTCTCTGCTTGGGTAATGCCGAGCGAGTGGAGGAGATTCGTCGCCATCGCGCTTCGGCCCCCCGAACGGCAGATGACGTACACCGTCTCGTAGCCGGAAAGCTCAGGAGCCCGGTTCTCAAGCGTTTCAAGCGGGATATTGAGAGCACCTGGTATGCCGAGCTGACGCACCTCTTCGCGAGAGCGTACGTCGACGAGGACGCAGCCGTCTTGCTTCATGCGCTCGTGCGCGTCAGCGGCAGAAACGGTCTTCGGACCGAAAGAGAAGCCAAACATAAGGACAGCCTACCACAGACCCGCTCGCGACAGAAGATTGCGTGCCGGTGGTATACTGAGATTGTTACAAGCTTTTAAGCAATACTGTCTATGTTGGGATATGGCTATGGGTATCCGATGATGGGATACGGTGGTTGCGGGTCTTTCGGGGTGTTGCACGCGATATTTTGGATCGTCGTCGCGATCGTGCTCATAAACGTTCTCGTTCGCGTACTGCGCGGCAAGCCGATGTGGCGCTGCCATGCATTTCGTGGCGGCTCCTCGCTCGAGCTTCTCAGAGAGCGCTATGCAAAGGGAGAGATCGATAAGCACGAGTTCGAAGAGAGAAAGAAAGTGCTTGAATCTTAAATCCTGAACATGAAGAAAAATCGCGACAAATGTCGCGATTTTTCTGATGTCGGTGGATAATAATCGAGACTGGGGTCCTTTTTAGTTTTCGCCCAAGCGGGCCGATCAGGCGAGCGCATTTTGCGGCGCACCAGTTGCAAACGCTGTGATGTTGTCGATCGTCGTATCGAGAATACGCGTTATGGCTTCGGTCGTGTTGAAAGCGGCATGCGGAGTCACGATGACACGCGGGTGGTCGATGATGTAGTGGTTGGCAAGCGCGATCTTGAGCGCGTCCTCATTGGGATGCGGCTGTACGAGAAGCGCCGTTTCGTCGGCCATATCGCCCTCTTCCTCGAGGACATCGAGACCTGCGCCAGCCAGCGTGCCGTTCTTGAGCGCTTCGACGAGCGCTTCCGTCTCGACGACGGCTCCGCGGGAAGTGTTGATGAGATAGGCGCCTTTCTTGATCGAGCCCACGTTCTCCTTGTTGATGAGGTGGTGCGTGTGCGGGTTATAGGGGACGTGGAGCGAGATCACATCGGACTGGGCGAAAAGCTCGGGAAGCGAGGCATACGAGAAGTCGTTCGCCTTGGCTACTTCAGGGTCGGGGTGGACATCGAAGCCGAGGACTTTCATGCCGAAGCCGTTAGCCATCTTGATCATGTGCATGCCGATGTGGCCGCAGCCGACGATACCCATCGTCTTGCCGGAGAGATCGAAGCCGCGCAGGCCGGTAGGGGAGAAGCCGCCGCGCTTCACGATCTCGCTTGCCTCGGGAATACGGCGGGAAAGCGCGAGGAGGAGCGCGAATGCGAACTCAGCGACCGTGTTCTCCCCGTAGAAGGGGACGGTCGTGACGGTGATGCCGCGCGCCTTCGTCGCTTCAAGGTCGATATGATCGAAGCCTGTTGACCGGGTCGCGATGAGCTTTACAGCAGGGAAGCGGTCGAGTTCCTCGGCACCGATCTTCGAGTCGATAAAGATGCAGAGCGCTTCAGCGGCGTTATCCGTAAGGTCGGGGAAATTGGAGAGCGGGCCATCGTTAAAGACGACCTCATTGCCGGCAAGCTTGCCAGCAACATACTCCTTCTCCCAATCCTCGCTCGCAAAATACTGTATTTTCATATACGCCCATTCTACTCCATTCCCGCCTCGTGCTCTATCTCAAGCAGACGCATGTACTTCTCTCGGCGCTCCTTCTGGCCGAGGCCACCGGCTTTGATGCCGTGCGCTCCCACGCCGTAGGCGAAATCGGCGATGAAGGTATCATCGGTCTCGCCGGAGCGGTGCGAGCAGACGGTCGCCCAGCCAGCTTCGTGGGTCATCTGCACCGCCTTGATGGCTTCGCCGACCGTACCGATCTGGTTGGGCTTTATGAGGACGCCATTTATCGCGTGCTCGGTGAGCGCTTCGTCGATGCGCTCTGGATTCGTCACCGTAAAGTCGTCACCGATTACTATGGTTCGGTTACCGATTTCGGCTGTAAGACGTACAAAATCGGAATACGAATCTTCTGCGAACGGATCTTCGATGCTATGTATCGGAAAGCGATCAACGATACTACCATATATGGTAGTAAGTTCTTCGGGAGTGTAATGGGTACCAAGGAGCGCATAGCCGTCTCCATCGCGAAGTTCGGTCGCGGCGGCGTCGATCGCGATCGAGGTGCCGGGGAACTCGCTTACGAGCTCGTCGAGCAGTTCGAAAGGCTCGTCGAGTTTCTCAAAGGAAGGCGCGTAGCCGCCCTCGTCTCCCATCGGCACATTGCCCAAACGCTTGCCGAGCATCTCGAATGCTTCCTCTGCGATCGGGAGTGCGCTGCTCGTCTTGCCCTCGACCACGAGGATGTATTCCTGGAAGGGGAGCCCCCACACCAACTTTGAGTCCGTATTTTCAGTGCCTTTCCCGTGCGATGTTGAAGTTGGTGTGGGGGCATGCACGCCACCGTTCATGAAGTTGAGGTAAAGGCGAGGGTTCCCCGGCGTAAGACCAGCGCGTGCGCTGATGGCTTTCCAGAGGGGAATGCCTTCGGCGAGAGCAAAGAGGCGTTGTGCTGCGATCGAGACGGAAAGGATCGCGTTTGCGCCCAAGCGCGACTTGTTCGGAGTGCCATCGAGTGCGATCATCGCCTCGTCGATCTCATCGGGAGTGTTCCAGTCGCGGCTCGTAAGGAGCGTCGCGATCTCACCTTCTACATTACTGATCGCGGTCTGCACTCCACCATCCGGGTCGCGCAGCTCAAGCGCTTCATGTGAGCCGGTCGATTTGCCGGAAGGGACCGATGCGGTCGCGGTGAGGTCGCCTGCGCGAAGCGTCGTTTCGATCGTCGGTTTCCCGCGTGTGTCGACAATCTGTGTTGCGGAAACGGAAGTGATGTTCATGGTGTTATCTTTTAGCTTCCTCAATCTCGGCGACGTGCTCGATCGTCTTTATGACCGAGTCGGGGTTGAGCGACATGCTCGGGAGGCCTTCCTCGACGAGGAATTCCGCGAAGTCGGGAAGGTCGGACGGTCCTTGGCCGCAGATGCCCAGATACTTCCCGCGTGCGGCGCATTTCCGTACCACCTGGCTTATGAGTGCGCGCACCGCTTCGTCATTCTCGTTGCCGATATGGGTCACGATGCCTGAATCGCGATCGAGCCCCAGGGTGAGCTGGGTCAGGTCGTTTGAGCCGATGGACATGCCGTCTACGAGGTCGAGGAATTCTTCGGCGAGAAGCACGTTCGAGGGGATCTCGCACATCATGTAGACCGGCGTCGTCTTCTCGCCTTTGCCTGCAAGCGACTTCGGTACGAGGCCGTGTTCTTTCATGACCGAGAGCACCTGCTCAGCTTCGCGGGTCGTACGGCAGAAGGGGATCATGGGGATCACGTTATCGAGCCTCATCTCCTCACGCACTTTCTTGACCGCGCGTACCTCAAGTATGAACGCGTCCCTGAACTTCGGGTCGTAGTAGCGGGAAGCGCCACGCCAGCCGAGCATCGGGTTTTCCTCCTTCGGCTCATAAGCCTCGCCGCCGAGGAGCGTCGAGTATTCGTTGGTCTTGAAATCAGAGAAGCGGACGATGACCGGACGCGGCGAAAACGCTGCAGCGATCTTCGCGATGCCGTAAGCGAGGTTGTCGACGTAATACTCGACCGGATTCTCCCAGCCCCGCATGCGCTTGGCGATCTCTTTCTTCACCCCGGGCTTCTGTTTCTTCAGATTCAGGAGGGCGAGCGGGTGGACGCCGATCTCGGACGCGATGATGAACTCCTCGCGGGCGAGTCCTACGCCCGCGACCGGGAGGAACGAGTTCTCGAAGGCGATACCTGGCGATGCGATGTTCACCATGATCTTGGTCTTGGTCGCGGGAAGCGCACCGAGGTGGTGTTCGCGCATCTCGATCTTCTTCGCTCGTCCTTCAGTGACGACACCTTCGCTTCCGGTGGTGTCGACGGTGACCACCATCCCGGTCTTAAGCAGTTTGGTCGCATTACCGGAGCCCACGATCGCAGGGAGGCCGAGCTCGCGGGAAACGATCGCCGCGTGCGAGGTGCGGCCGCCCTGGTCGGTCACGATCGCACTTGCCATCTTCATGATCGGCTCCCAGTCCGGATCGGTCATCGTCGTGACGAGCACCTCGCCCTTCCGGAACTTCTTTATTTCTTTAGGAGAAAGGATGACGTGCGCCTTGCCAGAGACTGCTTTCGAGCCGACCGAGATGCCGTGCAAGAGCTCTTTTCCCGCCCCTGTTACCTTGTATTCCGTGAGTTTGGTGAAGTCGCGGCCTGCCTGCACGGTTTCGGGGCGTGCCTGCACGATGAAGAGCTCTCCCGAGATGCCGTCTTTTGCCCACTCCATATCCATCGGCGTCCACTTCTTCGCGCGGGCGCTGTAGTGCTCCTCGATGAGCGCACCCCATGTCGCCATCGTGACGATCTCCTCATCCCTTAGGACGAAGCGTTTCTGGTCAGCGTCACTTACCGGAACCACCTTCGTCTGTTGCACCGCTTTCTTGCCGGTGTCATATACCATCTTCTTTTCATTCGTACCGATCTTCTTAGAGATGATAGGATCCTTTACAGCACCGATCCGGGATTTCGATACGAGGTATTCGTCCGGCGTCACGCGGCCTTGGACGATCATCTCGCCGAGGCCGTAGGTCGCGTTCACCACTACGACGTCCTTGAAGCCGCTGTCGGTGTCGACGGTGAACATGACACCCGAAGCGCCTTTGTCGCTCCGTACCATCTTCTGCACGCCCACCGAGAGCGAGACCTTCATATGATCGAAGCCACGGTGCGCGCGGTAGGAGATCGCGCGGTCGGTGAAGAGGGAGGCCATCGTCCAGATAGCGGCACGTACGACATCATCAGCGCCGCGGATGTTGAGGTAGGTCTCTTGCTCTCCGGCGAATGACGCACCCGGCAGGTCTTCTGCGGTCGCGCTGGAGCGTACGGCGACATCCGTGCTCGCACCGTATTTCTTTTCCATCTTCGCGTAGGCTTTACGGATCTCTTTCTCGAGATCTTTCGGGAGCGCGGTCGCGCGCATCTTCTTGCGGATCGCTGATCCCGCCGCCGCGAGCGCTTTCAGGTCCTTGGTATCGAGCCCTTTGAGCGTCTGTTTTATGAAAATGGCGAGCCCGGTCTCTTTGAGGTAGTGCTGATACGCCGCAGCGGTAACGGCGAAGCCGTGCGGGATACGGACCCCTTTGGGCTCGACCGCACGGATGAGCTCGCCCAGGGAAGCGTTCTTGCCGCCGACCTGTCTGACATTGTCCATGCTTACGTCTTCGAACCAAAGGATGAAAGGATCGTTCATGGTGCTAGTGTTTTATCGCGATGATAAGGTCGGACACGTTCGAGCCGGTATAGCCGGTTTCGAGAGCGTCACCAGTCGTGGAAAAGAAATCATATGAGCGATGCCCCGCGAGGTAGTCGGCAGGAACGATACCTTTCTCTTCGGCGTGCACGCACGTCGTCGTATCCGCGATAGCTCCCGCGTAATCGCTGTTATCGTGTCCGTCGGACGCGAAGGGGAGGAGGAGTTCGTCATCATCGACAGTCTCGAGCGCCGCGAGCGCCATTTCCTGATTGCGCCCGCCTTTGCCGTGCCCGTCGCTGAGCGTGACGGTCGTCTCGCCTGCGTAGAGGAGGAGCGATCGTGTCGGGGCCTCGTGCAGCTTTGCGATGATGCGTTGACCCACGTCACGCGCCTCTCCCGTAATCCGGTTATCGACGACGGTTACGGCATATCCACGACGCTCGCCTTCCTCTTGCATCGCACGGAGGACGTCTTCATTTGAAAGGAAGAGGACGTTCGCTACGTGTTCGAAATACCTAGGTTCCTTCGGTGTCTCCTCAAGGATGATGCCTTGGGGCAGGGTGATCCGGTGCCGGTCAAGGACAGCTTGTGCGTCAGCGATCGTCGAAGTGTCGAGGATCGTCGGTCCGGAAGCGACATGCACGATATCGTTCCCGGGCACATCCGAGACGATGAGCGCGATGACTTCCGCCGGATAGGCTGCTTTCGCGAGTCCGCCGCCGCGTGCCGGCGAAATATGCTTACGCACCGTATTCATCTCTTGGATCGTGACTCCAGCTTTCGTAAGGCTGGAGAAAAGCACAGCTTCGCTAAGACAGAGCTTGGAATCTTCGTGGAGGCATAGCAAGGTCGAGCCGCCGCCTGAGATGAGCATGAGGACGAGGTCCTTTTCTTCACACATGCCGAGAAGTCCCAGGATGCTTTCGGTCGCGCGTTCGTTCGTCTCGCTCGGGAGCGGATGCGTGCCGATATACGGGACGATCTTGCGAAGCTTGTGCTCCTCGATGGGGGAGACATCGAGCGCGATGCCTGCCGTGAGGCGATCACCGAGCACTTCTTCGATCTCGTGCGCCGCATCGATCGCGCATTTACCGATACCGACGAAGTAGATGCGGCGGTTTTCGATCGGGTACGTACGCTCGCCGATGTGGAGTGTCTCGCCTTCGACACGGAGCTCGCGATGCAGAGCAGTGCTCGTCTGTACGGCAGCGAACCCGGCTTCGGCGATAGCGAGCGCATCGCGACGTAACTCTGTTTTCGCGAGCGCTTCCGAATTTCGTATCGTAGGCTCCATCATCTAGAAACTATAGCAGAGAGAGGTGCCGCTTGATGCGGCAGGTCACCATCGATCAAGCAGAGGGTGTTTTATGAAGTAAGAGGGCCTGCTGACGTCTTGCGGTACCAGCGTTTTGCGAAACGATCGAGACCCCAGTAGCCTGCGACGCGGTGCGCGCACATGAGCCCGATAGCGCAAAGGAGCATGACCGGGTTCACGCTTACGGTACCCGCGAGCAAGAAATTCATATTCATGAAGAAACCGAAGAATGCAGCTGCGGCGGTGAAGAGTCCGACGATGAGACCGAGTCCGACGAGGATTTCACCGAGGGTTATCGCGTTTGCCCACGCCATCGGGTGGGGAAGCATCACGTGCATGAGGAACGAAGCGTACCATCCTTGGACATCAGGATGAGCGCCGGTAGTCTTCGCGAGCGCACCCAAGACGAAACCGTTGATCGATGCGCCGGCATCCGATCCGAACCATGCAGGATTGGATGCTTTCTCCCAACCGGCCGAAAGCCAGATCCAGCCGATATAGAGCCGGACGAGAAGCCAGAACGAGGCGCTTCGGGTGTCAGAAAAGAAGAAACGCGCTGCTGCGAAGGAAGAATTTTGTATGGTATTCATAATTTGAATCATACCTCTCAACATTGGCGATGTAGCCAGGGTTATGTGCATACTTAGAATGGCATGAAGAAAGAGACAGGGGGAACTAACGGGAATCGATGGGGATGCATAGTCATTTCTCAATACCTACCGCTACGGCAATGAGCTTGCCGCGATCTATTTAAGGCATAAGTATCGACAAGTAAGGAATTACGGCACTCGGCTGGAAATGAAATTTAGTGAGGGAGTCCTATGGTACAGTCAGGAAATATGAAGGATGGTCGTCTACCGTTTTCTTCGCAGATTGCCCGGCTGCGTAAACGCTCAAGCTCATCATTTACACGAGCACAGAAGAAGCATAGAGCGACGCTTTTTGAACGCATGGCAAAGCAGGTGCCAGCATATCGGAAGATGCTTCGCGCAGGGATGACACCTGCGAATGCGCCGATCCTCACTAAGAAAAACTATTTGCACCGCAACCCGTTTTCAAAACTTTTCTGGGATGGCACGACACGTTCGTCACAGGTACTCACCTCGACATCCGGCTCAACCGGCACCCCGACGTATTTCGCACGCTCGCAGGCAGTCGATAACCAATCGTCCCTCATCCACGAGATGTTCTTCTCGAACAGTTCGCTCTCGCCTGAGAAATCGACGCTGGTCATCGTCTGTTTCGGCATGGGCGTGTGGATCGGCGGGGTTATCACCTATCAGGCTTTCGAGCTCATGGGTCGTCGCGGCTATCCGCTTGCCATCCTTACGCCTGGCATCAATAAGAACGAGATACTGAAAGCGTTGACGGACATCGCGCCGCAGTACGACCAGCTCATCCTCGCTGGCTACCCGCCTTTCTTGAAAGACGTCATTGATGCCGCACGAGCACAAGGCATTTCTTTCAAAAAGCACACGGTGAAGCTTCTCTTTGCCGCTGAAGCCTTTACCGAGAATTTCCGCGATCACTTGGCGAAGCTCGTCGGCATAAAGAATCCGCTTACCGATACCGTAAATATCTATGGCAGCGCCGATTTGGGGACTATGGCATTTGAGACGCCGCTCTCGATCTTGGCGCGACGCTTGGCGGTGAAGCATAAGGAGCTCTTTGCAGACCTTTTCGACGGCATTACGAAAACGCCGACTTTGGCGCAATACATTCCGGAATTCGTATCCTTCGAGGCGCAAAACGGAGAGATCCTCATCTCGGGTGACAGCGCGATACCGCTCATGCGTTACTCGATAGGGGATCATGGCGGCGTCTACACGTTCGATGAGCTCATAGAGCGCTTCAAGGCACACGGCATTGATCTCAAAAAGGAGGCGCGTAAGGCAGGTGTCGACAAAACAATTCTTGAACTCCCGTTCGTCTATGTGTTCGAACGCATCGACCTGGCGACTACCCTCTATGGCCTGCAAGTCTATCCTGAGACTATCAAGGAGGTGCTGCTTGATAATCGATTCAACAGTGAAGTGACCGGAAAGCTTACGCTCATTACGAAATATGATGATCAGCAGGATCAATATATCGAGATCAATATCGAAAAGAAACCGGGCAGAGTGATATCAAACGCGCTTGCCGCGAAGCTGCTTGCTGAAATCGTAAAGAGCTTGCGCGAAAAGAACTCAGAGTTCCGCGAGCTCTCCGATTTTATCGGCAAGCGCGCAGAACCAAAACTCGTCTTTTGGCCGCATGAGGATCCGCTATACTTTAAGCCAGGTATCAAGCAGCAATGGGTGCATAAAACGCGATAATTACCATGAACGCAACAACTTTTGAGGAACGTTTTCCGTTTGCTGGGAGCATTGAGGAGCAAATCAAGCAGTTGCTTACGGCCGCCGTACGCGCACCATCGACACACAACAGCCAACCTTGGCTTTTCGATCTCAAGCACAACCGCCTTCGCATCCTGCGCGACACTGCTATCGTATTGCCGCAGTCGGATCCGCAGTATCGCTATACGCATGTGAGTATCGGTTTTCTCATTCATCACATAGAGCAGCTGGCCAAGTGGCTCTCGATGGATCCGCAGATCACGCTTGGGGACGGCAGCGAGTATCTTGCCGAAATAAGCTTCTCTCCAGCGACTAAAAGCGCAAGCACTTCCTCGCTTGCGGAAGCCATTTTCACACGAAGGAATCGGCGCGGCCTTTTCGGTAAAGAGGTAATCCCTCAAGACGTGCTTGCTGAGGCGCTTGCAATTCCAGGAAGAATTGCCGAGCAGTGTGTCGTGCGTGCGGTTACGGATGAGGTCGCACGGAATACTATCGCTGAAGCGACGGCGAAGAACATGATGAGAGTCTACGCGCGACCGGCCTTCCGACGAGAGATGTCGAAATGGATAACGCCGACCGGATCGCCACGCAAGACCGGTTTGCCGGGCTACACGCTCAATCAGCCGCTTATCATGAGCTGGATCCTCCCGACGGTCATCCGTTTCGTAAACATGGGGAAAGTGCTCGCGAAGCTTAATCGTGGATCCATCGCATCCGCGCCAGCAGCGTTCGGTTTTTCCGCAGAAGAGGGTATTTCAGGATGGCTTTCGGTCGGGTATGCCGCATCGCATGCTGCGTTGACGCTTACGGCGCATGCGTTCGATTATTCCGTATTCGTGGCTTCGATCGAATATCCTGATACGCGCGCGGAAGTCGGTGCGGTGTTCGGGTTTGCCGAGCCGCTCCAATTCGTCTTTGTGGCCGGCAAACTGCCAGGGGAAGTGTCTTGGCGCACGCCGCGCGTCGCAGTCGATGCTAAGCTTACATAATCATGACGAGCTCTTTTTCCGTCCGACTTCTTAATCCGCAGGAGAGCGAGGATGCGTCAGTCATCGCGAAACTGCGTGAAGAGGGGTATGCCTTCGTCGATACTTATGACGAGCAATGCAAGGAATTGGCTGATATACGCGATCCGCAGTCGGTCGGGTCAGAGCCAGCCGCGCTCACGACGGAACCTGGCGAATTCGTCGCCGTATACCCATGGAGGAAGAGCCTCGTGCGTATCGTCGGTCCCGAGGCCTATCGTGAATTGCGCACTAATCGGAACCGCAACCTTCTGACCTCGGACGAACAGGCACGTTTCGCACAGGCGAAGATCGGTTTCGCAGGACTCAATGTCGGTAATCCTGGCGCGCTCTGCATCGCGCTTGAAGGAGGGGCTCACACGGTCAAGCTTGCCGATCTGGATGAGCTCTCGGTAACGAACCTGAACCGTTTCCGCGCCGGGCTGCCTGACCTCGGCATGAACAAAGCCACTCTTTCGGCGCAGCAGATCCTTGAAGTCGACCCCTACTACGACGTGGAGCTTTGGGAACAGGGCCTTGCGTTGGATACGATCGAAGCATTCATCGCGGACCCGAAGATCGATCTGCTGGTCGAAGAGATGGATGCGTTACCGCTCAAGCTTCGAGTGCGCGAAGTGGCGCGCGAGCACGGCGTCCCGGTCATCATGGTGACGGGCAACGGAGAGGGTGTCCTTCTCGATGTCGAGCGGTATGATCTTGAGCCGGATACGCCTATCCTCAACGGACTTCTCCCAGAACATGTTCGCGCGGCCATCGCCGGCGGGATACCGCCGAAGACGCCGCAAGAGAAGGTGGCGCTTGCGCGCGATTTCATGGGCACAGAATATCTTGATACCCGATTGGTCGAATCATTCGCACAGTTCGGAGAGACGCTCGTCGGCATCCCACAGCTCGCCGAATCGTCATTCATGCGCGGTGCCGCCCTTTGCTATGCTGCCAAGGCAATCGTGCTCGGGCGTCCGCTATCGTCGGGACGGTACGCTTTCTCATTCGATAGCGGCCTGACTCGCGCAGATCATCAGAAGTGATCTGCCGGTAGATTCCTATGGATGGATTCCTTAATCTCGATCTTCTTTCGGTAGGCATCGCGGTCGCAGGTATTGGCTTGCTCGGTTTCGTTATCCTCTTTCATAATCCGCGCTCCGCGACGAACCGTGCTTTTTTCTATTTCGCTGGCATAACGGTCTTTTGGAGCATCTTCAATTACGTCTCATATCAGCTGCCAGCAGGAGACCTCGCGTTCTGGCTCTTGCGCGGAGTGATGTTCTTTGCAGTCTGGCATGCGTACACGTTCTACCACCTCACCACCGTCTTTCCCGATGAGCACTATCTTGAGTCGAGATGGGGCATGTACGTGCTCATTCCGGTCGTGGGTACGGTCTCTATCTTGGCACTTACCCCGTATGTCTTTGAACGCGTGACGAGCGTGACGGCAAGCGGGACGATCTATGGACTTCAGCCAGGCATCGCGATGCCGCTTTTCGGCATAGTTGTGTTCTATCTCATAGCTACGGCGATCTGGCGCTTGGTGCGCAATACGATGCGAGCTCCGAAAGGGGAGCGGCAACCGTATACGATGGTGATCATTGGCATGGCGATCACGTTTACGTTCCTCCTCACCTTCAATTTCATCCTACCGGCGGCCTTCAACGAATCGGGCTTCGTTCCGCTCGGCGCACTCTTCCTTTTACCCTTTGTCGCTCTTACGTCATATGCGATCTATAAGCACCATCTTTTTAATCTGAAGGTCGCGACGACTGCGTTCTTGGGCTTCATGGTCACGGTATTCAGTTTCGTGAATATCCTCTATTCAACCTCTGCAAGCGCTATTGCGATTAATATCGCGGCTTTCCTCGTCGTCCTTCTCGGGAGCGTGCGGATCGTACAAGATACGCTAAGCCTGCGACAGCTTACCGAAGAGCTCAAGGAGACCAATGAGCGGCAGGAGGGGCTCATCCACTTCATCGGGCACGAGGTGAAGGGGTATCTTACGAAGGCTCAGGGCGTCTTCTCGCTCCTGGTCGATGGCGATTTGGGTGAACTTTCCGAAACCATGAAGCCGTTCGTCGTACGTGCGCTTCAGGATGCTGAAGATGGCGTCACGAGCGTGAGCGATATCTTGAAGGCATCGAACCTGAAGCGCGGAACGACCACGTTCAAGAAGGAACCGTTTGATCTGAAGGAACTCGTTCAAGATTCTGTCGAGAAGGCACGCCAGGCTGCGGAAGTAAAGGGGCTCACGCTTGCGTTTACGGCTCCTGAGGGTGCATTCGCCATGATGGGCGATCGGGGCGAGATCGGGGATCATGTGCTTCGTAACCTGATCGATAATGCGGTCAACTATACGCCGACAGGCTCGATAACCGTGTCGCTCCAGAAGGTCGAAGGCAAGTACGTCTTCAGCGTGAAAGACACGGGTGTCGGTATTACCGATGAGGACAAGGCACACCTCTTTACCGAAGGAGGCCACGGAAAGGATTCGCAGAAGGTGAACGTGAACTCGACCGGCTACGGCCTTTTCATCGCTAAGCAAGTCACGGAAGCGCATGGCGGTACGATCCGTGCAGAGTCGGAAGGGGCTGAGAAGGGTTCGACTTTCATCGTTGAGCTACCCGCATAAATCTGGTAGTCTCGTAGGATTGCCGTGGTATGGAAATGCCCATACCCCGGCGACGTTCGGCGAAACGGGCCTTCGGCCCGACTTCGTTTCGTCTCGTGATAAAATCACTCTTGAGCGCGATTTTCTCACGACCCTCACGGAGTCGCGCTCCGCGCTTCGTTTGCCTCACTTTGCCGGGGTAGCTCAGTTGGTTAGAGCGTAGCATTCATAACGCTAAGGTCGGCGGATCATTCCCGCCCCCCGGCACCCGTATCAAAAGGAGACAATCCGAGAGCATTCTGGTAAGATGCAAAAACCGTTGCGGTAGTAGGCAAAGCCTTCTCCCTGCGGCGTTCGGCGAAACAGGCGCCTTGGGGCGCCAACCCGCTCGACCCGCAGAAAATCACAAAAGCATGTGATTTTCTGCGTCTCTCACGGGTTGCGCTTCGCGCTTTGTTTGCCTCACTTTGTGGGAGTAAGCCTTTCAGGCTTGCACCCGCTGCGCTCGGGTGAAATGAAAGCCAGCTTTATTTCGACCCTCGCTTGCGGGAGTAGCTCAACTGGTTAGAGCATCCGCCTGTCACGCGGAAGGTTGCGGGTTCGAGTCCCGTCTCTCGCGCAGTTAGCAAAACACGCCTCGTCGGCGTGTTTTGCTTTACGAAGCGAGAGTTTTGAGCGCAGCTCAAAAAGGAACTCGAAAGCCGGAGCTGTATGCGAGCATAGCGAGGCAGGGTCGTGAAAATTTGTGAGCGACGGCGAACAAATTATTCCTGACCGAGCTCGTCTCTCGCGCATAAAAGCAGGAAGCACCGGAAGGGGCTTCCTGCTTTTATGCGGTTGAAAGAAGGGAAGAAATAGCGTACTCTCGTAGTACGCACCGTGCGTGCGATGCCGGGATAGCTCAGTTGGTAGAGCACCACCATGGTAAGGTGGGGGTCGTCGGTTCAATCCCGACTCCCGGCTCACTGTTCGTAGGACAGTTTTTGCGATAGACTCGCAAAAGTGCATTTCTGCAGGAGTAGCTCAGTTGGTGGAAGGCCTGTGGCCAGTGTCGTCCACAAAGGGGTTAATCAGGCTAAAATAAACAGATTGCCGGAGTAGCTCAGTTGGTAGAGCAATGGTATCGTAAACCATAGGTCGTCGGTTCAAGCCCGACCTCCGGCTCCAAAGGACGCCGGTTCCGCATCGCGGAACCGGCGTTTTTCGTTTACACTCTCTCTATATATGGACGAATCCCGAGAAACGCGGATTACAGAACTCGAAGCGATGATGGCATCGCCCGATTTCTGGGCAGACAAGGATGCGGCACAGCGTGCGGTCGCAGAGTACCAGTCGCTCAAGGAGGGCGGCTCTGGCGATCCTCACGACAGCGGGAACGCGACTCTTGCAATCCTCGCGGGTGCGGGTGGTGATGATGCCGAAGACTTCGCACGGATGCTCAGGCGCATGTACGAAGGGTATGCTGCAAGCAAAGGCTGGCGTACGCACGAGCTCCACGGCAATGAGAATCCGCACGGCGGATATCGGAACGTGCTTATCGAGGTTTCGGGTCCTGGCGCCTATGGCCGTCTCAAGCACGAAGCAGGCGTGCATCGTCTCGTGCGCATCTCGCCCTTCAATGCGAACGCAAAACGTCAGACGAGCTTCGCGCTTGTCGAGGTGCTGCCGGTGCTTGCAGCAAATGAAGACGTGAGTATCGATCCGTCTGATGTAGAGATGACGTTTGCCCGCGCCGGAGGCGCGGGCGGGCAGAACGTGAACAAGGTCGAGACGGCCGTACGGCTCCTTCACAAGCCGACCGGCCTCTCAGTGCACGTCTCAAGCGAGCGCAGCCAGCAGGCTAATCGCGAGAAAGCCTTCGCGCTCCTTGCCGCAAAGATCTTCGCCAAGGAAGAAGCCGAACGCGAAGCGGCTGCCAAGGGCCGCTCTATCGCCGCGACGACCGCGAACGAGTGGGGGAGTCAGATTCGCTCCTATGTGCTCCATCCGTACAAGATGGTGAAAGACCATCGTACTGGCCACGAGTCAGGAAATCCGGAAAAAGTGCTCGAAGGTGACCTTGATCCCTTTATCGACGCGGTAGTCGCAGGCGATACGGCGGACGAATAACCCTTATCCCCATGCCTCCTAGGAGAGGCAGCGCCTACGTTGCTTTGAAAGCGGACCAGCGCGGGGTACAATGGAGGACGAGATGATTTATTTCGATAAGGTGACGAAGAAATACGGTGACCTGGCAGCCCTCGAGGACGTCACGCTCTCCGTCGCCCCTAAGGAATTCCTTTCTATCGTCGGCCACTCAGGCGCCGGCAAGACCACCCTCCTCAAACTCCTGCTCGCTGAGGAGCGCCCATCAGAAGGAAATGTCTTCTTTGAGTCGGTCGATGTGAACGATTTGCCCAACTCCGCACTGCACCACTACCGTCGCCGTATCGGCATGGTCTTCCAGGATTTCCGCCTCATCCCTAATAAGACCGCGTACGAGAACATCGCCTTTGCCATGGAAGCGGCAGGTCGTACCGATGAAGAGATCGCAAGCGACGTGCCTTACATCCTTGAGCTCGTAAACCTATCCGACAAAGCCCGTCATTTCCCCGACCAGCTTTCAGGCGGTGAGAAGCAGCGTGTCGCCATCGGTCGTGCGATCATCAACCAGCCTGATCTCATCATCGCCGACGAGCCGACCGGCAATCTCGACCCGATCAACACGTATGAGATCGTCGAGATCCTGAAGAAGGTCAATGAGCTCGGCACGACCGTCATCATCACGACGCACAACAAAGGCATCGTCGAAGCGGTCGGGAAGCGAGTCATCACCATCGACCGCGGCAAGATCGTGCGCGATGACGCGACCGGGAAGTATATACTGTAATCACTATGGATTGGATGATTTTCAAACGGGTGCTCGGCAGCGGTGCGAAAAGTTTCATGCGAGGCGGGGCCGTCTCTGCTGCAACCGTCCTCATCATGACGGTGACCCTTTCGATCATCGGTTCACTCATCTTCCTCTCCGCGCTCCTCACGTTCACGCTCGATACGATCAAGGACAAAGTGGACGTGTCGGTGTATTTCGTTACGAGCGCGAGCGAAGCCGACATCCTCTCGGTAAAGAGCCAGATCGAGAAGCTCCCGCAAGTAGCAAACGTTTCCTATACCTCAGCTGAAGATGCGCTCGCCGCATTCCGCGAACGTCATGCGACCGACCAGCTCACGCTCCAGGCGCTTGATGAGCTCGGCGGGAACCCGCTTGATGCCTCGCTCGAGATCCGAGCGAAGGACCCTTCGGAGTACGAGAGCATCGTCCAATTCCTCGAAGCGTCGCCTGCGCTTTCTTCGGGAGGGACGTCGATCATCGATCGCATCAACTATGCGCAGAATAAGGAGGTCATCAATCGGCTCTCGGTCGCGATCAAGGCGACAAGGGAGATCGGTTTCGCCGTCGTGATTCTCTTCGCCATAGCTTCGATCCTCATCGCTTTCGCGACCGTCCGTCTCGCGATCTACGTCGCACGCGACGAGATCGCGGTCATGCGGCTCGTGGGCGCAAGCGGCGCATACGTACAAGGACCGTTCATCGTGACCGGCGTCATTACCGGCATCATCGCGGCAAGCATCGTCCTGCTCCTTCTTTGGCCTATGACCTGGTACGCCGGCATGCGATCTTCCGATTGGTTCGGCGGATTTAATGTCGCCGCGTATTATGGCCATCATTTCATCGAGGTCTTCCTTCTCCTCATGCTTTCCGGTATCGCGCTTGGCGCCGTAGCGTCCGTTCTCGCTATCCGTAAATATCTGAAGGTATAGGTATGACAGGGAAGGGTCACAAGTACATATTCGTCCTCGGGGGCGTTATGAGCGGCGTGGGGAAAGGCGTCGTCACTTCATCGATCGGTCTTCTTCTCCAACAGAAGGGATATCCGGTGAATCTCGTGAAAGTCGATCCCTATCTGAACGTCGACGCCGGCACGATGAATCCGACCGAGCACGGCGAGACCTTCGTCCTGAAGAGCGGACTCGAGACCGATCAGGATATGGGCAACTACGAACGCTTCCTCGGCCGCGATCTCACGAGCGACGACTACATGACGAGCGGCATGGTATATCAGTCAGTGATCGCTCAAGAGCGCGCCTTGGGTTACGGCGGCAAGTGTGTCGAAGCCATCCCGCATGTGCGCGATGAGATCATGCGCCGTATCAGGCAAGCGGCGGAAGTAAGCGGGAGCCAGATCTCCGTCATCGAGATCGGCGGTACGATCGGCGATTTCCAGAACGCGCTTTTCATCGATGCTGCACGCGAGCTCAAGATGCGTCAGCCCGACGATGTCACCTTCGTGATGGTCTCGTACTTACCGGTGCCGAGTACCATCGGCGAGATGAAGACCCGCCCGACGCAGCATGCCGTTCGTGAGCTGAACTCCTATGGCGTCCAAGCCGACTTCATCATCGCGCGCGCTCCGCAGCCGATCGACGATAAGCGCAAGGAGAAGATCGCGATCGCCTGTAACGTCCACAAGGAGCGCGTCATCTCAGCTCCGGACATCAAGAGCATCTACGAAGCCCCGCTCAACTTCGAGAAAGACAAGCTCTCCGACGCGCTTCTCGACGCGCTTCACTTGCCGGATAAGCGCAAAGCGTCACTTGCCGCATGGAAGAAGTTCGTCACTGCGGCGACCGACGGTTCTGCTCCCGAGCTGAAGATCGCGGTCGTAGGAAAATATTTCGATACGGGCGATTTCGTCCTTTCCGATGCATACCTTTCGGTCATCGAGGCGATCAAGTTCTCTGCCGCGAAGATCGGGCAGCGCGCGAAGATCACCTGGATCAACTCGAAAGAGTTCGACAAAGAGGGCGCGAACGTCGGCAAGATCCTTCCCGGCTTTGATGGCATCATCGTGCCGGGTGGTTTCGGCGAGACAGGCATCGAAGGCAAGATCCGCGCGATACGTTTCGCGCGCGAGAAGAAGATCCCGTATTTCGGGCTCTGCTACGGCATGCAGCTCATGGTGATCGAATACGCACGCAACGTGCTCGGCCTCAAGGAGGCGACTACGACCGAGATCAAGAAGAACGCCACCGAACCGGTCGTCGACGTGATGCCTGAACAGAAGGATCTCATCACCAATCAGAAGTACGGCGGAACGATGCGTCTCGGCGCGTATCCGGCCCGTATCAAGAAGGGGACGATCGCACGCAGTGCCTACAAGAGCGAGACGGTCGAAGAACGCCATCGCCATCGCTACGAGATCAACCCTGAGTACGTGGAACGTCTCGAAAAGGAAGGTCTTGTCTTCTCGGGCACCTCACCGGACGGTGTCCTCATGGAAATCGCTGAGCTGCCGAAAGAGGTGCATCCTTTCATGCTCGGTACGCAGTTTCACCCGGAGCTCCAGGCACGCCCGCTCTCGCCCCATCCGCTTTTTACGGAATTTCTGAAAGCTGCAGTCACACGACGCGATAAGAAAGCTTAGGAGATCTTCCGGATCCTCTCGGTAAGACGGTCGACTTGGATGAAGAAAGGAGTGGCGCGAATATCGCGCGGGCGAGGCAGGTCGATCGAGAACACGTCTTCCACGTGTCCTGGATGCGCACCCATGATGATGATCTGATCAGAGAGCTCGACCGCATCGGGAATGAGGTGATTTACCATAAGGACGGTCATGCCGTAATTCTCCCAGATCTTAAGGAGGTCCAGCTTAAGAGCTTCAGCGGTTATGGTATCGAGATTTGAGAACGGTTCGTCAAGGATGAGGAGATCGGGAGAGACCGCGAGCGCACGGGCGAGGCCGACCCGCTGGCGCTGGCCGCCCGAGAGCGCGATCGGGTAGCGGTCGTCGACACCGACAAGGCCGACCTCCTTCAGTTTTTCTCGTGCGATGCGTTCCCGTTCTTTTTTCGGCACCCCTGCCATCTTGAGGCCGAAGGCGACGTTGTCGAGCGTCGTAAGCCACGGGAAGATAGCATAGTTCTGGAAAACCATCGCCGGGCGGTTGAAATTACGGACGATCGTCCCGCTCGTGCTCGGCATGAGGCCGAGGATGACGCGCAGCAAGGTCGATTTGCCTGCGCCCGAAGGCCCGATGATCGAAGTGAATGAGCTTTCTGGTACGGAAAAGGAAACATCCTTGAGCGCCGGACTCGTCTTATGGTCGTCGAGGAAGCTCGCGCTTACGCGCGAAAGGACGAGAGCGGGTTCGGTGCGGTCATTCGGCATAGCGTTTGCTGCTTCCCGAGAGAAGAGGGGCCCATACGAGACGGTTCACGATAAAGACGATCACGAGGATCGCGAGCATGCCAGCGATCGCGGCATGGCTTACGCCGGTCACCCCCGCATCTTTTATGAAAGCCCCGAAGCCTGCGATGTTCGCGATGATCTCCGCACCGATGACGGTTTCCCAGCCGATAGCGATACCCACGATCGAACCGGTAAGTATCGCCGGATAGGAAAGCGGCGTGAGGTAGAAAGGTACGCGTCGCCAGCCGCGTGCGCCGAAGATGGTCGCCGCATCGTTCAGGTTAGCGTGCGCGCTTCGGATCGCGGTGAGGACCGAGAAAAGGATCGGCCAGATGATCGAGCTCACCGCGAAGAAGATGATCATCTGGTCGCTGAAACCGAAGAAGTAGATGAAAAGCGGGATAAGTGCGAAGGAAGGAAGATTCTGGGCGATATCGAACACAGGGAAGAGGAGATCAGCCAGAGGGCTCCATCCGACGAGAAGCGCGATAAGGACACCGAAGAAAAGGGCGATCGCGTAGGCAATCGCGAGACGATACGTCGTATGGAAGATCGCCTCAGTGAGCGAGAACCACTCGACACCGCTGAAGTAGCCGGCAGCGACGAGCATGAGCGCGACGAACAGGATGCCGCCCATGAGCGCCCAACTGCGCTTATAGCGCTTCGTGTGGCTCCGATGCCAGGCGAGGGATTGCGGTCGAGCGACGCTGCGGATCATATCCGTATCTTAGCGCACTGGCGGCATCACATGTGGTCGCGTG